>NZ_JANJES010000001.1:0-355773 GCF_044878465.1 Rothia sp. BD8 | reverse complement strand
GAACAGGGAGGCGATGAAGCCGATCAGGCCCACCGCGGAGGTGGCCATCAGGGCGCGCATCGGCACGCCGCGGTCGTTGACCTTGGCGAAGAACCGGGGTGGCGGGGCGGGCCGGGGCCGGGGGCGCCGCCGGGGGGGGGGGGGGGGCAGCCCCCCGGGGGGGCGGGGCCCCCCCCCCCCCCGGGGGCCCCCACCCCCCCCCCCCCCCCCCCCCCCACCCCCCCCCCCCCCCCCCCCCGGGGGCCCCCCCCCCCCCCCCCCCCCCCGGGGGGCGGGGGGGGCGCGGCGGTTCCCGGGCCGAACCGGGTCAGATGCCGATACCGTCCTGGACGCACTGCTCGTAGCCGTACGAATCCGGGGAGCCGCACTCCTCGGAGACCTCGGCGTACAGGGCCGCGACGAGGACGATCATGAGGATCCCGAGGATCAGCCCCAGGCCGCCGGTGCACAGACCGATGATGCCCATGACCTTCCCTGAGCCGCCGCGGGTCCCGGAGCGACCCACCGCGCGCAGGGCGAGGATGCCCAGGACGATCGCGGCGATCGCGGCCAGCATCGGCAGGTAGAGCCAGAAGAAGACGAGGCTGACCCCGCCGCAGATCAGCGAAGCCAATCCGAGCCCCCAGCCGGCCGGGCGTCCACCGACGGAGCCCGGCACCCCATAGGAGGCCCCGTACGGGGCGTAGGCGGCGGGGTATCCGGAGGATGAGGATTCGCCGTAGCCCTGCGGGGCGGAGGTCGCGCCGACGCCGGGACCGGTCTGGGAGGGCTGCCCGTAGCCGTACGGGGCGTAGGAGGACTGGCCGTCGTTCTGTCCGTAGCCGTTCGAGGCGTAGCCGTTCTGCCCATAGCTGTTCTGCCCGTAGCCGCTCTGGCCGTAGGAAGGCTGACCAGAGGAGGGCTGCTGCCCGTAGCCGTACGGGGCGTAGGGCGGCTGGCCGCCGCCGGCTTGTCCGGAGGGGCCCTGTCCGTAGGGAGTCTGGCCGGAGCTCGCCTGCTCCTCGCCGGTGCGCTCGGAGGCGGCCTGGCCGTATCGGGGTGGGGTCGAGGCGCTCTCGCCGGGGGTCCCGGCGGCGTCGTTCTGGGAATCGCGGGGGTTCTCGGTCATGGCTCCTCCTGGAAGGTGGTCGCGGGATGGTGTGGGTACGGGGCGAAAGGGTGCCTTAACGACCGTGAGGCGCGGCATCGATCCCTCACGGGAACGACGCCGCGCCTCACGGCGACGGGGTGGAGATGCGGGGAATCGAACCCCGGTCCGATGCAGGATTGGCAGGGTTTCTCCGGGCGCAGTGTGCGTCACGGTGTTCTCGGCTCCGGCACTCCCGCACACGGGTTGCCGCCGAACCTATCCGCATGAGTGTTCCCCAGCCCCCTGCGGAGAGGGACTGGAGCAGTGGCTTCCTCAGCTGATGCTAGGAACCGGGGCGGAAGCGACCCCGGGCTAGCAGACTGCTCAGGCTACTTACGCAGCGAGAGCGAAGTCAGTGCGCTTTTCAGATTTGGCACTTATTGGTGTGCAGAGGACATTAACGAGATGACTCTGCGTTCTCGGCCCGCTTCACCTGCCGCAGCTGGCATCGTCGAAACCGATCATCCCCGTATGCGATTCTCAATCAGCATCCGCACCGCGACGGGACCGGAGGGCCCGTCGGTGATGCGGTTCCTCCTACTCTACCGCCTCGACGCGCGGAGGGGAAGGGGCTCAGCCGAGGTTCCGGTAGCGCATCGCCCGCTGGGCCTCACGCTTGTCCTGCGCCTCGCGCAGGGCGTGGCGCTTGTCGTACTCCCGCCTGCCCTGGGCCAGGGCGATCTCCACCTTGGCCCGCCCGTCCCGGAAGTACAGCTGCAGCGGGATGATCGTGTAGCCGGTCTCCTTGCCCTTCTGCTCCAGGCGCCGCAGCTCGGTGCGGTGCAGCAGCAGCTTGCGGCGGCGTCGGGCGGCGTGATTGGTCCAGGAGCCGTGCCCGTACTCGGCGATGTGGATGTTCTCCAGCCACAGCTCGCCACCGGTGAACTGGCAGAAGCCGTCCACGATGGAGGCCCCGCCGTCGCGCAGGGACTTCACCTCGGTGCCCAGCAGGACGACGCCGGCCTCGTAGGTGTCGATGAGGTTGTAGTCGTGCCGGGCCCGGCGGTTCGTCGCGATGACCTGGCGCCCGTCGGCCGTCTCGCGCAGGCCCTTCTTCTTCTTGGTCGCTGCCATTCCTCGGTCTCAGTCGTTCTGTTCGTGGCGGGTCCCGGCCCGCCAGCGGATCCCGGCGTCGATGAAGTCCTCGATGTTCCCGTCGAACACGGCCGCCGGGTTGCCCTGCTCGTGATTGGTCCGCAGGTCCTTGACCATCTGGTACGGATTGAGCACGTAGGAGCGCATCTGATCCCCCCAGGAGGCCTTGACGTCCCCGGCCAGCTCCTTCTTCTTGGCGTTCTCCTCCTCCCGCCGCTGCAGCAGCAGGCGGGACTGGAGCACGCGCAGGGCGGCGGCGCGGTTCTGGATCTGGGACTTCTCGTTCTGCATGGACACCACGATGCCGGTGGGGATGTGGGTCATGCGCACCGCGGAGTCCGTGGTGTTCACGGACTGCCCGCCGGGCCCGGAGGAGCGGAACACATCCACCTTGATCTCGTTCTCCGGGATCTCGATGGAGTCGGTCTGCTCGATCAGCGGGATGACCTCCACCGCGGCGAAGGAGGTCTGGCGCCGGCCCTGGTTGTCGAAGGGGCTGATGCGCACCAGCCGGTGCGTGCCGGCCTCCACGGACAGCCGCCCGAAGGAGTAGGGGGCCTTGATCTCGAAGGTCGCGGACTTCAGCCCGGCCTCCTCGGCGTAGGAGGTGTCCAGGACCTTGGTGGGGTACCCGTTCTTCTCCGCCCAGCGCAGGTACATGCGCATGAGCATCTCCGCGAAGTCCGCGGCGTCCACTCCCCCGGCCCCGGCGCGGATGGTCACCACGGCCTCACGGGGGTCGTACTCCCCGGAGAGCAGGGTGACGACCTCCAGGTCCGTCAGCGCCTTGGAGATCGAGGCCAGCTCGGTCTCGGCCTCGGCGAGCATCTCCGGGGCGTCCTCCTCCGCGGCCAACTCCACCATGGTCTCCAGGTCCTCGATGCGCCCGCCCAGTCGGGTCAGCCGCTCCAGTTCGGACTGCTTGTGCGAGAGCTGGGAGGTGACCGCCTGGGCGGCGTCGGGATCATCCCAGAGATCCGGGGCCGCGGCGGCTTCCGAGAGCCGGGCGATGTCCTCGCGCAGGGCCGGGACGTCGCTGACCTGCTCGATCTGGGAGTACGTGTCCCGCAGCTGCTGGATCTCGGCGGTGAAGTCGGTGGAAGCCATAGGGCCCCATTCTAGCCGATGCCGACTGGGCGGGCCCCGAAGACTCCGGGGTCTCGTGGGCGGCCGAGGCGATCAGCACGCTCGTCGAGTCCCCGGCGGGGATCTTTCCGAAGGCGTCATTCACCACCGCCCGTCACCGTCACTGCGAACCGGGATCTGGCGTCGGCGCGCCGGGACGAGCTCACCCGATCCGCTCAGCTGGCCCCTTGCTCCGGAACGACGACTCAGCGGGTGAGCACCACTCGGGCGCTGCTCTCGGCCCGGATCCGCACCCCGTCGGGCACGACCCACCCGACCAGCGGCGGGTGGGCTCGCGCCGTGAGCTCGACCCTCGCGGTGCTCGCGTCCACGGCCCCGGTGCCCGGGGCGATGGCCACGGCATCCACCCCGTGGCCGACTCCTCCGATCACCTCCTGCGTGGCCGTGGTCACCTGTCCCGGATCCAGCATGACCCCGGATTGAGCTCCGTCCGCATCGAAGCCGGCGACCCGAGTGGTGGCGGCGTCCGCGCACTGGTCCGCCAGCAGCTGCAGCTTGCGCTGCTCGATGTACACGGAGCTGACGGCCATGACGGTGACGCTGAGCAGCAGCAGAATCACGCACAGCCCGAGGGCCAGGACCCCGACGGCTCCGCGCTCCGCCTCCTCGCCCCGGGTGCCGGCTCGCCGCCGACTCACCGTGCCTGGCGCCCGCGGTGCTCCGGCACGGCGGCCTCCGGCGGGCGTCATGCGGTCGGTGATGCTCATTCGTACTTCCCTCCCCAGGAGGCCAGCTCCGAGGTCATGGTCATGACACCGCGATCCGAGACCCAGCCGAGCAGCGGGGCATCCACCCCGACGCTGACCCGGACCCGGATGCTGCGCTGGCCCGAGCAGTCTCCGACGCAGGACAGCTCGGCGCTCACCTGCTGCGGGTCCACGCCGTAGTCGCGGGCCGCGAAGCGGGCGGCCTCCTGCGCCGCGGCACCGGAGACCTCCGAGCGATCCCCGGCCTCGATGACCTGCAGGGACTGCTGGGCCGCGGCGACCGCCGCGTAGGCCCCCGACTGGGCGTGGGAGATGGCCAGCAGGGCGTAGACCGTCGGGATCATCAGCATGACGGCGAGGAAGACGAACTCGATGATCGCGTTGCCCCGCTCGGCCGCGTGCCGGCCCCGCGGCTCAGGGGAGGATCGCATGGCCGCTGACCTCGATCCCCTCCGCCGGTCCCCACGGTCCCAGGACGGGCAGGGGCGTGGCGACCGTGATCTGCAGGACGCGCTGCGCGCCGTCGGAGGTCACCGAGGCCCGCACATCCTGGGCGTATCGCTGCGGCAGGGAGGCGCTCAGGATCTCCCGGGTCCGCTCCGCGCCGTCCTGGGGAGTCCGGTCGCGCAGGGCCCCATAGCGCGCGCCCGTCGAGCTGGCGTCCTGCACTGTGTTGCGCACGTGCAGGGCGAAGCCGATCTGCAGGCAGGCCATGAACAGCAGCATCAGCACGGCGCTGACCATGACGAACTCGGCCACGGCCGAGCCGCGCTGCGGGTCACCCTCCGCATCCGCCCCCGGCCCTCCCGCACCGCGGCCTGCACGGGGCCGCTGCCCGACGCCGCGGATCCCGCGGGAGGCGGCGCCGGGGCCGCCGCGGACCATGCTCAGCCCACCTTGCTCATGGCGTTGTTGAACATGCCGGTCAGCGCGGGGATGGCGATGGCCAGCAGGGCGGCGACGAGCAGGGCGCTCATCATCGTGATCATCACCCAGCCCGGCACGTCCCCGCGGTCCCGGGATTCCCCGGGCTGGGGACGCAGCCGCAGGCTCAGCGCGTGCACGGCGGCCAGCAGGGTCAGGGTGAGGGTGCGGAGGGTTCTCATGATGTCGTCCTTTCCGGGACAGTCGGGTGATGGATGGGGAAGCTCTGAAGGGGTCTCACAGGCCGATGTCGATCACTGCGAGACCGGGGAAGACGGCGAAGACCACGGTCAGCGGGAGGATGAGGAAGACGACGGGGGCCATCATCGCGATCTCCTTCTTGCCGGCGACCTCCATGAGGTCGCGCTTGGCCTGATCGCGGACGTCCTGGGCCTGGGAGCGCAGCACATCGGCCAGGGGCGTGCCGCGTTCGATCGCGACGGTGATCCCGTCGACGAAGCGGGACAGGGAGGGCAGGTCGATGCGCTGGGCGAAGGCCTGCATCGCCTCGACCACACCGACCCCCGCCCGGGCGTCGGCCAGCACGCTGCGGAACTCCTCGCTGAGCTCGCCGTCCGAGCTGCGGCAGATCCGCTCCAGGGCCGCCAGCGCGGACTCCCCCGCCGTGACGGACAGGGCCATCAGCTCCGCGATGACCGGGAACTCCCCGAGCATCCGCTTCTCGCGGGCGGTGATCCGGCGGGAGAGCAGGTAATCGCGGATCATGAACCCGCACACCGCGCACACCCCGACCAGGACGAGACCGGGCAGCGCGCCGATCACGTGGTTCGCCCACCCCAGGGCCACCAGGAGCAGCCCGACCCCCGCTGCGGCCGCGGCGCACATCAGCTGCTCTCCGCGGAACTCGACCGGGGAGATCCGCGCCCCGGCCTTGATCAGCCGCCGCTGCAGCGCTCGGGTCTCGGCCGGTCCTCCGCGCAGCAGCCGGCCCGCCGCCAGCCGCTGCACCAGGGGTCGCAGCACCCGGACGAAGGCGTTTCCCAGATCGGAGGCGTCGGGAGCCTCGCTGAGCAGGGAGGAGCGCAGGCCCGCGGAGCGCAGCTGCGGAGCGACGCGCTCCGCGAAGGTGATCCGGCGCCGCTGCGGCAGCCCGGCCCAGATCAGCCCCAGCCCCAGGGCCAGCATCAGCCCCAGCAGGATCAGCGCGGACAGCGGTGTGCTCGTCATCGCAGCACCCTCCGATCCGGGGGCAGCGCTCCGATGCGGAGCATGAGGCGGTAGGCCAGCACGGAGATCCCAGCCCCGCCGAGCATCACCACGTACCCGGTCAGGGAGTTGTAGGCCTGCAGGGCGGCCGGCTGCGTGGTCATGAGCAGCAGCACGATCCAGGGGGCGGCGATGGCCAGTCGGGCGGCGTTGACCGTCCACGATTGGCGGGCCTCCAGCTCGGCCCGGGTGCGGCTGTTCTCCCGCAGGAAACCCGCCAGCGTGCCCAGGAGTCTGCCCAGATCGGTGCCGCCGACCTCGCGGGTGACGCGCAGGGCCTCGACGATGTTATCCGCGATGGGATCCGACATCCGCTCCTTGAAGCGGTTGATGCACCCGTTGAAGTCCCCCGTCGCCCGGTAATCCGTGGCGAAGGCCGCGAACGCCGGCTTCAGCTGCTCCGGACCGCGGTACTGCAGCTGGATCATCGCCTCCGGCAGCGACAGCCCGGCCCGGATCGCGGAGCGCAGATGATCCACCACATCCGGCCAGAGCCGGCGCACCCGGGCATCGCGCTGCCGCGCCTGCCAGGCCACCAGCCCCCACGGGGCCCATGCCCCCAGCACCGCCGCGCAGGCACCCAGGGCATAGATCTGGGTCAGCGCCAGCGCGCCCAGCCCACACACCAGACAGCTTGCGGCGCACAGCCCCAGGAAGCCGCGCACCGAGACCCGATCCACCCCCGCGTGGCGCAGGGCCACGAGGATCCGGGAGGTGCGCACCGGGCGGATCCGCGTCGTCGTCGGGCGCGTCCAGCAGGCGCTCCACACCAGCAGCAGCCCGATGCCCAGCAGCAGGCCGACGGCGGCGCTCATCGGGCCGCCTCCTCGGACAGATCCGCCGCGGGCAGCAGACCCTCCGTGCCGATCCCGCGGGTCTCGAACTTCAGGGAGCTGGGCACCTCGGCGGCGGTGCACACCAGCTCCGCGGCCATCCCGCCGATCCTGCGGAACATCGGCGAGGTCTCGATGACGCCGTTCTCCACCCGCTGCCCGATCGCCAGGATCTCCTGGACCCGTCGGGTCCCACCCGGTTCCCGCCCGCAGTGCACGACGAGATCGAAGCAGGAGGCGACGGTGGGCACCACGAACTGGCTGCTGATGTTCTCCCCGGCCAGCAGGGGCAGGGTGCAGATCTTGGTCACCGCGTCCCGGGCGGAGTTCGCGTGGATCGTGCACAGCCCCGGCAGCCCCGAGTTCAAGGCGATGAGCATGTCCAGGGCCTCCGCCTCGCGCACCTCCCCCACGATCAGCCGGTCCGGGCGCATCCGCAGCGCCTCCTTGACCAGACGCCGCAGGGGGATCTCCCCGTGGCCCTCCAGATTGGGCTGGCGACACTGCATGTTCACGACGTCGCGCAGCGGGACCTTCAGCTCGAAGATCTCCTCCACCGTGACCACCCGCTCCCGGGCGCCGATGCTGGCCGTGAGGCAGTTGAGCATGGTCGTCTTCCCGGCCTGAGTCGCCCCGGAGACCAGGATGTTCAGCCCCGCCCGCACCGCCGCGTCCAGGAAGCGGGCGGCCTCCGGAGACAGGGAGCCCAGGCCCACCAGATCCTGCAGCCGGCGGGCGCGGGCCACGAACTTGCGGATGTTCACGGACCAGTGCGTGCGGGTGATGTCCGGGATGGCCACGTGCAGCCGGGAGCCGTCCGGCAGGGAGGCGTCCACGAAGGGGCTGGACAGGTCCAGGCGCCGTCCCGAGCTGTTGAGCATCCGCTCCACCAGGTGCCGGATGCCCTCCGGGCTCAGCTGCATCCCGGTCAGCTGCGAATCCCCACCCCGGGAGACGAAGACCGAATCCGGCGCGTTGATCCAGATCTCCTCGACCGTCGGGTCATCCAGGTAGGGCTGCAGCGGCCCGAACCCCGTGATCGCGTCGTTGAGCCGGCGCTGGGCCTCCTCCGCCTCGCCCAGCGGCGGCAAGGTGCTCATCGCCGCCTTCTCCTCGTACTCGCGCACGGCCGTGCGGATCAGCTCCCGCACCCGCTCGGCGTCGCCGAGGGGATCCAGCCCCTGACGGCGCACCATCTCCCGGACATCGGCCTCGACGAGGCCCAGGGCCTCACCCGAGCCCCGGCTCTGAGCTCTGACGGCGGCAGCGACCATGACCTCCCCCTTGTGTCGCCTGGATCACTTGTAGAGAGAAGATACAGGAGATCCGCCGACATTCAAGGGGCCGGTCTCATACCTGTGGACAGTGATCCGGGCTCGACCTCCCCCGTGAGACGGCATCGGGCCCGGCCCCTCCAGCGGGAAGGGGCCGGGCCCGAGAGGCCGTGGCGGCAGCGAAAGGCGCGGGAGGATCAGCCGCGCAGGTGCTTCACCGCCTCCTCGATGGCGCCGTCCTTGACCACGTGGCCTTTCTCCAGGACCACGCCGCGCTCGCACAGCCGGGAGACCATGTCCAGGTCGTGGGAGACCACCACCAGCGTCTTCCCCCGCTCGGAGAGCTCCTTGATCTTGCGGATGCACTTCTTCTGGAAGGGCTCATCGCCCACCGCGAGGATCTCATCCACCAGGAAGATCTCCGGATCCGTGTGCACCGCGACCGCGAAGGCCAGACGCAGGTACATGCCGGAGGAGTAGAACTTCACCTCGGTGTCGATGAAGTCCGCGATCTCGGAGAACTCCACGATCGAGTCGAAGTTCGCGTCGATCTCCTCCTTGGTCATCCCGAGGATCGCCCCGTTCAGGTACACGTTGTCCCGCCCGGTCAGGTCCGGATGGAATCCGGCGCCTACCTCGATCAGCCCCGCGATGCGCCCGCGGGTGCGGATGTCCCCCTCATCGGGATGCATGACCCCGGAGATCAGCTTCAGCAGGGTGGATTTCCCGGAGCCGTTCAGGCCCAGCAGCGCGACCCGCTCCCCCTGGTGGATCTCCAGGGAGACCCCGTCCAGGGCGCGGAACTTCTCCGAGAGGTCCCCCTTGCGGCCCTTGATCAGCCACACGAAGGCCTCCTTCATCGACCGGGTGTGGCGCAGCACGAACTTCTTGACCACGTGCTCGATGCGGATGACCACCGGCTCGGTGGAGGGGGAATAGGGCTCCCGGGGCGCGGACAGCTCCGGGTCGTCGTCGATCCAAGACACAGCGAATCAGAGCTCCTGGGCGAAGTTGCCCTCGAAGGCCCGGAAGAGCAGGTCCCCCAGGAACACGAAGGCGAAGGCGATCACGAAGGCCACCGGCGTCCAGACGCTGAGCAGGTGCGGATACACGTACCACGACGCCGGATCCGGCCCGTGCAGGGTCGCGCTCCAGAAGGCGTAGTGGAACAGCTCCACCGAGATCGTGATCGGGTTGACCATGTACAGGTGCAGCAGCCAGGCGCTGGCCTTCTCCTGGACCATCGTCCAGGAGTACATGATCGGGGACAGCCAGGTCAGCATCATCACCAGCAGATCCACGATGTTCTCCGAATCCCGGAAGAACACGTTGGCCACCCCGAAGATCAGCCCCAGCCCGTAGGAGAACACGGAGATCAGCACGATGCCGGCCAGCGCCGCGCCGATCTGCTTGGGGCCCGGGTGCCAGCCCACCGCGAAGCAGGCGATGAGCAGGACCAGCAGCTGCGGGACGAAGTGGATCAGCCCCACCCAGATGGTGGAGACCGAGAACAGCTCCCGCGGCAGGTAGATCTTCTTGATCAGCGCCCCGTTGCCCACGAAGCAGCGCGCCCCGTTGCCGAAGGCCTCACCGAAGAAGTTGATGAGGATGATCCCGGAGAACAGGTAGACGGCGTAGTTCTCCAGTCCCTTGTTCAGGCCCAGGAACACCCCCAGCGCCAGGTAGAACACCAGGAACTGGACCCCGGGCTTGATGTAGGACCACACGATCCCCAGCACCGAGCCGCGATAGCGGACCTGGATCTCCTTGTCCACCAGGAGCTTGAGCAGGAATCTGTTCTTGAACACGTCCATCAGCCCCCGGCCGCGGCCGGGGGTCTGGAACTCGCGCGCGCTGATCTCGGTCATCGGGTGATCTCGGAGTCCGTATGCTCGTCGAAGGTCTTCTTCCACGCCTCGAAGGAGGTGATCCGGGGCGCGGCCTCGCGGTACTGCTCGCGCAGCCGGGGCCACTGGCACAGGATCTGGGCGTGCAGGCGGGTGGCCTCGGTCAGCTTGGTGCGCAGCTGCTCCGGCCGACGCCGATACCAGGACACGGCGGTGCCCTCCGCGTTGGAGACCAGCGCGGAGTCGTACTGGGACATCCGCCACCAGCGGTTGTCCTGGTGGGCCACGTGCGCCTGCGGGTGCTCCCGGGTCTCCGGGTCCACCGGCTTGATCAGCTGCTTGGCCACGGTCTTGAGTGCCCACGGCACCAGCGTCTTGTAGGACGGCGCGGAGAAGCCGCGGCCGTTGCGCGGGGGCTTGGCCATGCGCGGCTCGGGGAAGGAATCGATGTCCTCGCTGAACTGCGCGTCCGAATACTCCTTCATCACCGCGCGGATCTGCGGCAGCCGCTGCGGCTGGATCTCGTGCAGCCGATCCGGTCCGGCCAGCACGTCGCGCAGGGCCATGATGCGGCCCTCCTCCGTGAAGTACTGCATGGAGATCAGGTGCTTGACGTCCTGATAGGAAGACTCGCGCAGCAGGCGTCCGCCCCGCTCGTAGGGCGAGTGCAGCAGCGCCGCGATGATGCGGTTGCGGATGTGGAAGTACGCCTGCCAGCCGACGAGGTCGTCCTTGTCGATCCAGGACACGTGCCACACCGCGGCACCCGGCAGGGAGACCGTGTGGTAGCCGGCCTCCTTGGCGCGCACGCCGTATTCGGCGTCGTCCCACTTGATGAACACCGGCAGGGACAACCCGATCTCCCGGATCACCTGGGTGGGGATCAGGTCCATCCACCAGCCGTTGTAGTCCACGTCCACCCGCCGGTGCAGCCACGGCGTCGAGCGCAGGTTCGCGTGCAGGAAGTCATGGCCCAGGACCTGCTCGGCCACCGGCTGATCCGGCTGGAACCGGTACTTGTTCACGATCTCGCCGAAGGTGTGCAGCACCGTGCGGTTGTACAGGTCGAACATGTGCCCACCCACGATGGTGGGCTTGCGGCACAGGTCGGCGAAGGTCAGCATCCGGATGATCGACTCGGGCTCCACCACGACGTCGTCATCCAGCAGCAGCGCGTAGTCCGAGCCGTTCTCCACGGCTTCGTACATGCCGCGGGCGAACCCGCCGGAGCCGCCCAGGTTGGCCTGGTTGATGATGCGCAGCTTCCCCTGCAGGGCGGCCGCGACCTCTTCGAACTCCGCCTGGTCCTGCACCTTGCGGGTGCCCTGATCCACGATGAGGATCTCCTGCAGGTGCTCCAGGATCTGGGGGTTGCTCCCCAGCGAGCGCAGGTTGTTCAGGCAGTAGTCGGGTTTGTTCAGGGTCGTGATCTCCAGGGTGATCCGCCCCGGTGCGCGCCCGATGCTCTGCGCCGTCTGCCATTCCGCCCCGCGCAGGGTCAGCGGCTGCGCCCCGGCCGCGAGGTCGAACCAGTACCAGCCGCCGTCGCCGAAGGGCTTCAGCGGCAGGTCGAAGGTGGACGACGCCGTGCCGGAGACCCGCCGTGAGGCGACCCGCTGCAGCGAGCCGCGGGCGTTGGACTTGTACACGATGATGGTGCCCTGGCCCTCCGTCTCCACGGCCAGGCGCACGTCGGTGACCGTGGTCCACCGCTTCCAGTAGGAGGCGGGGAAGGCGTTGAAGTACGTGGCGAAGGACAGCCGGGTACCCGGTCGCACCAGGGTGGAGCGGCGGTCGATGAAGTCCTCGGCGTGGGCATCCGAGCCCGACCCGGCGGCGGGTGCCGACCCGGAGGACGCCGGAGCCTGCTTGCCGGCGGACTCCGTGCTGCCGAGAGAACCGTTCATCGTGGACAGCTGCACGCCGGCGGTCTGCCCGGAATCCACATACAGGGCGACGGTGTCCATCTGCTCCGGAGCGGGGAAGATGACCCGCTGCAGAGTCGTCATCGGCTGTGCTGCGCGGCGCTTGTGAGCCGCGCCGGACGTGGTTGACTCGCTCATGCCTCGATCCCTCCGCTGACCAGCTTCTGCCCGCCCGAGAAGTGCGGGCGGATCTTGTTGTCGAACATGGACAGGGCCGAGCCGATGGCCATGTGCATGTCCAGGTACTTGTAGGTGCCCAGCCGCCCACCGAACAGCACGTCGGACTCGCCGGCGGCCAGATCCCGGTACTTCAGGAGCTTCTGCCGGTCCACCGAGGTGTTGATCGGGTAGTACGGCTCATCGCCCTTCTCGGCGAAGCGGGAGAACTCCCGCATGATCACCGTGGCGTCCTTGGTGTAATCCCGCTCCGGGTGGAAGTGGCGGAACTCGTGGATGCGGGTGAAGGGCACGTCCGGGTCCGGGTAGTTCATGACGGCGCAGCCCTGGAAGTCCTGCATCTCCAGGACCTCCTCCTCCAGGTCGATGGTCCGCCAGGACAGGTCGCCTTCGGCGTAGTCGAAGTACCGGTCCACCGGGCCGGTGTAGACCACGGGCACCTGGCCGAGCACCTTGATCCGGGAGAACTCGTGGTCCTCATCGAAGAAGTCGGTGTCCAGGCGCACCTCGATGTTCGGGTGGCTGGCCATGCGCTCCAGCCACGCGGTGTACCCGTCCACGGGCAGGCCCTCGTGGGTGTCGTTGAAGTAGCGGTTGTCGTAGGTGTAGCGCACCGGCAGCCGCGAGATGATCGAGGCCGGCAGATCCTTGGGGTCGGTCTGCCACTGCTTGCCGGTGTAGTGCTTGATGAAGGCCTCGTACAGGGGGCGCCCGATCAGCTGGATGCCCTTGTCGTTGAGGTTCTGCGGGTCCGTGCCCGCTAGCTCCCCGGCCTGCTCCTGGATCAGGGCGCGTGCCTCGGCGGGCCCGTAGGCCGCGCGGAAGAACTGGTTGATGGTGCCCAGGTTGATGGGCATCGGGAAGACCTCATCGTTGTGGCGGGTGTAGACCCGGTGCACGTAGTCGGTGAACTTGGTGAAGCGGTTGACGTACTCCCAGACCCGCTCGTTGGAGGTGTGGAACAGGTGCGCGCCGTAGCGGTGCACCTCGATGCCGGTGCGCTCCTCCTTCTCGCTGTAGGCGTTGCCCCCGATGTGGGAGCGGCGGTCGAGGATGACCACCTTCAGCCCCAGTTCGGAGGCGGCCTGCTCGGCGATGGTCAGGCCGAACAGGCCGGACCCCACGACCACTAGATCTGCGTTCACGCGAAACTCCTGTCGCTCTGGCTGCTCCGGGCACGTCCCCCGCCCGCGAAGAGGTGGGAACCCGCCGGAGGCCGGTGTCTTCCGTCCCTGTCCCGTCCGACCGCGCACCGGGGCGCGGAGCAGGACAGCACTCCTACACGACTCTAATGGACCGGGCCGCGTGGGTCTTCCCGGGCGCCTGCGCCCCGCAGTCATCTCCCATCCCGGATGCCGGGCGTCATCGCAGCCGGTGGAGGAGGACACCTGTCAGCACGGGTCATCCACACCGGGCCCGGGCGCCCACCGACAGCCTGCCTCTCGGGGCCGCGCGGTGTGCTCCCCTGGTCCCATGCAGCTGCATCTGACGACCTTCGATCCCGTCTCCGCCCGCTCGGTGCGCCTGCGGGTGCAGGCCCCGCCCGCCTGCTCGGGCGCCGCGCTGGCCGAGGCCCTCGACGCCCATTTCGGCACGACCGGGGACTGGTCGGCCGACGGACGGATGCTGCGGCACCTGCAGATGGGGACGGAGCCGCTGGTGGACGGGGCCGTGGTGACCCGCGGCCCGGCCGAGACCCTCCCGGGGGACGGACTGCTGGCGGTGGTCACGGAGGGCCCGGCCACGGGGGCCCACGCGACGCTGAGCCGCGGCGTCCTGGAGATCGGCAAGGACGCCGCCCGGCTGTGCCTCGAGGACCCCTCGCTGCGTCCCGTGGAGGGCAGGCTGCGAGTGGATCCGGACGGTGTGGCCTGGGAGGACGCCGACGGCCGACGCCGCGTCCTGACCCCGCAGGACTCGTGCCCGATCGGCCGCTCCCGCCTCACGCTGACGGATCCCCGCGCGCCCGCTCCCCAGCGCACCCGCCGCGGCCCGATGCCGGTGCGCCCGGTCGAGCTACACCCGCCCGGCTCCGGATGGCGCACCCTCGCCGTGACGATGGCCCTCCCCCTGCTGATCGGGGGTCTCATGGCGTGGCTGCTGGACCTGTGGATAATCCTGATCTTCTGCGTGATGAGCTCCGCCATGGCCGCGGCGCACTGGCTGAGCCGGGGCAGCTCGACGGCGAAGAACCGACGTCTGTTGGAGCGGACGTGCGCACGGGACCTCGGCGACTGCGCCGCGGCCGCCCCGCCGTGGGGCGCCCGCCTGCTGCCGGGCGTCCCGGCACAGCCGCCCGAGGAGGGTCCTCCCTGGGTGCGCTGGGGTCGCGGGCGCCGCGCCGCGCACCTGCGCCCCGAGGGACAGCGCCACCAGCAGGTGCCCCTGATGGAGGCCGTGCCCATCCTCTCCCGCCTGGACCGACCTCACGTGCTGCTGGGCCCGCCGGCGGTGCAGGACGCCCTGATCGCGCAGATCCTGCTGGCCGGCTGGGAGATCCAGATCCGCACGCGCCACCCGATGCCCTCCTCCCACCCGCTGCTGCGGTGGAGCGCGCACCCCGGCGTCGCGGTGGTCCACGCCGAGGCCCCCGAGCCGTCGAGCCCCCGGACGGTCCTGGTCCTCCTGGAGGCGGCCCCGGCCCCGAGCACGGCGCTGCCGCGCGTGCGCATCGCCGACCCGGCCCGCGGGGTCAGGCTGCCTCCGGAGCCCGAGGCCATCACCGTGCGCCAGGAGGAGGCCGGGCTGCGACTGAGCGGACCCGAGGCCGCGGCGGAGAGCCTGCCCGGGCTGCTCGGGGAGCACCCCGTCCTGTGTACCCGCCCCGATGGCCTGGCCCGCAGCGCCCGAGCCGAGCTGATCCGGCGAGCCCGCGGGCGAGGACTGGCGGGATCCGAAGGCTCGGCGCTGCTGTCCGCGCGGGAGGACCTGTGCCTGGAGGCCACCGCCGACCGGTGGCAGAGGAACCTGGACAGCTGGGCACTGGTGGCCGAGCTGGGCCGACGCACCGATGCGGCGCCCGGGGATGATCCTGCCCTGCGGGTGGATCTGAACGAGCACGGCCCGCACTGCGTGATCGCCGGCACCACCGGCTCCGGGAAATCCGAGTTCTTCCGGGCCCTGCTGGCCGGTCTCGCCCTGCGCTACAGCCCCGAGCGGCTGAGCATGGTCCTCATCGACTTCAAGGGCGGGGCCAGCTTCGGGGAGCTGGCCCGCCTGCCCCACGTGCACGGCCTGCTGACCGATCTGGAGGAGGCCACCGTGACCCGGGACCTGACCTACCTGCGCGCGGAGCTGCGCCGCCGCGAGCAGCTGTTCCGGGAACTCGGGGTCGGGTCCTGGATGGAGTTCGTGCGCGGTCCCGCGCACCGGGATCTGAGCGAGCCGCTGCCGGAGCTGCTGATCTGCGTGGACGAGTTCCGCATGCTCGTGGAATCCCTGCCGGAGGCGATGCAGCAGCTGCTGCGCATCGCGACCGTGGGTCGCTCCCTGGGGGTGCATCTGGTCATGTCCACCCAGCGCCCGCAGGGGGCGATCTCCGCGGACATCCGCGCCAACGTCGGCATCGACGTGTGCCTGCGCGTGGCCTCGGAGGCGGATTCGATGAACGTCATCGGCTCCGGGGAGGCCGCGCGCATCCCGAGCACCCGGCCGGGTGCCGGATTCCTGCGCGCCGACGGCGCGCTCTCCGCCTTCACCAGCCTGTTCGTCGATGCCTTCCCGCGGCGCCGTCTGGACACCGGCCTGCGGATCCTGCCCGAGCAGATCCTCGAGCCGGCGCAGCCGGAGTCCCCGGGCCGCGGAGAGCCGGGGACGGGTCTGCGCGAGGACATCCGGCGGCTGCGCCGGCTGCATCCCGGCACACCCCCGGTGGTGCCTCCCGCGCTGGGCGAGATCCAGCTGCCCCCGGATCCCGACGGCGGGCTGGCCCTGGGCCCGGCCGAGGTGCCCTCCCTCGGGTGGCAGGGCCATCTGTCCTGGCGGCCCGAGCGCCACGGACCGATCGACGTGCGCGCCGGCCTGCCGGAGCAGCGTCGGTGGATCCAGCACCTCGTGGATGAGGCGCGGGCCAGCGGCCTCCCGGTCTACGCGCTGGTCGCGGATCGCTCGGCGCTCGAGGATCTCGTGCGGGCTCAAGCGCAGGGCCTGGATCTGCGCGGGCTGGCCGGTGCCCCGCATCGGGAGTTCAGCGCCGAGCTGATCACCGGGCTGCTGGCCGTGCTGCGTCGGAACCAGCAGGAGGCCGGGCCCCTGCCCCCGGCCCTGCTGATCGTGCAGGGCACGGAGAAGATCGTCGAGGACCTGGCCCGCTCGGGGGCGGCCCCGGAGGCGGCGGTGGAGGAGCTGCTGGCCCTGGCGGGTCGATCCTGGCACCTCTGCCTGCTCGGCGCCAAGGCTCCTCCGCGCACCCTGCAGGGGCTGTGCCCCAATCGGGTGCACCTGGGCGACGGTCCCCGCGCCGAGTTCCTGCTGTCCCATCCCCGTCGGGCCAGAGACCTGGTCGGCGGACTGGCGATCGTGGAGGGCCCGCTGGCCCCGGGCAGCGAACCCGCCGGACTGCTGCCCCCGGGAGTCGGCCCCGATCGATCGACGTCGGACCTTCCGCGACCGGGCTCGGCTCTGCCCTCCCCAGGAGCCGCACGGCGCCGGCGCCCGGTCGACGGCCTGCCGCGATTCGTCGATCTGCCGTCACGGCTGCAGTGGCCGGTCGGCGAGGCCGCGGATGGGCATCAGCGCCAGATCCGGCCCTCGCGCCACGTGCTGACCCGGCGCGACCGCTGGTTCGCGGTGCTGGGCGTGCAGGCCCCCTCGGGGGCCGAGGCTGGACTCGAGATGCGCCCGGGCGACGTCATGGGGATCTCCTCGCGCTCCGCGGCCGAGTCCGAGGCGGCGCTGGCCGCCCTGCTCTCCTTCAACCCCCACCTGGGCTTCCGTGTGCACCGGCCCCCGGGCCCGGGTGATCCGACGGCAGCGCCCCGCGGCCCACGCTCCCGCCCATCGGCCTCCCCCGACCCGCACAGGCCGGAGATCGCCGTCGTGTGCGATGCCCACCTGTGGCCGAGCTCGCTGTGGCCGGCGCTGGAGGAGACGGTGGACGCGGCCGACGCCGCGGTGCTGCTGTTCGATCCGGGGCGCTTCTCGGCCTCGCGCACCCCGTGGGCTGCCCGGCTGCGGGCGGCGCCCTGCGGCGTCGTGCTCGGCCCGCGCAGCGGCTTGGAGGCGGACTTCCGCGCCGAGGTCTGTCCGCCGCACCCTGGCACACCCCCGGCGCTGACGGGGCTGCTGCTGCGACCCGACGGGGTCGTGCGCCTGCGCCTGGCCCAGCCGGTGCCCGCGGAGCGGGAGCCCGCGGGGGCAGGATCAGTCGCGCTCGGCCTCGGCGTCGCCGCCGATGCCGGCCAGCAGGTGGCGCTGGACCGGTGAGGAGAACAGCAGCATGAGGATTACCGCCCCCAGCACCCCGAGGAGCACCGCCAGGAGGCGGGAGGACGGGAAGATCAGCTGGATGGACACGAGGATCAGGAAGACCTGGGTGAGCAGGATCAGCGCGCGGGACCACAGCCGGCCAGCCCGCAGACCGCGCGCGGCCGCCATCAGCCACACCCCGTAGCCCAGGTAGAGCAGCCCCATCAGCACGATGGCCCCGGCGGGCATCACGTGCGGGGAGAGGAAGGCCTGCGCCGCCTGCACCAGCCCGACGACGATCAGCGCCGCCGACTCCAGGGCCACCAGCGCGCACAGCAGCAGCACGGTCCGCGGCGGTCGGACCCGGGGGGCATCGGCGGCTGAGGCGGTCGGGGGCGAGGTGTTCATGGATCCAGCCTAATCAGCCCGCCCCGACCGCCGACGACCCCCCGCTCCGACGAGCCTCGGCGCCGCTTTGCTTGTGCTGTCAAGGAAAAACCGATGTGAGATAAAACATCCGAGCGCATCGCCCGACCCTGGGCACACCCCTTGTTCACGCACTGTTTACGTGCGAACCTGTAACGAGTCACCGCACGAGGCCCCCGACCTGGCTTGGGGGCACTTCTGTCTGCCCTCCCGCCGCGCATCGCCTCCGTCGGGACGGCGTCTTCACACAAGGAGCGTTCATATGGATTGGCGCAGTCGCGCAGCCTGCCTCGACAAGGATCCCGAGCTGTTCTTCCCGGTGGGCAACACCGGACCCGCCCTCCTGCAGATCGAAGAGGCCAAGACCGTCTGCCGCAGCTGCACCGTCATGGACACCTGCCTGCAGTGGGCTCTGGAGACCGGCCAGGACTCCGGGGTGTGGGGCGGGATGAGCGAAGACGAGCGCCGCGCCCTCAAGCGCCGCGCAGCCCGCGCCCGCCGCGCCTCCTGAGATCCGCCCACCTGCATCGGGCAGTCTGAGGGCCGCCGACGGTCACCGCAACCGTCGGCGGCCCTTCGCGTCCGTCCGGGCCCTGCCCGGGCGGCTCAGGTCCCAGCCTCCCCCGGCACCTGCGCCGTGATGGTCACCGTCGTGCCGCCCCCGGGACGCGGCTGCCAGCGGATCGACCCGCGCAGCTCGCTGGCCACCAGGGTGCGCACGATCTGCATCCCCAGCCCCTCCCCGCGCTGCGGCGGGCGGTAGGCCGAGACCCCGGATTCCTCGATGGGCGCCTCGCCCATTCCCACGCCGTCGTCGCTGACGGTCACCACCAGCTCGGCCTCCTCCCCGGGGAGCTCCCGACGTCGGCCGTTCAGGGTGACGGTGCCGGACTCCCCGTCCAGACCGTGCTCCACCGCATTGGCCACGATCTCGTTGATGATCAGCGCCAACGGCGTCGCCAGCTCGCTGGGCAGCTGGCCGAAGCGGCCCTCCTTGCGCGTCGTCACGCTCTGCCCCGGGGAGGCCACCTCCGCGGCCAGGCGGAACTGTCGGGCGATCAGTTCGTCGAAGTCCACATCCTGGCTCAGCCCCTGGGAGAGCACCTCGTGCACCATGGCGATCGTGGCGACCCGCCGCATGGCCTGCTCGAGGCCCTCCCGGGCTTCCGTGGAGGTCATCCGCCGCGCCTGCAGGCGCAGCAGCGCGGAGACCGTCTGCAGATTGTTCTTGACCCGGTGGTGGATCTCGCGGATCGTCGCGTCCTTGGTCATCAGCTCCAGCTCGCGACGCCGGATCTCCGTGACGTCCCGGCACAGCAGCAGCGCTCCGAAGCGCTCCTCCCCGCGGCGGGTCTGCCTTTTCAGCGGGATCGAGCGGAAGGTGATGCTGACCTTGGCCGTGGCCAGCTCGCTGCGCCACGGCATCCGCCCGGTCAGCACCAGAGGCATGACCTCATCGGCTTTGTCGGTCTCCGGCAGCAGCCCCCGGGTCATCTCCGCCAGCGCGGCCCCGATCAGCGGGCCGGAGTATCCCAAGCGGCGGTACACGGACACGGCGTTGGGGCTGGCGAAGGTCACCCGCCCCTCGGCGTCCAGGCGGATGACGCCGTCGGAGACCCGCGGGTTGCCGTGCGTGGCGCCCACGGGCGCTGCGAATTCTGGCCAGGCTCCGCGCGAGACCATGCTCAGCAGCTCCCGCGCGGTCTCCCGGAACACCGAATCCAGCCGTCCGTACATGCGGGAGGCGAAATCTCCGCTGTGCAGGGTCAGCACGGCGATCGTGCGCCCGTGGCGCACCAGCGGATACACCACGACCTTCTGCAGGAACTCCCCGCCCCATTGGATCTCCTCCAGGGACTGCACGGTCTGGTCGAACCAGCACCGCAGCGCCGCCTCGCCGATCTGCGGGTCCATGGGTCGGCCCACCATGTCCCGGTCGAAGACGGTCTGGGCGCTGGAGGGCCGCACGTGGGCCAAGCCCTGGAATCCGCTCAACGGAGCCGGCCCGCCCTGGGCATGACCCGACAGGTCCACCGAGACGAAGTCCTCCGGGAACCACAGCACCAGGTCCCCGCGTGCCAGATCGGCCACCAGCTGCCAGTCCCCGACCAGCAGATGCAGCCACTCGGAGTCCCCGGGGCCGAATTCGCCGGTCTTCAGAAGCGGTTCTGCAAGCGTCATGGGAGCCTCGCTGACGGTGGTCTCGTGGCGATGGGGTGGGCCCTCCCATCGTAGGCACGGCCGGTGCGCTCAGCGCCGATGCCGCCGCGGCCTGCGTTGCCCGGCGCCGCGACGACCCCCGGAAGCCCTCGACTGCTCGGCGGCCTCGGATGGGGTCTGGCCACCGGTACCCTCCGGCAGCGGGCGGACCAGGGCCGCCAGATCGCGCAGGTCCGCCGTCAGCGGCGAGCGCGGGGCCTCCTCCGTGAGGGTCCTGCCGCGCATCAGGGCCCGGTCACAGGCCGGAGGGTCCCACCGCAGGAACGCAGCGATCGGCTCCCCCGGTCCGAAGCGCGCCCAGGCCCGGCCGATCTCCTCCGCGGCGCGCTCCTCCCCGGCACCGGCGGCCTCGGCGCGCAGCTTGTTGACCACGACGGTCGGGGACGGCATGCTCGGCTCGAGCTCGCGCAGCCGCTGCAGGTCCTCGACGCCGCGCACCAGCCGGGGCAGGCCGATCGGATCCGCCTGCCCGACGGCCAGGATGCGATCCGCATCGGCCAAAGCAGTCAGCGTCGCGGTGCTGCGCTGCGGCGCCCCGGGGTCCAGGACCCAGGACTCCTCCTGCTCCAGGCTGTAGCCGACGTCGACGATCACCGCGTCGTACTCCTGCCGGGCCAGGCGCAGCACCTTCAGCAGGGGTGCCCGGCGCACCTCGATCCAGCGTTCGGGCCGGGTGATCCCGGTGAGCACCTCCAGCCGACGTCGGCCGATCCGCACGACGTCGACGCATTCGGTCAGGCTCCCCGCGTCCAGCACGTCGCGTTCGGCGGCCCGGCAGGCCCGGGAGAGTCCGGAGCTCTCCTCGAGCAGGCCGAGGAAGGCCGCGATGCCGGCGCCGAAGGTGTCCGCGTCCACGAGCAGGGTGCGGTGCCCGGCCGCGGCCAGCTCGGCCGCGATCCCGACGGCCGCCGTCGTCGTGCCCGGGGCCCCGAGCGGCCCCCACACCACGGTGCTCTCGCCCCGGGCAGGGCTCTCCCGCTCCGCCGCGGGCATCTCGGTCGAGGAGCTCGCCGCGGCCGGCTCGGACGGGAGAAGATCCTCGGAGCCGAGGTCCTCGGGCACCGCGGGCTCGGCCGTGGCCGAGGCGATCTCCGGCACCGGGGTCTCCAGGGCTTGGCGGATCACTTCGGCGGAGGCGGAGGCGGGGATCGTGACCAGCCCCCAGTCCCCTTCCCCGGCGTCGGCTCCCATGAGCACGACGGCGGCCCCGGCAGAGCGCAGGGTCTGGACCAGGGAGAGGGTCAGATCCGGGGTGGGGCCCACGATCAGCACGGCATCGGCCAGGCCGCCGGAGACCGTGGCCAGGACCTCCGAGAGCTCGAAGCAGCTGCGCACCACGGTCAGCCCGGAGCGGCTGTCCTCGATGCGCGCGAGCACCTCGCCCTCGTCGTCACCGAGCAGGACCACCGACCATCGGGCGCTCACGGCAGGCTCCGGTACGTGGGCACGAGGGTCACCCGGGCATCCGAGGCGGAGGCCCGGATCAGCGAGGGCAGGTCCTCCTCCTCGACCAGGACCTGCACGGTGACCTGGTCGGATCCGCCGATCGCGGTGTCATCTCGGGTGATGCGCGCGATCTCCGATCCGGTGACCGCCCGGGCGGGATCGGGGGTGTCCTGGCCGGCCTGCGCCTGATCGGTCACCCACACATCCACGCTCTGCCCGACCTCCAGACCGCCGGTCTGGTCCCGGGGCAGCGTCAGGGACATGGGTTTGCGGTGCAGGGCGTCGGCGGCACCGATGCTGCTGCGCGGGATGAGCTGGCCGGTGAAGATCGGCTGCGTGGCCACCGCCCCCTCGGCCAGCTGGGCATCCCGGGGCAGATAGCCCTCGCCGGCGTCGGCGAGGCTGACGTCCACGGTGCGCAGATCCTCCGGTTTGACGGTCTCACCGACCCGGATGTCGTGCGCGGCGGCCAGATAGGCTTCGGTCCGATCCCCGGCCCGCACGATGCCGACGACCGCGATGACGGAGACGAGCACGAGCAGGATGCCCACGAGGAGGCGGGGATCCCGCCAGGTGGGTCGCTGCAGGCGCGGGGAGAGGGCGGCGGTGGGAGTCGGGTGATCGGGCACGGGATGGTCCTTCGCTCGGTCGGTGCCGGACAGGGGCGCCCGGACTCACCCGGGCGGCGCGGGGTGTGTCCCCTTGCCCGGCATCCTAGCGGGTATGTGAGACCGGACACCGTTTTCGTCCACAGGCTGGGTCGGTCCGCTCCTGGCGCCTCCGGTCCTTCCGGTCCGGCCCAGTCCAGCGCCCGGGCTGTGGATGGACGGCGACTAGACTGGGGAGCCGTGCGATGATGGGGCCCAACCCGGGCCCGACCGGAGACCGGTGAGAAAGGACTGCCAGCCGTGAGCGCTCCTCGCTTCCTGACGCTGACCGACGTCGCGGAGACCCTGAACATCTCGATGTCCCAGGCCCGCGCGATGGTGCGCTCCGGAGAGCTGCCCGCGATCCAGGTGGGCGGGCGCGGTCAGTGGCGGGTGGAGAAGTCCGTGCTGGAGGATTACATCGAGCAGGCCTACCGTCGCACCGCGGCGAGCATCCGCGAACACCAGGACACGCAGGGCTGACGCGGCAGACGACGCCGCCGGCTCGGCATCTCCTCTGCCGGGCTCAGCGCCCATCGGCCTCGGTGCCGCGAGCGGGCACCGCGAGCGCAGCGATCGCGCGGAAGGGATAGACCCGCCGACCCCGACCTGACCGGGTCGCGCCAGCGTGCTCGGCGCTGAGCCTGAGGATCAGGTGATCGGCGCCGACCCGCTCGATCACGCCCTCGCATTCGACCTCCTCGGCCCCGCGCAGGCTCAGCAGCCGCACCGGCTCCCGGTGCGCGGCCAGCGCCCGCAGCGCCGTCGTGAAGCGCAGCGTGCCACCCGAGGCGCCGCGCCGGGGCGGTGAGGCGGGCTCCCACCAGGTGATCGCGCGGATCGGGACCAGATGCTCCTCCCCGCGCTGCAGGACCAGCACCCAGTCCGCCCCGACGCTCTCCAGCGCCCCCGCGACCGTGCGGCCGGAGGCAGTCATGAGCCGCAGCGCCGCACCCTGATGGGCGCCCAGCAGCTCCGTCATGGTGGTGCGCGCGGCGATGAGCCGGGATTCCTCCGCCGCATCCTCCTCGATGCCGCGCTGGCGCTGCGCGGCCCATCGGCTCTCGAAGTCCTCGAACAGGCGCTGCCATCTCATGCACCGATCCTAGGGCCCTCCGCCCCGTCCGGGCCGCCTCGAGACCCGACGACGGAATCGGGACAGCCGACCCCTTGACAGCCTCTCGACCCCGGGAGAGACTTCCAAACATCACCAAACGTCATCAAATGGAAGCATCGGTGATCATCATGGAACGACTTCAGGGTTCTGGGCCCCGTGGGTTCTGGCGCGTCGGGACGCTGCTGTGCCTGTTCGGGGCCATAGCAGTCGCGTCCTCGGCCGGGCTGGTGAGCCTGCTGGGAAGCCTCTCCTGGGCCGAGCTGACCTCCCCCGCCGCGGATCCGGAGCGCCTTCTGGTGCGATTCCTGCTCCTGGCGGCGCTGGGCCTGGTGCTGTGGTGGTCCTGCGGCGCTGCGGTCCTGGCGGTGCGCAGCCTGCTCGCCCGGGATCCGGGAAGCCCGCGGCTGCGCCCGGCCCACCACCGCCTCCCGCGCCCCGTCGCCCTGCCGGGGCCGGTGTACCGGGTCGTGCTGCTAGCCCTGGGGATCAACGCCGCGCTGCTGCCGGCGGCCCACGCCCAGCAGAACGAGGCGAGCCCCTCACCGACCCCGCAGCCCTCCGGGGCCGCGGAGACCTCCGCGTCGGCGGACCCGGTCGAGACCCCCGACGGCGAGACCTCCGCTCCGAGCACCTCCGCCGATGCCGCCGCGCAGACCGCCGCGGATGCGCCCGCCTCGACCCCGTCCGAGGGCCCGGAGACGCAGCTGAGCCCGCTGTTCCCGGCCACCGCCGCGATCCTGCCGGCGGCTCAGGCCGAACGGCTCGCGGCCCCGAGCACGGCCTCCCCCGTCGCCGTACGCGAGGCCGCCGAGCTCACGCCCCTATTCGGCGCCGCCCGCGCCGATACACAGTCCAGCAGCACCGACGTCGAATCCCCTGCGGACCAGCCGCCCCCGAGCTCACCGGACCGGACGGCGGCCGAAGCCGCCGACGAGGCTCTTACAGTCTCCGACTCCTCGGTCTCCGGTGACGCGTCCACGTGGGTGGTGCTGCGCGGACACACGCTCTGGCAGATCGCCGCGACCTGCACCGGAGACCAGGACGATGCCCGCACGGCCCGCGCCGTGCAGCGGATCTACGCCGCCAACGAGCACATCCTCCGGGACGGACCCGACTTCCTGCTGCCCGGCCTGGTCCTCACGATTCCACCGGAGGTCGCCAGCTGAACCGCCGAACGCCCCCGCCTCCCCGCTCCCGACCGAATGCTCAGCGGAGCCGACCGCCGCCGTGACGGATCCGGTCGGGCTCCCCACCCCGACGACGACCACCCATCGAAAGGACTCCCGCCATGTCCGCCACCCAGCTGCCCGCCCCGACCATCAGCCCGCGCACCACCGCCCCGATGCCGGGGGTGCCGCGCACCGGCACGGTCCTGTCCATCCGCTCCGTGCCCGGGACTCCCGGGGCACATCCTGCCGGGCCGCCCCCGTACTACCAGTGGCGGCGTCGGACCGTGGATCCCGAGGAGGAGCTGCGTCGCGTGCACGCGATCGCCGGCGCGGTCGGGGCCGCCATCGCGGAGGTCGTCGCCGGGCGGCGCCAGCTGCACCAGCTCTCCCGCTGGGTGCATCCCATGATCATGCATCGGATCAGGGAACGGCGCGACCTGGAGGCTGGGACCCCGGTGGCCCCCAGCCCCACGATCGTGGCGCTGGAGCAGGCCCCGCGCGGGTCCCGCTTCGCCTCCCCCGCCCGTCCCCAACGGGTCCGGGCAGTGTGCGCGGCCCCCGACGAGTACGAGGCCGCCGTGGTCGTGCGGGTGGAGGATCGCTGCCGGGCCCTGGCCCTGCGCATCCACCGAGTCCGCGGTCAGTGGCAGATCGTGGCCGCGGAGATCGGCTGAGGCGCGGGGCCTCCGGCACTCACCGGCGTCGTGTGGAGCGTGCCGAACCGCGGCGGGCCCGGCGGGCCGCGCGGTTGCCGGTCGGCTGGCCCTCGCTGGCCTCCCCGTCGGCGGATCCGGCAGACCCGGAGGCATCCGCCCCGGCACCGGCGCCCTCCGACGCGGCGCGGTCGGCACCCGCAACCTTGCCCGCCTGCTCCTCGGCAGAGCTCTCGCCGGTCGCCTCGACGCGGCTGAGCTGCTCCCCGGACTCCCCCGGGGCGGTGAAGCGCAGGAACTTCGGCTGCTGCGGCACCTCCAAGGCCTGTGAGGACATGCGCGTGCGCTGCTTGGACAGGTCCAGCTTGAACAGGTAGGCGACGGTCTCCTCGCGGATCGCGCCCATCATCTCCTGGAACATCGCGTAGCCCTCGCGCTGGTACTCCACCAGGGGGTCGCGCTGGGCCATCGCCCGCAGCCCGATGCCCTCCTTGAGGTAGTCCATCTCGTACAGGTGCTCGGGCCAGTGCCGCCCGATCACCGAGAGCACGACGCGCCGCTCGATGGTGCGCATCGCCTCCGAGCCGACCTGCTCCTCGCGCTGCTCGTAGATCACGCGGGCATCGGAGAGCACCTCGTCGATGATCATCTGCTGGGTGATCTTCCCGCGCCCACCGGCGGCCTCCTCGAGGTCCGCGACGGTGATGCTGATCGGGTAGATCCCGGCCAGCAGCTCCCACAGCTGCTCCAGATCCCAGTCCTCGGCGTGGCCATGGGAGGTCTTGTCCTCGATCGCGGAGGTCAGCACCTCGGTGACGAACTTCTGGATGTTCTCCGCGATGTCGTCGTCCTCGAGGATCCGGGCCCGATCGGCGTACATGGCCTCGCGCTGGCGGTTCAGGACGTCGTCGTACTTGAGGATGTTCTTGCGCTGTTCGGCGTTGCGCGCCTCCACCTGGTTCTGCGCCGATGCGATCACCCGGGAGACGATCCGGTGCTCCAGGGCGGTGTCGTCCGGGGCACCCGCCATCAGTCGGGCCGCCGCCGCGCCGTTGAACAGGCGCATCAGGTCATCCGAGAGGGACAGGTAGAACCGGGATTCCCCCGGGTCCCCCTGGCGCCCGGAGCGTCCGCGCAGCTGGTTGTCGATGCGCCGGGACTCGTGCCGCTCCGTGCCCAGCACGTACAGCCCCCCGAGCTCCTTGACCTCCTCGTGCTCCTTCTTCGTGGCCTCCTCGCAGGCGGCCAGGACCTCGGGCCACTTCGCCTCGTACTCCTCGGGCTTCTCGGCCGGATCCAGACCGAGCTCGGCCATCCTCTCCACGGCGTCGAACTCGGCGTTGCCGCCGAGCATGATGTCGGTGCCGCGCCCGGCCATGTTGGTCGCCACGGTCACCGCGCCCTTGCGCCCGGCCTGGGCGACGATGGCGGCCTCCCGGGCGTGGTTCTTGGCGTTGAGCACCTCGTGGCGCACGCCCTGCTTGGCCAGCAGCTTGGAGAGGTACTCGGACTTCTCCACGGAGGTGGTGCCCACCAGCACGGGCTGGCCCTTCTCGTGGCGCTTCGCGATGTCCTTGACCACTGCGGCGAACTTGGCGACCTCGTTCTTGTAGACCAGGTCCGGCTGGTCGATCCGCTGCAGCGGCTTGTTCGGGTCGATCACGGCGATGCCGAGGTCGTAGGTGTTCACGAACTCGGCCGCCTCGGTCTCGGCGGTGCCGGTCATCCCGGAGAGCTTGTCGTAGAGGCGGAAGTAGTTCTGCAGGGTCACGGTGGCCATGGTCTGGTTCTCCGCCTTGACCTCCACCTTCTCCTTGGCCTCGATGGACTGATGCACGCCCTCGTTGTAGCGGCGCCCGGGCAGGATGCGCCCGGTGTGCTCGTCGACGATGAGCACCTCGCCCTTGAGCACCACGTAGTCCTTGTTGTTCGCGAACAGCTCCTTGGCCTTGATCGCGTTGTTGAGGAACCCGATCAGGGGGGTGTTCTCCGACTCGTAGAGGTTGTCGATGCCGAGGTGGTCCTCGACCTTCTCGATGCCGGGCTCCAGCACGCCCACGGTCTTCTTCTTCTCATCGACCTCGTAGTCGCGGTCGCGCACCAGGTCGCGGGCGACCCGGGCGAACTCCCCGTACCAGCGGTTGGCCTCCCCCGCGGCAGGACCGGAGATGATCAGCGGGGTCCGGGCCTCATCGATGAGGATCGAGTCGACCTCGTCGACGATGGCGAAGTGGTGTCCGCGCTGCACCCGCTCGTCCACGGACCAGGCCATGTTGTCGCGCAGGTAGTCGAAGCCGAACTCGTTGTTGGTGCCGTAGGTGATGTCCGCGGCGTACTGCTTGCGTCGCTGCTCGGGGGTCTGCTGGGAGAGGATGACCCCCGGCTCCATGCCCAGGAAGCGGTACACCCGCCCCATCAGGTTGGCCTGGTATTCGGCGAGGTAGTCGTTGACGGTGACCACGTGCACGCCCTTGCCGGTCAGGGCGTTGAGATAGGCCGGCAACGTGGCCACCAGGGTCTTGCCCTCGCCGGTCTTCATCTCGGCGATGTTGCCCAGGTGCAGGGCGGCCCCGCCCATCAGCTGCACGTCGTAGTGGCGCTGGCCGAGGGTGCGGGCGGAGGCCTCGCGCACCGCGGCGAAGGCCTCGGGCAGCAGTCGATCCAGCTGCTCGCCGTCCTCCAGACGGGCCTTGAACGCGTCGGTCTCGGCACGCAGCTCGGCGTCCGTGTAGGCCTTGAAATCCTCTTCGAGGGAGTTGATCGCCTCGGCGTAGACCCGCAGCTTCTTGAGCAGCCGCTTGTCTCCGGTGCGAAGGATCTTTTCCAGGAAGGATGCCACGAGCGATGAACTCCTAGTCACGACGGCGGATGAGGGCGCCGGGAGGCACCCGTGCGGCGGGCGCTCGCCCGCAGTCCCGGGTCCGTGCGCGGCGTCGGCCGCCGCGGGGCGGGTGTGCCGGGCGGACCCATCAGCGCAGTCTACGCGATGCGCCGCACCGCGTCCGGTTCTCGCGCATGGGAATCCGCTGGGAGCGCGCGAACGGGGCCCGGGGAGGCGCCAGCCGCACCCCGGGCCCCGCCAACACGGTGACGGGTCCTCAGGAGGCCTGGTAGACCCGAGTCTCGGTGGTGCCCTCCTCGGGCGTGTCCTCCCCGAGGGTGATGACCCCATAGGTCCAGCCCTTGCGACGGTAGACGGCGGCCGGGCGGCCCAGCTCCTCGTCGATGAACAGGTAGAAGTCGTGGCCGACCAGCTCCATCCGGTCCACGGCCTGGTCCACGCTCAGCTGCTCCGCCGGGAAGGTCTTGCGCCGGATCTGCACCGGGGAGATCTCCGCGGTCAGCGGGTAGTCCTGGTCGAAGGCCGCCTCCTCCACGGGGACCTCCTCGGCGGAAGCCTCCTCCGCGGGCAGCTCGATGCGGGCCTGCTGCTGCCCCGCCTCGATCACGGGCAGGGCGCCGGTGGCCTCGGAGACCGACTGGGGGCGGGCATGCCCGCGGCGGATCTTGCGCCGGTCACGGGCGCGGCGCAGGCGCTCCAGCAGCTTGCCGTAGGCATCGTCGAACACGGCGAACTTGTCCGCGCCGGTGGCCTCGGCCCGCAGCACCGGGCCGGGCCCGTGCACGGTGATCTCGACGGTGATGGACTGGGGCCCGCTGCCGACCTTCGCGACCTTCACGTCGATGGATTCCACCCGGTCGTTGAGCTTCTCGAACTTCTCGACCTTCTCCTCGACGTATTCGCGCATGCGCTCGGGGACCTTGACGTTGCGGCCGTAGACGGTGAGTTCCACGATGACCTCCCTGAGGGAAGAGGCGGGGTGCGGTCGGCCTGCCAGGGGCCGTCACGCCGGACCCGACAAGGGCCGCCGCACGAGGAGCGGATCTGACCGACTCCCTGTCCCCACCCTACCCGGGCGACGTCGGGCAGGTCACACCATGACGCCGCGAGATCCACCGCCCCGAGCCGCAGGAGGCGCCTCAATCGGGCAGACGGACCGCCGCGACGACGGCCGCCCCGAGCACCACGCCCCCGGCCTCGAGGATCGCCCGGCGGGCTTCCTCCAGGCTGGCCCCGGTGGTCAGCACGTCGTCGACCAGCACGCAGCGGGCACCGTCCAGCCGCACCGAGAAGCCGCACCAGGACCACGGCGGGCTGACGGCGGCGACCATGGAGTGATGGACCCGGGCCCGACGCTGCCCGGCCCCCAGACCCTTCTGCCCGCCGCGGGCGGCACCCCATGCGAGCTTCCCCGGGAGCCGCCCCCGACGGCGCAGGCACGGGACCAGTCGCAGGCGCACCCCGTCGGGACCGCCGCCGCGCCGCAGCTCGGCCAGCGCACCCCGCGCGAGGGCCTGTGCCGGGACGAAGCCGCGGCGGCGGAACGCCGCGGCGGAGGAGGGCACGGGCACGATCAGGACCTCGCGCGTTCCCGGCGCATCCGCCAGGGCCTCGGCCAGGGTCGCGGCCAGCGCCCGGGCCAGGGCCCGGGCGAGCACCGGCTGGGCGTCCGTGCGCCCGCCGTTCTTCCACGCCAGCAGCAGCCGTGCGGCCTCGTGGCGGTAGGCCCCGGCGGCCGCACAGGGCAGCGCATCCGGCCACCGCGGGGCCCAGGCCGCGGCATCGCACGGACGGGCCGTGAACCGGTGGAACAGCGCCGAGCACACCGGACACAGTCCCCGGATCCCCACGCCGCAGCAGGCGCAGGAGCGGGGCAGCAGCGCCTCCAGCGTCTGCCCGACCCAGTCCCCCGCCCGCAGGGCCCAGGCATCCAGGCGGCGCGAGACCGCAGCGTCATCGTCCATGCACCGAGACTGTGCCGCATCGACGCACCCCGGACAAGCCCTGCCGGCTCGCCTGTGGATGACCCCGCGGATCCCACCGGGGGCGGGCTCAGCCGGGGTAGGCCAGGTCTCGCACCGCCGTCTCGACGCGGGACCACGAGGCGCCGGAGAGACGATAGACGTCGGAGGAGGTCTGGGCGTAGACGCTCTGCACCCCGTCCCCGCCGCTGATCGCCTCGATCCCGGACAGCCCGTCCAGCTGATCCGAGCGGCCGGTCAGGTGCATGACCTCCACCCCGTCTCCGGCCGTGTCGGCGATGACCGCGGCCGAATCCGAGATCCACCGGGCTTGGGCGGGGTGCACCGTCGTGGAGACCCGCAGCGGATCGAGCAGGCGGGTGGGCGCCCCATTCTCCTCTCGCACGACGCCGGCCACCCACAGCCGGGCGGCAGAACCCTCCCCTGTGACCACCAGGGCCCGGGTGCCGTCCCGGGAGATCCGCAGGGAGGAGACGCTCTGACCCCGCAGCCAGTCGGCGGTGACGGTGCGCGGCTGCTGCCCATCCCGATCCCCCAGCACCGCGTGCACGGTGCCGTCGGCGGAGGCGGTCCAGACCCACCGTCGGAAGTCGATGCTGGGGCGGGTCAGCCGCCCCGGCAGGTCCAGGTCCAGGGCAGTGCCGTTCTTGGCGCGCACCCCGAGGTGGCCGCGGTCCTCATCCAGGTAGGCGTAGACCGAGCGGCTCGGATCCGTCCCCGGCTGGCGCGGTGCGCTCAGCGGCGCCTGCAGGTCGGAGATGGCGCGGACCTGGTCCGGCGCGTAGGAGACCAGCTCGTCCTCGCGCACTCCCACCTGCTGCTCGCCGACCTGGGGATCCGTCTGGGGCTCGCGGTAGTCGGAGACCTGGCCGACGTCGATCTTCTTGTCGTCGATGCTGATCGCCGCGTCCGAGATCGCCGTGATCCCGGAGAGGGTCTGGCGCAGCTGGGAGTGCATCCGCTCCAGGGTCAGCTGCCCGGCCTTCGAGATCTCACCTCCGGTCAGCCCCACCTGGGCCACACCCCCATCGACCGGCACCGAGGCTCGCTGCAGGGAGGTCCCCGCCGGGATCGGGGAGACCACGGCCCCGGTCAGGTAGGGGGCGGGACCCTGCAGCAGAACCCGCACCAGGGAGGTCGCCACGGTGGGCCGGCTGACGAACCAGCGGATGTCGGGCACCGCGTAGGTGTAGGTGGGGTCGTAGAAGTAGAGGGAGAAGGAGCGGAACAGCCGCTCGAACTGCGTGCGCGTCAGGGCCGTGCCGTTCGGGATGCTGCTGATCCGCCACTGCCCGTCCACCCGGGTGAAGCCCACGTGCAGGGTGCGGGTGTCCGGCTCGTCATAGGAGGTCGCGATGCCGCGGTCATCCACATGGGTGGCCACCGGGATCTCGGCTCGGAGCCGGTCCTGACCGCCGTCGCCCTCCACGGTGATCCCGTCCCGATACACCCAGGTCTCGTCCTCCGGGGACCAGCTGGCCGCCAGGTCCCGGGTCAGGAAGGAGCGTGCTACGGCGTAGTCGTCCTCCACGCCGGTGCCTGCTTCGAAGAAGCCGCGCAGGATCTGCTCCGGATCGTCTCCCTCTCGGGGCCCGGCGGGACTGTAGGCCGGGGTCGGGGTGGCGCTGGAGGTCTCGCCTTCCGCGTAGTGGTAGACCTGCCCGTCCGTGGGGATGCGGCCGCAGGCGGTCAGTCCCAGGATCAGGGCCAGCAGGGCCAGCAGGATCCTCCGGACACGCGGACGGCGTCCTGTCGGGATCGGGCGGGCGGTGATCATGCTCGGTCCTCCGTTCCGGGGTCGACGGGGCTGGAGTCGACGGGGCTGGGATCGTGAGCGGCCCCGCTCGCGGCGTCGGCCTGCGCATCTGCTGGGTCCGCCGTAGCCGACGGCGCAGGGTCCGGGATCCCATCCGGGGGCAGGCCCAGCGGGGGGTCGCCGGCCGTCTCGCCCTGGTGCAGCGGCAGGGTGAGGCGGAAGCAGGCGCCCTGACCCGGCTCTCCCCAGGCTTCCAGCCGGCCGCCGTGCAGGCGCACGTCCTCGGCCGCGATGGACAGCCCCAGTCCGGTGCCGCCCAGCGTGCGCTTGCGCGAGGGGTCGGCCCGCCAGAAGCGGTCGAAGACCCGCTGGGACTGCTCCGCGGTCATTCCGATGCCGTGGTCGCGCACCGCCACGGCGGCGTCGTGGGTCCCGGCGGCCAGCCAGATGTCCAGGGGCCGGCCCTCGGAGTGCTCGATCGCGTTGACCAGGAGGTTGCGCAGCACCCGCTCGATCCGCCGGGGATCCATCTGCACCGCGCAGCGCAGCTGCTCCCCGTGCAGGCGCACCGTCAGACCGGCGCGGTCCAGGTGCGGGCGCACGGATTCGATGGTGTCCTCCACGAGATCGGCCAGGTCCACCGTGGACACGTCCAGGGTCGCGGAGCCTGCGTCGAAGCGGGAGATCTCCAGCAGATCAGCCAGGAGGGATTCGAAGCGGTCCACCTGGTGGTACATCAGCTCGGTGGAGCGCTGGAAGGACGGCTCCATCCGCTCGCGCCCGTCGTAGAGCAGCTCCGCGGCCATCTTCACGGTCGTCAGCGGGGTGCGCAGCTCGTGGGAGACGTCGGAGACGAAGCGCTGCTGCATCTTGGACAGGGTCTCCAGCTGCTCGATCTGGTGCTGGATGGAGTCGGCCATCTCGTTGAACGACGCGCCGAGCACGGCCGCCTCGTTCTCCCCGCGGATGACGACGCGATCGTCCAGGTCCCCGTCGGCCAGACGCTCGGCGGCCGCCGCGGTCTGGGAGATGGGGCGGATCACGGAGCGGGTCACCCACCAGACGATCGTGGCGACGAAGACCAGCAGGATCGCGAAGCCCACGGTGATGACGAACTGGATGTAGTCCAGGGTCTGCTGGGAGGAGGAGAGGTCGTAGACCAGGTACAGCGCATACCGATCCCCCTGGTTCAGGTGCACCGTGGACCCGACGATCAGCACCGGCACCGGGGTGCCGTGCTCATCCACCGGCAGCGAGGCGGACTTCCAGAACACCCCGTCGCCTCCGGTGACCTCCTCCTGCAGGTCCTGCGGCACGCTGGAGGGGCTCATCCACCGGTTCTGCGCCTGGGCGCCCACACCGGCCTGATCCGAGCCTGCGCCGACGGGGATGAGGATCCACTGGCGCTTGGCGTCGGCCCCGTGGGTCTCGAGGATGGTCAGGGAGCTCTGGATGAGCTTCTGGATCTCCGCCTGGCTGGAAGCGTCCGAGCTGTTGAGGATGCCCTGCACATCGGAGAAGCCCTTGGAGGACTCCTCCAGCGCCTGGCTCTGCGACTCCCGGAACAGGCTGCTGGCGATCTGCGTGGACAGGAAGGAGCCGGCGAACAGGAAGGCGAGCAGGGACAGGGAGGTGGCCACCACGACCGCGGAGAACTGCAGGGAGGTGCGCCAGCGCTGGCGCAGGGCGCGCCAGAGTGCGGGCACGACGCCGAGGACGCGGCGCAGCGGGCGGGTGAGGTGACGGGCCATGGGGCGGGCGGCGGCTAGCGGCGGACCTGGTGGGCGTTGGCTTTGTAGCCCACCCCGCGCACGGTCTGGATCAGCTCCGGATTCTCCGGGTCCTTCTCGATCTTGGCGCGCAGACGCTGGATGTGGACATTGACCAGGCGGCGGTCGGCATCGGAGTCCATGCCCCAGATCCGATCCAGGAGCGTGTCCCGGGAGAGCACCTGCCCGGGCTCCTGGGCGAGGTTGACCAGCAGGTCGAACTCCAGGGGGGTCAGGCGCACGGTCTGCCCCTCGCGGGTCACGGCGCGTCCGGCCAGGTCCACGTGCAGGTCCCCGATCTCCAGGCGGTCCGCGGACCGGGTTTCCCCGATGCGCAGCCGGGTGCGGATGCGGGCCAGCAGCTCGGCCGGTTTGAAGGGCTTGGCGATGTAGTCATCGGCGCCTGCCTCCAGCCCCCGCACCACGTCCTCGGTGTCGGACTTGGCGGTGAGCATGATGATCGGCACATCCGAGGTCTCCCGGATCTTCTCGCACACCTGGATCCCGGTCATCCCGGGCAGCATGAGATCCAGCAGGATCAGGTCCGGGTCGTAGCTTTCGAAGGCGGAGACGGCGCGGTCCCCGGTCTCGCAGAAGGTCGGCTCGAAGCCCTCGTTGGACAGCACGATCCCGACCATCTCGGCCAGAGCCTCGTCGTCGTCGACCACCAGAATCCGCGCTTTCACTCGCGCCCCTTTCCCGCTCGATGCCGCTGTCGCCTCCCGGCCGCGGCCTGGCCCGGTTCCGCGGCGCACGGGAGCACTCCAACCCTACGTGATCCGCAGGGCTGACTCGGTACGATGCCGTGCCGAGGCCGCTGCGGCGACGGCGCTCAGATGACGGCATGCGATAGCGACGCGAGAACCGCTGGCTGCGGAGGGCCTACGCGGCGTCCTCGGCGGCCAGCTCCGCCAGGATCTGCGCGGTGCGCGCCCCCACGCCCAGCAGCGACGCGACCCGTTCCGGGGCCACGGGATCCAGATCCGCCCGCTCCTCCAGCGCGATCCCCCGCAGGTGCTCCTGCCCCAGGCCCAGGCTGCGCCAGGTGCGCCACAGGGCTGCGGCCTCGCGCCCCGGGTCCGGCAGCCGTCCCCGGGTGTCCGGACCGGTGAGCACCCCCAGGCGCAGACCGAGACCGGTATCGTGCGCGGCGGCCGCGGCTTCCCAGTCCCGCGGGTCGGTGCTCGCCGGACGCACGGCCACCGCATCGAATTCCGCCCGCAGGTCCGGATCGGGTACGGGCCCGCCCTGATCGAGGATCGTGCCCAGGCCCAGCGACCGGGCCGCCAGGGCCAGCTCGCTCAGGGCCGCGCGGGCCTCCCCGCGGGGCACGGCGCGCAGGGTGCGCAGACCGGAGGCGGTGGGCACCCGGCCCGCCAGCACCTGCTCGGCGCGGAGCTCGCGCACCCGCAGGACCAGGTCCTCCCCCTCCACCGCGGTGCGCAGGGCCCGGACGTATTCGGCCAGACCGGCCCGCTGGGCCTCCCGCAGATCCCGGCGCGCCCCGTGATCGGCCAGGACGGCCCGCCCCTCCCCGAGGTGCAGCTCCGCGGCCAGGCTCAGCGGCCCGATGAGGTCCACCACGGTGGTGCCGCGGTGCCCGGCGGATTCCGCGCCGATCGCGTCGGCCAGTGCCTGCACATCCGAGCTCAGCCGCGCAGCGGCGGTGCGGGCCTCCCGGCCCGGGCTCTCCCGCAGCCGCCACCCGGCAGCCTGCAGGTCAGCGGACAGGCCGCCCAGGGTGGCCACCGTGCGCGCCAGGCGGGTTCCGGCCCAGCCGGCCTCCGGCAGCACGGGCAGCGCCCCCTGGTGCGGGTCACCCAGCTCCCCGCGCAGCATCCGCAGGGACTCGGGCATGTCGGTGCCCGGCAGGGATCCCCGGGTGCCCGCGCTCAGCCGCGCCGCGCCCAGCCGAGGCAGCGGGTCGGTCTCGGTCGGACCGGGTTCAGTCATTCCGGGCGCGCTCCTTCTCGTGCTGCTCCGCGATGCGCTCGTGGTGGCGGATCACCTCGCTGACGATGAAGCTCAGGAACTTCTCGGCGAAGGCCGGGTCCAGGTGGGAGTCCTCGGCCAGGGCCCGCAGGCGCCGGATCTGGGCGGCCTCCCGGTCCGGGTCCCCCGGAGGCAGGCGATGCTCGGCCTTCAGATGCCCCACCCGCTGGGTCGCGCGGAAGCGCTCGGCGAGCAGGTGGATCAGGGCGGCGTCGATGTTGTCGATCGTGCCGCGCATGGCCAGCAGCTCCTCGAAGACCTCGGGATCGATGTCGCTCAGGGAGCTGGCCCGCTCGTCGAAGGCGGGGGCTGCGGGAGTCTCGTCCTCGGTGTGGTGCGCGTTCATGCAGGGCAGTCTACGGGGCCGGAACCACGTCGGGCCGGTCCAGGGAGTAGGCGCGGTGGATCGTCGCCTGACCCAGCACCCGGGTGCCCTGGTAGATCACCAGGGTCTGCCCGGGGGCCACCCCGCGCAGCGGGCCGCGCAGGCGCACCACCAGCTGCACGGCCGTGCGCCCGTCCACCTCGGCCTCGCGCAGCCGGGCCGTGGCCGGCACCGGATCCGCGTGGGCGCGCACCTGCGCCATGACCTCGAAGGCCTCGGAGGCCTCCGGGGCCTCCCCGCGCGCACGGGCCTGCAGGAAGGCCTGCGCCTCGGGCACGGGGCATCCGGCCCAGCTCTGCCGGATCCCGAGGATCTCCTCCACGGCCAGCATCTCCTTCGGCCCGACGACGACCTCGTTGGTCTTCGGGTGGATCTCCAGGACGAAGCGGGGCTTCCCGTCCGGGGCGGGCCGCCCGATCGCCAGGCCCTTGCGCTGGCCCACGGTGAAGGCCCGCGCCCCACGGTGGGTGCCCAGCACCTGCCCGGAGGTGTCCTTGATCGGCCCTTCCTGCAGGTCGATGCGCTCCTCGAGCCAGCCGCGGGTGTCCCCGTCGGGGATGAAGCAGATGTCGTGGGAATCGGGCTTCTTCGCGATCGCGAAGCCGCGCTCGGCGGCCTCGGCGCGCACCTCGGCCTTGGTGGGGGTCTCGGCCAGGGGGAACATCGCGTGCTCCAGCTGGGCCTCGGTGAGCACGCCGAGCACGTAGGACTGGTCCTTGGCCCAGTCCGCGGCCCGGTGCAGCTCGGGGCGTCCGTCGGGATCGCGCACGATCCTGGCGTAGTGCCCGGTGCACACGGCGTCGAATCCCAGCGCGAGAGCCTTCTCCAGCAGGGCCGCGAACTTGATCTTCTCGTTGCAGCGCATGCAGGGGTTGGGGGTGCGTCCGGCGGCGTACTCGCCGATGAAGTCATCCACCACATCCTGCTTGAACCGCTCGGAGAAGTCCCAGACATAGAAGGGGATGCCGAGCTTGTCGCAGATGCGCCGGGCGTCCATCGAGTCCTCGATGGTGCAGCACCCGCGCGAGCCGGTGCGCAAGGTCCCGGGCATCCGGGACAGGGCCAGGTGCACCCCGACGACGTCGTGCCCGGCATCCACCGCGCGCGCGGCCGCCACCGCGGAGTCCACTCCCCCGCTCATCGCCGCCAGGACCTTCATGCTCCGCTCCTCCTCATGCTCGTCCGTCAGTTCCGCTGCCTATCTCTCAGACCCGGCCTCACCAGGCGCCACCCGGGACATGATCGGCCATCCCGGCGGCACTGGCCTGCCGATACGCCTGGGGCAGGGCCTCCAGGAGGGCCCGCACGTCCTGCTCGGTGCTGGTGCGGCCCAGGGTGAACCGCTGGGCCCCGCGCGCCTCGGCCTCCGTCAGGCCCATGGCCAGCAGGACCTCGGAGGGGCGGGGGACCCCGGCGTTGCACGCGGAGCCCGTGGAGGTGCGCACCCCGGCCATGTCCAGCAGGAACAGCAGGGAGTCCCCCTCGCAGCCGGGGAAGGTGAACAGGGCGTTGCCGGGCAGGCGGGAGTCCGCCCCGAGGTCCGCGGGTCCGCGCAGCACGGCCTGCGGGACGCGCTCGCGCACCCCGGCCACCAGGCGATCGCGCAGGCCGCGGATCCTCGCGGCCTCGGCCTCCAGATCCGCCAGCCCGGCCGCGGCGGCCCCGAAGCCCGCGGCACCGGGGGCATCCACCGTCCCCGAGCGCACCCCGCGCTCCTGCCCGCCGCCGTGGATCAGTGCCTGCAGGGGGGCGGTGCGCACGGCCACCAGGGCGCCGACGCCGAAGGGCGCGCCGATCTTGTGCCCGGACACCGCCATGGTGGTCGCGCCCACAGCGCGGAAGTCCACGGGCAGGCTGCCGTAGGCCTGCACGGCGTCGGTGTGGAAGGGCACCTGCGCCGCGGCGGCGATCTGCGCGAGCTCGGCGACCGGCTGGATGGTGCCGACCTCGCTGTTGGCCCACATCACCGCGACCAGCGCGTGCTGTCCCGGGTGGGCGGCCAGGGCCTCGCGCAGGGTCTGCGGGTGGACCCGACCCTCGGCCTCGACCTCCAGCCAGTCCAGTGCGGCACCCTGGTGCTCGGCCAGCCATTCCACGGTCTCGCGCACCGCCTGGTGCTCCACCGCGGAGACCGCGATGCGGGTGCGGCGGGGGTCCTGCTCGCGCCGGGCCCAGTACATGCCCTTGACGGCGAGGTTGTCGGCCTCCGTGCCGCCGCCGGTGAGGATGACCTCGGCCGGATCCGCCCCGAGGCTGGCGGCGATCTGCTCCCGCGCGGTCTCCACGGCGGAGCGGGCCGATCGCCCGGCCCCGTGCAGGGCGGAGGCGTTGCCGCCGGCGCGCAGCTGGGCGAGCATGGCCTCCAGGGCGCGCGGATCCACGGGCGTGGTGGCGGCGTGGTCGAGGTAGGCCTCCCGGACCATGGCGGGCTCCTTCCCGGCGGATGCGGCGTGTGCGGCGGGTGCCGTGGATGCGGCTGGTGCGGTGGATGCGACGGATGCTTCGGCGACGCCGGGGGCGCCGCGGCGGACACCCCATGCTACGCGCGCCGTGCGCGTCCCGGGCAAGAGCCCTGCGTCACCGGGCGGGGGCCTAGACTGTGGGACCGTGTTCGACATCCTCTTCCACACCCCGGAGATCCCCGGCAACACCGGCAACGCGATCCGCCTGGCCGCGGTGACCGGGGCGCACCTGCACCTGGTGGAGCCGCTGGGCTTCGACCTCTCGGATGCGCACCTGCGCCGCGCCGGCCTGGACTACCACGACCTCGCGGTGATGACGGTGCACCCGGACCTGGATTCCGCCTGGGCGGCGCTGTCCGGGCGCCGGATCTTCGCCTTCTCCACCACGGCCCGGGTCAGCTACGCGGACATCGCCTATGAGGAGGGGGATGTGCTGATGTTCGGTCGGGAGTCCGTGGGCCTGCCGCGGCAGGTGCAGGAGGATCCGCACGTCACCGAGCGGGTGCGCATCCCCATGCTGCCGGGGCGCCGCTCCCTGAACCTGGCCAACTCCGCGTCCATCGCGGTGTACGAGGCCTGGCGCCAGCACGGCTTCGGAGGGGTCCTCTAGCGCCCAGCCCCGCGGTCCCGCACCCCTCGGGGTGGCTTCACACGGGGTCGCCCGCGCAGGGTTCGGCCGCGCACGCGAGACGACGCCGCGCCGACCCCGGAAGGATCGGGGTCGGCGCGGCGTCGTCGACGCGGTTCAGCCGCCTCAGCGACCGGAGGAGGAGCTGTCCGAGGCGCTGCCCAGGGTGACCTCCGCGGTCTTCTCGCTGCCGTTGCGCTGGTACTTCACGGTGACCTTCTGCCCGGCCGCGGCCTCGCGCACGCTGGCGGTCAGGGATTCGGCGTCGGTGATCTGGCGCCCGTCCAGCTCGGTGATGACGTCGCCGGTGGACAGCCCCGCCTGCTGGGCCGGGCCGTCGGAGCTCAGCCGCTTGATGACGGCGCCGTCGCTGAAGGTCTGGGACTTGTCCCCATCCGCGGGGCTGGAGGCCACCGAGGCCCCCAGCAGCCCGTGGGTCGCGTGCCCGTCGTCGATGATCTCCTGGGCCACCCGCTTGGCGTAGTCCACGGGGATGGAGAAGCCGACGCCGATGTTGCCGGTGGAGCCGCTGGATTCGGAGCCGCTGCTGGACCCGGCCGAGGCGATCGCGACGTTGATGCCGATGACCTCGCCGTCCTTGTTGACCAGGGCCCCGCCGGAGTTGCCGGGGTTGATCGCGGCGTCGGTCTGCAGCACCGCCAGAGAGATCGTGGAGTTGGACTGGGTCGTCTGGGTGCGCCCGTTCTTATCCGGGAACTGGAACTGGAAGGGCGAGCCCTGGGATGAGTCCTCGGTGTCGCCGCCCTCAGGGGCCGCGGAGGAGGCCACGGAGATCGTGCGGTTGAGGTTGGAGACGATGCCGTCCGTGACGGTGCCGCTCAGGCCCAGCGGGGAGCCGATGGCCACGGCCGTGTCCCCGACGTTGAGCTTGCTGGAGTCGCCCAGGGTGGCCGGGGTGAGGTCCAGGCCGTTCGCGTCGATCTTCAGCACGGCCAGATCCGAGGTGGGATCCGTGCCCACCACCTGCGCGGAGCGCACGGAGCCGTCGGACAGCTGCACCTCGGCGGTCGCGTTCGCGGTGGCCCCGTCCAGGGTGGCCACGTGGGTGTTGGTGAGGATGTGGCCCTGTTTGTCCAGGATCACCCCGGAGCCGGTGCCGGACTCCCCGCTGCCGGTGACGGCGATGGTCACCACGGAGGGCGAGGCCTTCTGCGCCGCGGCGGTGACCTCGTTGACCGAGCTGTGGTCGTTGACGATGGTCGTGCCGCCGCTGCCGGAGGAGGAGCTCGTGGAGGCGGAGTTCGCCTCGATCAGCCCCGTGGTCCCTGCGGCAGCACCCCCGCCGATCAGCGCGGCCACCGCCATCCCGGCGATCAGGGTGCCGGCGCCGAACCGGCGGCGATCCCGCCGCGGTGAGGCGGGCTGGTAGATGGGCTGGCCCGCGGTGCCCCAGCCGCCGTCGCCGCCGCCGTATCCGCCCTCGCCGTAGCCGTATCCGTAGGCCGCGGGCTGGGCCGCGGTCTGGGTGGCCTGGGTGGGCTGCTCGGCGGTGGCGGCCGCCTGCTCCTGGGTCCTCGCCCCGGAGGCCTGCCCGGCCCAGGTGGGGTAGGCCGCGGTGCTCTCCTGCGCAGTGCCCTCCTGCCCGGAGCCTGCCGGGCGGGTGCCTTCCTGTGCGGTGCCTGCGGGGCGGGTGCCCTGGATGCGCTGGGCGCCGGCGTCGGCGCCGATCGGGCGGGTGGACGGCTCCTGTTCGGCCCACGGGTGGGGCCGGGTCCGGTCCTCGTGACCGTCGGGCTGGTGGGGGTCCTGGGGCGGGGTGGTCATCCTCGAGCCTTTCATGCCGGGTCCTGCTGATGGGGGGGCGGTGCGACCGCGCCGGTGCGCACGGCGCCCCGATGCTCGCTTCCACTGTGCTCCGCTCGGCTGTGCCCCCTGTGTGCGGATTCTGGACGTTTCCTGATCGTCACCTTGCCGCGTCGGCCTCGTCTGCGCCGACGGTGGACAACCCGTGATCCCCGCGCCGCCGTGGCCTAGTCTGGTGCCATGGAGCATCCAACCCGCCCCACCGCCGAGAGCCGAGGACGCCACCGGTCCGCCCTGCTGGTGCTGGCCGCCGTCGGCGCGAGCACCGCGCTCGGCGCCGCGCCCGCTCTGGCGCAGGCCCCGATGGATGTCTCCCCCGGACAGCGCGTGGTCGACGAAGCCGGGGTCCTGGGCTCGACCCAGACGCTGGATTCATCGATCGACCGGCTGGCCGAGGACCAGCACCTGACCCTCTACGTCATCACGGTGGATGAGTTCACCGACCCCTCCGGTGCCGATGCCTGGGTGAGCCGCTTCTCCGAGCTGAACGACCTCGGCGCCACCGACGCCGTGCTGGTCATCGCCACCCAGGCCCGCCAGGCCAAGTTCGAGGCCAGCTCCTCGGGCCCGATCACCCAGGAGCAGCAGCAGCGGATCTACCAGGATCGGATCTTCCCGAAGCTGCGCGACACCAACTGGACGGGTGCCGCCGAAGCCGCGGTGGACGGGATGCGCGAAGCCGCGCAGTCCTCGCGCGCCTCCAGCGGCGGGGGCGGCGGCAGCCAGGGACTGATCAGCGGCGGCTGGCTGCTGGCCGCCGGCGGCGCGGGGGCCGTGGGTGTGTGGACGTGGCGGTGGCGGCGTCGGCGCGCCAACGGAACGAGCGCCGGCACCCCCGGCACGCCGTCTCAGGCCGCGGGTGCCCCCGGTGCCGCCCGGGTCCCGGGCGCTGCCCCCGCGGATCCGCTGGACGCGATGGACCTCGCGCAGCTGCGCGCCGAGGCCGGACCCCTGCTGGTGGCCGCGGACGACGCCGTCGCCCGCAGCGCCGAGGAGCTGGAGTTCGCCCGCGCCCAGTACGGCGACGAGGCTGTGCGACCCTTCGAGACCGCCCTCGCCCAGGCCCGGGAGAGCCTGACCCGCAGCTTCCAGCTGCAGCAGCAGCTGGACGACGACATCCCCGACACAGAGCAGCAGCAGCGCTCCTGGCTCACCGAGATCATCCGCGGGTGCCGCGCCGCCCAGGCGAGCCTGACGGCCAAGCAGGAGGAGTTCGCCCGGCTGCGCCGACTGGAGGACTCCCCCGCCGAGGCGATCTCCGCGGCCGGGAGCGGCGTCGAGCAGGAGCGCGCCCGGCTGGAGCGCACCCGCCCGAGGATCCGCGAGCTGACCGGACGGTTCGCCGTCGGCGCGGTGGAGCCGATCCTGGACTCCCTGGACGAGGCCGAGCGGCGGCTGGAGCTGGCCGCGGAGTCCGTGGGTCAGGCCCGCACCCACCTGGAGGCCGGGGAGGTCTCCGCCGCCGCGCTCGCGGTGCGCGGCGCGGAGGAGGCCACCGGGCAGGTCCGCTCCGTGATCGCCGCGGCCGAGCGATCGGCCGGCGAGCTGGAGCAGGCCCGGGCCTCCCTGGAGGAGGCGCTGGAGCAGGCCGAGGCCGACGTCGCCGAGGCGCAGGCCCTGCTGGGCCGGGGCGGCTACGCGGATCTGAGCGGGGCGGCGGCCCGCGTGCGCCAGGCGGTCTCCGCGATCCGCGCTGAGCTGGCCGCAGGCCCCGTGGATCCGCAGGCCCAGGCCCGGCGCCTGCGCGAGGCCCGCGTGCAGCTGGATGAGGGCCTGGCCAGCGTGCGCGATGCCCACGCCCGGGATCGCTCGGCCCGCCAGACCCTCGCCCACACCCTGATCTCCGCGCAGACGGCCGTCGCTGCGGCCACCGACTACGTGGCGGCCCGCCGCGGCGGCGTCGGCCAGCAGGCCCGCACCGCCCTGCACGAGGCGCAGCGGCACCTGGCCGAAGCGCAGCGGCTGCGCGACGCCGAACCCACCGCGGCCCTCACCGAGGCCAACCAGGCGCTGCTGCGGGCCCAGCAGGCCCAGTCCGGGGCTGATGCGGACGTGCGCAGCTTCCGCACCGGCCCCGGGGCCGGCGGATCGAACCGGAACTCCGCCCTGCTGGGCGGGCTGCTGCTGGGCACCCTGCTCGGCGGCGGGAACCACGGCGGCTTCGGCGGCGGTGGCTCGGGGGGCTTCGGCGGCGGCAGCTTCGGCGGCGGCGGGGGCGGCTTCGGCTCCGGCGGGGCCGGAGGAAACTTCTGACACCAGCTCCTGAGCCGAGCTCCGGACCCGAAGGGACTCTCGACCGAGGACCCGCCGCGGAAAGCACCGGGGTTCCGCCCCACAGACCAGCACACAGAACACAGCCACCCACCACGACCAGGAGGAACATCCCATGGTGAAGCAGTCCATCTTCGGCCGGATCGCGCAGCTGGCGAAGGCCAACGTGAACGCGATGATCGACGCGGCCGAGGACCCACAGAAGATGCTGGACCAGATGGTCCGGGACTACCGGAACAACATCGCCGAGGCGGAGCAGGCGGTGGCCCAGACCATCGGCAACCTGCGCCTGCTGGAGGAGGACCACGCCGAGGACCTGAAGGAGGCCCAGGAGTGGGGCCGCAAGGCCCTGGCCGCCTCCCAGACGGCGGACCGGCACCGGGAGCAGGGCGATGCCGCGAGCGCGGACAAGTTCGACGGCCTGGCGAAGATCGCGCTGCAGCGCCAGCTGGCCGCGGAGCAGGAGGCTCAGGCCGCCGAGCCGCAGATCGCCGCGCAGACGGAGGCGGTGGACAAGCTCAAGGACGGGCTGAACCGGATGCGCTCCAAGCTGGATGAGCTGACCCGCAAGAGGGATGAGCTCTCGGCCCGGCAGAAGTCCGCGGCCGCGCAGAACCAGGTCAACGACGCCCTCAAGGCCTTCGACGTCATGGACCCGACCAGCGAGGTCAGCCGCTTCGAGGAGAAGGTGCGCCGGGAGGAGGCCCGGGTGCGCGGGGCGCAGGAGCTGTCCGCTTCCTCCCTGGACGCGCAGTTCGAGTCCCTGGAGGATCTGTCCCGGGAGTCCGAGGTGGAGGCGCGCCTGGCCGCGCTGAAGAAGTCCCAGGGCTGAGCGGCGGGGCCGGCGTCGCGGCCGACGGCCTCCGGCGCGTGCCTCCGGGCGGGTGACGCCGGGATCATGGTCGGCTATGATGTGGATCATGCCCGCCCCCGCCCCTGCCGCCGTCGCCTCCGGTCTGACCAAGGCCTTCGGGCGGTTCACGGCGGTGGACGGCATCGACTTCCGGATCGAGGCCGGGGAGGCCTTCGGGCTGCTGGGCCCCAACGGGGCGGGCAAGTCCACGACCATGAAGATGCTCGGGGCCACCTCCCGGCGCACGGGCGGGCACCTGGAGGTGCTCGGCGCGGACCCGGACGTTCAGGGGCCCAGCATCCGGGCGCGCATCGGCGTCGTCCCGCAGGAGGACCGGCTGGACCTGGACCTGACGGTGGCCAAGAACATGGCCGTGTACGGCCGGTACTTCGGTCTGCCCCGGTGGTACCTGCGGGAGAAGATCCCCGAGCTGCTGGACTTCGCGCAGCTGACCGACAAGCGCGACGTGCGCGCGGATGACCTCTCCGGCGGGATGAAGCGGCGCCTGACCATCGCCCGGGCGCTGGTCAACGAGCCCCGGCTGCTGATGCTGGATGAGCCGACCACGGGCCTGGATCCGCAGGCCCGGCACCTGCTGTGGGAGAAGCTGTTCCGACTGCGCGAGAGCGGGACCACCCTGCTGCTGACCACGCACTACATGGACGAGGCCGAGCAGCTGTGCGATCGGATCGTGGTGATCGACCACGGCCGGATCATGGCCGAAGGCTCCCCCGCCGCCCTGATCCGGGAGCACGTGAGCCGGGAGGTGCTGGAGCTGCGCCTGGATCGAATGGTCCTGGACGAGCAGGCCGCGCTGCTGCGCGAGCGCGGCGGGTTCCGGCGGGTCGAGCGGCTGCCGGACCGGCTGCTGATCCACGCCGAGGACGCCGATGCGGCCCTGACCCGCAGCCACGACCTCGGGGTCCCCGTACGCTCCAGCCTGGTCCGGCGCGCCTCCCTGGAGGATGTGTTCCTGACCCTGACCGGACGGAGCCTGATCGAATGAAGGACGCCGTCGCGGATCCGCAGCCCACCGCGCAGTCGTACTCCCCGGCGGCCCGACGAGCCGGCCTGGACGATCCGCAGGTCGCGGCCCGACGCCGCCGCACCGCCTTCTGGGGGGTGACCGAGCACATGCTGTGGGTGTACTGGCGCTACCGGCTGACCCTGCTGACCTCCGCGCTGGGTGAGCCGGTCCTGTACCTGCTGGGCATGGGGCTGGGACTGGGCGCCCTGATCAGCCACGGCACGGGGGCGGACACCTACGGGGTGTCCTACGTGGTGTTCGTCGCCCCGGCCTTGCTGGTCTCGGCGGCCGTGATGGTGGGCGTGGAGGAATCCACCTACCAGGTGCTCGGCGGCACGCAGTGGGACGCCAAGACCTACTACACGATCTACCAGGCCGCCGTCTCCCCCGGGCAGCTGACCCTCGGGGTGCTGCTGGCGATCCAGGTGAGGGTCGCCGCGGTGGCGGGGCTGTACTGGATCGCGATGCTCGTCTTCGGGGTGCTCCCGCAGCCGGGCACGGGGCTGGCGATCCCGCTGGTCGCGATGCTCGGGGCCCTGGCCTTCGGGGCGCCGGTGGCCGGGTACTTCGCCGGTCTGGACCGGGAGGGCGGCAGATCCACCATGGTGCGCCGCTTCGTGCTGATGCCGCTGGTGCTGTTCTCCGGGGTGTACTACCCGCTGAGCGTGCTGCCGTGGGGCATCCAGTGGATCGGATGGATCTCCCCCGTGTGGCACGCCGCCGAGCTCTCCCGCGGACTGGCCTTCGGCCATGCCGAGCCGGCGTGGCTGGTGGCCGCGCACCTGCTGGTGCTCCTCGGACTGTCGGTCCTGGGGATCCTGTGGCTGCGCCGGTCCCTGACCCGGAAGCTGGAGGACCGATGAGCCGCCCGCCCGCCCACATCCCCGGCATACGCTCCCGCGCCGGTTCCCGCTCCCACGGTGCGACGTCGGCCCCCGCCCGGCCCGCAGCGGGAGCTCAGACGCTGCTGGCCCACCGGCGCCCGGCGCCCTTCGCCCAGACCGTCTACTCCGGCAACGCCCGCTCGGTCTTCGAGCACGGGCTGGCCACCTCCTACGGGTCCAACTGGCTGATCATGGTCTCCGGCGTGCTCGAGCCGATGCTGTACCTGCTGTCCATGGGCATCGGCGTCGGCGCCCTGGTGGGGGCGGTGCAGTACCAGGGGCAGGACCTGCCGTACCCGGCGTACATCGCCCCGGCCCTGCTGGCCACCTCCGCGATGAACGGGGCGATCTACGACTCCACGTGGAACGTGTTCTTCAAGCTGCGCTTCTCCAAGGTGTACCAGTCCATGCTGGCCACGCCGCTGGGGCCGCTGGACGTGGCCCTGGGCGAGATCTCCTCGGCCCTGTTCCGCGGGATGCTCTACTCCTGCGCCTTCATGGCGCTGATGAGCGTGCTGGGCTACAGCCTGGCCTGGACGGCGGTGCTGGCGATCCCGGCGTGCCTGCTGATCGCCTTCGGCTTTGCGGCCCTGGGCATGGCCGTGACCTCGTACTGTCGCACCTTCGTGCACATGGACTGGATCATGGTGGTGCTGCTGCCGATGTTCCTGCTTTCCGCGACCTTCTTCCCGATCACGGTGTACCCGCCGGCCCTGCAGTGGGTCATCATGGCGTTCCCGCTGTGGCATGCGGTGGAGATGGTGCGGATGCTCAGCACCGGGCTGCTCACCCCGGTCTTCGCGGTGCACGTCGGCTACTTCGCGGTGCTGGCCGGCGTCGGCATCGTGCTGGTGACCCGGCGGCTGAGTGCCCTGTTCCTGCGCTGACCCGGCCCGTCCCTCGGCCGCGGCCAGCCGCGGCACGGCCGGCTTTGGGAGGGGTTTCGGTGTGTGGGTGTGTCTTCGGGGCTCCCAAACGCCGAAACCCCTCCCAAACCGGCCGGGGGGCGGGGCGAGGCCGCACATGCGACGAGGCCCGGTTCCTGGTGATCCAGGAACCGGGCCTCGTGCTTCTCGTTGCGGGGGCAAGATTTGAACTTGCGACCTCCGGGTTATGAGCCCGGCGAGCTACCGAACTGCTCCACCCCGCGGCGACCTGTTCAACTATACGGACCCGCCCCACCCTGCGCAACTCCGATCGGGCATCTGTGGCGCAGAACATAGAATGACGCCGCGGCCGCCCCTCCGCGAGGGAGGGTGCGTCCGCGGCGTCGGCCAATCACGCGGCCCGGACGATCAGCGCCCTGGCCGGCTCACCGGTCCGCCGAGGCGCTGGCGGACGGCGACGGGCTGGCCAAAGCCGTCGCGCCCTCGGCTTCCATGGCCTCGTCCAGGGCCTTCTGCAGGCGGTCCTGGGCCTCGCCGTACTTGGCCCAGTCGCCGTCCTTGCGGGCCTGGTCGGCGTCCTTCATGGCCTGGCTGGCCTTCTCCAGCGCGGAGCCCAGATCCCCGGAGGCGCTGCTCCCGGAGCCCTGCTGGCCGCTCTCGCCGTCCTGGGCGTCGGCCTCCTGGGCGTCCACCCCGGCGTCCTGGGTGGTCTGCGCTCCGGAATCGCCGCCGAACACCTGGTTCAGCGCCTCGTCGAGGGTCGGGGCGTAGCCGACCTTCTCGCCGAAGCCCACGAGCACGCGGCGCAGGGTCGGGTAGGCGGAATCCCCGCTGGACTGCACGTAGACGGGCTGGACGTAGAGGATGCCGTCACCGACGGGCAGGGTCAGCAGGTTGCCCTTGACCACCCGGGAGCCGCCCTGGCTGAGCAGGTTCAGCTCGGAGGAGACCTCGGTGTCCGAGTTGAAGTTGTTCTGCGCCTGACCGGGACCGGGCACCACGGAGGAGCGCGGCAGCTCCAGCAGCCGCAGCTTCCCGTAGTCCGGAGAGCGCTCCCCGTCCTTGCCGGTGCCGGCATCCCCGTTGGCCGCCAGATACCCGTACATCACGTTGCGGGTCGAGCTGTCCGACTGCTGCGGGATGAAGGAGCTGGTCAGGGAGAAGGAGGCCTTGTCCTCCCCCGGCATCTGCAGGGAGAGGTAGTACGGGGGCAGCTCCGTGTCCGAATCCGTCGTGGGGTCGTTCGGGACCTTCCAGACGTCGTCCCCGGCGTAGAAGCTGTTGGCATCCGTCACGTGGTAGCGGTTCAGCAGCTCCCGCTGCACCTTGAACAGGTCCTCCGGGTAGCGCACGTGCGCCATCAGGGCCGCGGACATGTCCTTGTAGGACTTCACGGTGTTCGGGAAGACCTTCTGCCAGGACTTCAGCACCGGGTCGTCCTCGTCCCACGCGTACAGCTGCACCGAGCCGTCGTAGGCGTTCACGGTGGCCTTGACCGAGTTGCGGATGTAGTTGACCTTCTCATCCGGCAGGGCCTGGGCCTGCCCGTTCTGGGTGCGCGAGTCCTGCGTGGCGCTGCCCAGGGAGGTGGGCGCGGAGTACGGGTAGGAGGACGACGTCGTGTACGCGTCCACGATCCACTGCACCTTGCCGTCGATGATCGCCGGGTACGGGTTGCCGTCCACCGTCAGGTACGGGGCGACCTTGCGCACCCGCTCGGCCGGGTCCCGGTCGTAGAGGATCTGGGACTCCGGGCGCACCCCGTCGGAGAGCAGCAGGTCGGAGGACTGGTACTTGATGGAGTAGGCCAGGCGGTTGAACCAGTTGCCGACGTTGGGCCCGCCGTTCCCGCTGAAGGTGGTCTTGGCGTCGTTGGAGTCGGAGTCGTCCGTGGTCTGCGGGCGGTCCAGCTCCAGGTGCTCGTCGCCTTCCGAGCCGCCGACGATCGAGTACTCGGGGGAGGACTGGCCGAAGTAGATCCGCGGCTCGTAGTTCTCCGAGATCTCGCCGGTGGCGTTGATGCCGGACTGCATGAACTTGGGCTTGCCGTCGGCCTCCACCTGGTTGCCGTAGGCGGCGACGACGCCGTAGCCGTGGGTGTAGACCACGTGCTGGTTGTACCAGCCCTGGTCCTGGTTCTGCCCCGGGTTCAGCTCGCGCGCGGAGATCACGGTGTCCTGGGTGGTGCCGTCGATGTCGTAGCGGTCCACGGACAGGGTCTTGCCGAACTGGTAGTAGGGACGGAACTGCTGCAGCTGGGCGAAGGCGGAGGAGACCACGTTCGGGTCCAGCAGGCGGATGTTGGAGATGGACTGCGAGTCGTTGCGCAGCGCGCCCTTCGCGGAGTCCACCGTGGCGTCGTAGTTGGTGGATTCCAGGTCCGAGAGCCCGTAGGCGTCCCGGGTCATGTCGATGTTGCGCTGGATGTACGGGTTCTCCATGGACTGCTCGGTGGGCTGGACCTGGAACCGCTGCACGATCCACGGGTACAGCCCGCCGGCCACGAGGGAGACCACCAGCAGCATCGCGGTGCCGATCATCGGCAGGCGCCACCGGCCCACCACCGCGCCTACGATGCACATCACCGCGACCAGCACGGCCGCGATGGCCAGGATCGCCTTGGTGGGGATCACGGCGTTGACGTCGGTGTACATCGCTCCGGTCCAGTCCCCGGAGTCGTTCTGCAGCGTCGCGTAGCGGCCCAGCCAGAAGTTCGCGCCCACGACCAGGAGGATCGCGGCGGCTGTGATGCCCATCTGCACGGTGAAGGCGCGCGAGACCCGCAGGCCCCGCTCCCCCACCGAGATCCCGCCGTACAGGTAGTGCACGACCAGCGCGGCCAGGCCCGCGAAGATCAGGGTGGTCAGCACGAAGCCGGTGACCAGGCGCAGGAACGGCAGGGTGAACATGAAGAAGGACAGATCCAGGCCGAACTGCGGATCGGTGCGCCCGGCGGGCTCCTGGGCGAAGAACAGCACGACGGTGTCCCAGCGGGTGAGGAACGTGGCCGCGCCGAACAGCCCGATGACCAGGGGCACCGCGATCAGCAGCACCCGGCGCATCGGCTCCAGGGCCTGCTGGTAGCGGGCCATGTTCTGTTCGAAGGCCGCGCGCAGATCCGCCATCGGATCCTGTCCGGCCCCCTCCCGGCGGGCCTGCTCCCGGGCGGGGTCGCGCCCGGCCCGCGAGCGCCCGGCGGCCGGACGCGCGGGACGGTGGCGCCAGGCCAGGCGCATGCTCAGCCACACGACGAAGGCCATGAGCACCGCGGCGGCGAGGAAGACCCCGACCTTGATGCCGTTCTCCCGCAGGAACACGGTGAGGTAGCCGACCTGGTCGTACCAGAGCACCTCGGTGTACACCTGGGTCGCGGCCACGAAGGCGATGATCAGGGCGATGACGATGATCGCGGTGATGATCAGGGGACGACGCCGCGAGGAGGCGGGGCCGCGCGCGGCACGGTCGGGGCGGGAGGATCCTCCCGCATCGGGCTGGTGGGGTCCTTGGCTCACGGATGTCCTCGAGGTCGCAGGCGGTGGATGCGGGCCCCGCGCCGCCCCGGGGTCGCTCGCCCGCGCTGCCGAGGCGGCTGCGCGGGTGCTCCCGGTGCGGGTCAGGGGCCGTGGACGCCGCGCGAGCAAGCCCGGCCCGGCGTCGTGCCTCCCATTGTGCCCGGAAAGGGGTGCCGCGGACCATTCCGGTCAGGGATGCGAAGCGCCTGAGGCCCCCGGACCCGGAGACCTCAGGAGCCGCACTGCGGGTAGGAGGCGGGGTCCTTGCCCTCGCCGACACCGCGCACGGCCTCCACGGCCTCGTCCAGCGTGGAGACCTTGACCACCGACAGCCCGTCAGGGATGTGCCCGGTGACCTCGTCGCAGTTGTCCGCCGGGGCCAGGAAGAGGGTGGCCCCGGCCTGCCGGGCCCCGATCATCTTCTGCCGGATCCCGCCGATGGCCCCGACCTTCCCCTGGGCGTCGATCGTGCCGGTGCCGGCCACGTGCCTGCCGCCGGTCAGGGAGCCGGGGGTCAGCTCGTCGATGATCCCCAGGGCGAACATCGTGCCCGCGCTCGGCCCGCCGACGTCCTGCAGCCCGTAGTCCACGGTGAACGGGAAGTGGTAGTCCGGCTTCAGGTACAGCCCCAGCACCCACCGACCCGAGGCGTCGTCGCGCCGCGGGGTCAGCCGCACGGTGCGCTGCTCGTCCTTGCCCCCGGGGCGGTAGACGACGTCGACGGCCTTGCCCTCGGTGCGCTGCAGGGCGTCGGTGAGGTCCTGGTAGGTCTTCAGCCGGGTGCCGCCCACGGCCACCAGCACGTCGCCCTCCGCCAGGGGACCGGCCGCGCTCTGCGGGGCCCGCCCGGCGACCCGCAGGGTCACGGAGTAGTCGATGCCCAGGTGCTCGGCGGCCGCGGCCTGGGCGGCGGACTGGGAGTCGGTCATGTCCGCGCTGTTGCGCGCGGCGACCTGCGCCGAGCTGGTGCCGGGGGCGTAGAGGGCGTCCGCGGGCAGCGCCGTGCGCCCGGGGTCCAGGAACGCGCCGAGCACGGCCAGCGGGTTGGTCTGGGAGTTGGGTCCGCCTGCGACGGAGACGGTGGTCATGTCCAGGCTGCCGCTGACGGGATAGGTCTTCGCGCCGTCGATGCGGATCAGCTGGTGCCCGTTCCACTCGCCGATCGTGTTGAAGGTGGGGCCGGGCGCCTCGGTGACGAACGGCGGGGCCAGCAGCGCCCCGGCGGCCAGGATCCCGACGGTGGCCGCACCGCACAGGCCGGTCAGGCGGGCCCGACGCCGCTGGGCGCGGCGAGGCCGCAGCGTGAGGGTGCGCGGGGCGGACCCGGTCTGCCCCGCGGAGTCGGGGTCGTGCTGCTGCGGGGTCTCGGGCATCCTGGGGCTTCCTGCTCGGGCGTGGCCCGCGCGGGGCTGCTGGCGACGCGCGGGGGCGGGGGCAGCCGGGCCGGGACGGCTCACGGGCGTGGCCCATCCTAGCCCACAGCGGCCTGGGCGGATCCGGCGTCGGTCCGGCGTCGGCCCGGCGGGTGGGACTGTGCCAGGAGCGGACACGGGCTGACGGGCGGGCCTGGGCTGGCCTTTAATGGGGGCTGAGCCCGCGCGGCGGATCGCACCGTCGCCTCCGACCGACCCTTCGAGGTGCCATGAACTCCCAGAACCCCGACGACCGCGAGTCCCACGGCGAGGGGGACGGCAACCCCTTCGAGGAGCTGTTCCGCCGCCTGTCCTCCGGGCAGGGGCTGAACCCCGAGGACCTGCGGGGGATGTCCGTGCCCATGGACCCGGCGATGATGTCCGGGCTGTTCTCCCAGATCCAGGCCATGATGTCCGGGATGAGCCGGGACGGCTCCGTGAACTGGGAGGCGGCCCGGGATCACGCCCGCCAGCTGGCCGCCGCCGAATCCGACCCCTCCCTGACCGGCAGCCGCAAGGCCGCCGTGCGCGATGCGATGCAGCTGGCCGGGCTGTGGCTGGACGCGCAGACCCAGTTCTCCCGTCCGGCCGTGCCGGAGGATGCCTGGGTGCGCGTGGAGTGGGTGGACCACTGCTTCGACACGTTCCGCCAGATCGCCGAGCCCGTGGCGGCGTCGGTCTCGGAGGCCATGGGCCAGGCGATGACCCAGCAGATCCCGCAGGAGCTGCAGGCCATCCTGGGGCAGGGCGCGTCCATGCTCAGCGGGATCAGCGGGATGATGTTCGCGATGCAGCTGGGTCAGGCCGTCGGGCAGCTGTCCCGCGAGGCCGTCTCCTCCACGGACATCGGCATCCCCCTGGCCCCGGAGCGCTGCGCCCTGGTACCCACCAACATCGCCGCCTTCGGTGAGGGCCTGGACCTGCCGGAGCAGGAGATCATGCTGTTCCTGGCCCTGCGCGAGGCCGCCCACCAGCGGCTGTTCCACGCCACCCCGTGGCTGCGTCAGGACATCCTGGAGCTGATCCGCCGCTACTCCCGCGGCATCCACGTGGACATGGACCGGATCGAGGAGGCCACCCGCAGCCTGGATCCCACCGACCCCGAGTCGATGCGCACCATTCTGTCCGGGGATCTGTTCACCCCGCAGCTGACGGAGGACCAGGAGGTCACCCTGCGGCGCCTGGAGACCCTGCTGGCCCTGGTGGAGGGCTGGGTGGACGACGTCTGCGCACGGGCCGCCGGCAACCTGCCTTCCGCACCCGCGCTGACCGAGACCCTGCGGCGTCGTCGCGCCGCGGGCGGACCTGCGGAGAAGACCTTCGGGTCGCTGATCGGCCTGGAGCTGCGGCCGCGGCGCCTGCGCGAGGCCTCCGAGTTCTGGCGCGCCTACGGCGAGCAGCACGGGGCCGAGGCCAGGGACGCCCTGTGGGAGGCCCCGGAGAACCTGCCCACGGACGAGGACCTGGATCACCCGGAGCAGTTCGAGTCCACCCACGACCTGCTCCACGCCACGGATGAGGAGATGGACGCCGCCCTGGAGAAGCTGCTCTCCGGCGGCTACGAGGACGGGGCGGACTCGGAGGATCCGTCCTCCGGGGAGGACGGGGAGGATTCCTCCGGGGAGTCCTCGAACGGCTCCTCCGGGTCCTGACCCCTGCCGTGGGCGTACCCGGCCAGGTACGCCCGGGCCGTCTCGGCGTGGGGGTAGCGGGCCTCCAGGCGCCGGAAGCGGGGGCCGTGGGAGGCCTCGATGAGGTGGCACAGCTCGTGATGGATCACGTAGTCCAGCACGTAGTCCGGCACCTCCCACAGCTGGTGTGAGATCCGCACGCTGCCGCGGGCGGGGGTGGTGGATCCCCAGCGGGTGCGCTGGTTGGTGACCCAGCGGATCGAGACGGGCCGCACCCGGTCCCCCAGCAGCTCCCGGGCCAGGCGTCGGGCCCGCTCGGCGAGGAACCCATCCGAGCGGCGCCGGGAGGTCGGGTCCCCCTCCCCCGCCCCCTGGCGGGCCCGGGCCCGCAGCAGGCGCGGCAGGAGCTCCTCGGCGTGGCGCAGCGCCCGATCCGTGCCCATGCTCGCCGGGATCTGCAGCAGCACCCGGTCCCCGTCCCAGCGGGCGGAGACGGTCTTGCGGCGACGCGCCGAGCGGCGGATCACCAGCGCGGGCCGATCCCCCTCGACGCGCAGATGCTCATCGGGGAAGGACGGGGCGGGGCCGGGACGGGGCATGAGAGGATCCTAGCCCGACGACGCCGCGCCGGGGCGCCTGCCCGCCGCACGAACCAGCGCGCCGCACGATCCTCCCCGCCGTCGCTCGCGTCGAGGACCTGCCTGCACCGTCCGGGACGAGGGGCCTGTGGATGAGCGGGGATCCGCGCCCACGCATCTGCCAGGGTGGGTGGCATGGACCACTCCTCCGCCGTCGCCCCGCCCATCGTCTCCGTCGAGCACGTGCTCGCCGGCATCCCCCGCGGCGCCCGGGTGCTGTGCCTGGGGCTGGCCGGTCCCGCCGCCCTGATCTGCCGCGGGCTGACCGAGCGGACCGGGGACGAGCTGCCGTGGCTGCTGGACCGGCACCCGGTGACCTCCCGGGATGTCGAGCAGCGGGGGTACCGGAAGCAGGACGTCGGCCTGGCCCGGGATCGGGCCCTGTGCGCGGACATCGCCCGACGCACCGGGCGCGCGCTGCCGCTGGGGCAGGGCAGCCACCCGGAGTCGGAGCTGGTGCACCGGGTGTGCCGTGAGCGGCGGCGCCGGGAGCAGGTGATCACCGAGCTGCTCGGCCGGGACGGGCAGCCGTTCTGGCCCGGTCAGGTTCCGGCGGAGCTGGACCCGACGACGACGCCGGGCGCCCCGCGGCGCACCGCCCGGGACCCCGGGTGGCTTTCCGGCCTCGTGGCCCGCTTCGACCGGGTGGTGCAGACCGTGGACGCACACGAGGAGGAGCACTGGGAGCCTCCGCTGGCCCCCGGGACCCCGGTGCTGCAGCTGGTCCTGGATGTCGCCGGGGACCTGCGCGCGGTGGAGGGGGCGGAGAGGACCGTGCCGTGGTGGGCGCGGCGGTGCCGGGACTGCCAGCTGGCGGCGATCCGCGTCGAGGCTGACCCGGACTGCCTGTGCCGCCTCGCCCTGCACCCGGAGATCCGCGAGATCCGCGCCGGCTGAGACCGGACGCGGCGGGCGCAAGCCCGAGCTGCGGGACCCTCAGGACGCTCCACGCCCGCGGGGACGGCGAGTTCCGCGGGGCCGGGCGGTGGCGACGTCGGGGGCTCGGCTCAGGGCTCAGCCCAGGTGCGCCGAGCGCGGGGCGAGCCCCTCGAGGAAGCGGGAGCGGCGCCGGTGGGCCCGCCCGCCCGGGGTGCGGGCCAGGGACCAGGACAGGAACAGCCGCTGCCGGGCCCGGGTGATCCCCACGTACAACAGGCGCCGCTCCTCGTCCAGCTCATCCCCGGTCTCGGCGAAGCCGATGGGCATCAGCCCCTCGGACAATCCGCACAGGAACACCGCGTCCCATTCCAGGCCCTTCGCCGAGTGCAGCGAGGCCAGGGTGACCCCGGACATGACCGGCGCGTCCTGATGGGCGACCCGGCGGGCCAGCTCCTCCACCAGATCCGGCAGGGTCAGCTCCCCCTGCTCCTCGGTCCGCGCCGCGGCCAGCCGATCCGTGAGCGAGACCAGGGCCGCCAGGGACTCCCACGTCGCGCGCACCGCCCCGGTGGAGGCCGGGGGCCGGTCACGGTAGCCGAGGGAGGAGAGCAGGTCCCGCACCAGGCGCGGGGCCGGGGTCTCGGCGTCGGCGCGGGCGGCCGCGCGGATCTGGGCGATGGCGTTCTTGACCTCGGGGCGGTTGAAGAACTGCTCCGTCCCGCGCAGCCGGTACCCGATCCCGGCATCGGCCAGCGCCTGCTCGATGACCTGGGACTGTCCGTTGGTGCGGAACAGCACGGCGATCTGCGCGGGGTCCATCCCGTCCTTGTCGATCAGGTCCCGGATGTCCTCGGCGATGCCGGCGGCCTCCTGCTCGTCATCGGCGTACTCGAACCACTCCGGCTCGGGTCCCTTGGGTCGCTGGGCGCGCAGCTCCAGGGGTGTGGCCCAGGCCCCGGGGGTGGAGTCCTTGGCGGGGCGGCGGGCGGCCAGCAGGCGGTTGGCCAGGGCCACCACCTGCGGGGTGGAGCGGTAGTCGCGCACCAGCCGCACGACCTTGCCCTGCGGGTGACGGGAGGGGAACTCCAGCAGGTGCCGGGAGGTCGCCCCGGTGAAGGAGTAGATGGTCTGGGAGGCGTCGCCCACCACGCACAGCTCCTCGCGTCCACCCAGCCAGTTGTCCAGGAGGCGCTGCTGCAACGGGGAGACGTCCTGGTACTCGTCCACCACGAAGTGCCGGTACTGCTGGCGCACGGCCGCGGCGACGGCGTCGTCCTCCTCCAGGATGGCGACGGTGGCCAGCAGCACGTCCTCGAAGTCGATGGCGTTGCGCTCGGTCTTCAGGTCCTCGTAGGCCCGGGCCACCCGCGCTAAGCCCTGGGGAGTGAATCCGGTGGGCAGCTCCTTGTTCCCCAGGTTCTCCTCGAGGGTGTCCGGGGTGAGCATGGAGACCTTGGACCACTCGATGATCGCGGCCAGGTCCCGCAGGATCGCCCGGTCCGTGGTGAAGCGCAGCCGGGAGGCGGCCTCGGCGAGGTACTGGGCCTTCCCCGACAGCAGCTGCGGCGGGGTCCCGCCGACGGCCTGGGGCCAGAAGTACTGCAGCTGGCGCAGGGCCGCGGCGTGGAAGGTGCGGGTCTGCACCCCGGCCGCGCCGAGCCCGTGCAGGCGGGCGCGCATCTCGTTGGCCGCGCGCGCGGTGAAGGTCAGGGCCAGCACCTGCTGGGGCACGTAGACCCCCGCGGCGATGCCGTAGGCGATGCGGTGGGTGATCGCGCGGGTCTTGCCCGTCCCCGCCCCGGCCAGCACGCACACGGGCCCTGTCAGGCTCGTGGCGACCTCCCGCTGCTCGGGGTCCAGGCCCTCCAGGATCCGGTCCGGGCTCGGGGCGGGCTCCTGCGGGCGCGCTGCTTCGGCGGCGGATCCGCTCCGGGCGGGGGTCATCGTGTGCTCTCGTCCTCCGGGTTCTGGGGCAGGGTCTCGGGTGCCTTCTCGGGCGGGTTCTGGGGCGCCTTCTCGGGCAGGGTGCCACCGTACCAGTCGGCGATCAGGTGGTGGGCGATCGAGACCGGTCCGGGCAGGCGCACCCGTCCGGCGCGGACCTCCCCCGCCAGCTCCCTGCGGGTGAACCAGCGGACCCGGGCGATCTCCGTGCCGTCCGGGCGGGCCGCGCCCGGTTCGGCGACGACGGCGCGGAAGCCGAGCATCAGCGAGCGCGGGAAGGGCCAGGGCTGGGAGCCGCGGTATTCGGCGCGCACCACGCGGACCCCCGCCTCCTCGCCGACCTCCCGGGCGACGGCGGCCTCCAGACTCTCCCCGGCCTCCACGAAGCCGGCGAAGGCGGAGTAGCGATCCGCGGGCCACCGGGCGGAGCGGCCCAACAGGATCCGCTCCTCCCCGTGCTCGTCGGTGTGCACGACGGCGGCGATGATCGCCGGATCGGTGCGGGGGAACAGCTCGGTGCCCTCGGCGGCGCAGGTGCGGGCCCAGCCGGCCCGGGCGGGTTCGGTGGGGGCCCCGCAGCGGGGACAGTGCCGGGCCTGCTCGTGCCAGCGGTACAGGGCCAGCCCGGCGGTGAACCACCCGGTCTGCTCCGGGTCCAGCATCTCCGCGGCCTCGCGCAACCCGAGCCGCCGCGATGGTGCCCCGGCCGCGGTTCCGGACGTGGTGGCGGTGGAGGCCTCGCCGGGTGTCTGTGCGGTGGGCAGGGCCAGCAGGACGGGGGCGCCGTCGGCGGCGAGCCCCAGGTGGGCCAGGGGGCCTGCGACCGGTGCGGTCCCGGCCCAGGCGATCTCGGCGCGGGCGCCACCCCGGGTGGTCGCTGGGGCGGCGTCGCGAGCGGGGGCGGCGTCGGCCGTCGCAGCGTCGGCGGGATCCGGCAGGCACCGGATGGGCGCCCGACCCTCGGCGTCCAGAGTAAGCACGCGGGTGCGCGGGTCCCGGAGCGCGGCGGGCAGCAGCGCGGAGGTGTCGGCTTCCAGGTCGTTGCGGCGCAGCGGGTGGGTCCCCAGCAGCAGCGCCCCCAGGGGCGGGAGGATCCCGGGGTTCTCGGCGGTGCTCATGCGCTCAGCGTGCTCCCGGGGGTCTCTTGTAGTCTGTGGGGGTGACTTCCACACCGCTAACGTTAGCCGCTATGGCCTCGGCCGGGGTGCCCGGGCTCTTCCCCGTGGCCGTCGACGCGTATGAAGTCGAGAACCCCGAGTACGTCGGCGCGGTGGTCCTCGACTCCGCGCGCCAGCGGTGGATCGTGCGCTGCCCGCGCACCCAGGAGGCCAGCGTCCGGCTGGAATCCGAGCACGTCATCCTGCATTCCTTCACCCCGGGGCTGCGGGCTCGCCTGCCCTTCCAGCTGCCCACCGTCGTCGGCTCGGCGGACCGGGACGGGCTGCGGACGTTCGTGTACCCGGAGATCCCGGGTGAGGTGGTGGACATCGAGGAGCTGGTGCGCCGCTCCCACGTGGTCTCCCCGGAGCGGGAGCCGCTGAGCACCCAGCTGGGCAAGGCCCTGGCCACGATCCACACCCTGCCGATCGAGATCGTGCGGGAAGGGGATCTGCCGACCTACACGGCCCAGCGCTGCCGGGACCGGATGCTGGCGGAGCTGGACCGGGCGGCAGGGACCGGCAAGGTCCCGGCGCCGCTGCTGCGCCGGTGGGAATCCCGCCTGGAGGACCCCCGGCTGTGGCGCTTCCGCCCGACCGTGATCCACGGGGACCTCTCCGAGGAGAACCTGGTGCTGGACGGCACCCGCCTGGCCGCGGTGCGCGGCTGGCACGACATGCAGGTCGCGGATCCCGCGGCGGATTTCGCGTGGCTGATGAGCTGCCCGGACCAGGACTTCGCGGACGCGATCGTGGAGGTCTACACGGTGCAGCTGCCGCACACCCCGGATCCCCACCTGCTGCGCCGGGCCTACCTGCACGCCGAGTTCGCGCTGGCCCAGTGGCTGGTGCGCGGCACCGAGCAGGGCGACGAGGCCACGGTCAGCGAGGCCCAGGCGATGCTGCGCACCCTGGAGCGGGACCTGCGCGAATCCGGCGCCCTCGACGAGCCCCGGGATGCCGACGCACCCGCCGACTGACGCCCGCTCCCTCGACTGAACCGCGCTCCCGACGACGGGCGAGCTCCACTCGGTCGGTCCGCCTCGGGCGCGCCGAACCGACCGATCCGCCGTCAACCCCCGGGCGCCCTGTGCTCACCGCGGGGCGTGTCCCAGCCGGGCCAGCAGCGCGCTCAGCTCCTCCTCCCCCGGCAGGTGCTCCGGGGTGATCTCCCGGTTCTGGGCGATGTAGTGGAAGCTGGCGCGCACCGTCGCCGGGTCCAGATCCCGCAGGCGGGCGAAGGCCAGCCGGTACACGGCCAGCTGCACGGACCGGTCCGCCAGCTCCCTCCCGGTGGGCACCCGGCCGGTCTTCCAGTCCACCAGCTCCCATTCCGGTTCCCCCGGGGCCGGGTCCGGGGTGCGGAACACGGCGTCGATCCGCCCGCGCACCGTGATCCCGCCGAGGCTGGTCTCCAGGGGCAGCTCCACGGCCCACGGCTGACGATCCGCCCACCGGGAGGCCAGGAACTTCTCCTGCAGGGTGCTCAGCTCCTGCGGGGTCTCCTCCTCTGGGTCCGCCAGCCGCTCGCCCAGATCCAGCATGGCCGGGGCCCCGTAGCGGTGCTCGAGCCACTCGTGGAAGCGGGTCCCGGCCCGCGCCTGGGCCGAGGGCCGCCGCGGCATGGGGCGACGGACGGCGCGCAGCACCGCCTCCGGGTCCTCGGCCAGGCCCACCACCAGGGAGGCGCTGACGTGGCGGGGGATCTCGGTGCGCTGGGCGGCGCGGGCCCGGGTCCGACGCAGGGCCAGCAGCAGCTCGGTCTCCTCCTCCCAGGCCAGGGTCTCGGGAGTGCTCTCCCCCGGCGCCTCACCCGCTCGGGCTGCGGCGTCGGCGGCAGGCCCGCCGGTGCGCTGAGCGATCCGCTGGCGCACCAGGGCGGCCGCCCGCTCCACCTCGGCCCGGCGGCTGCGCACCGGACCGGGGTCCAGCGCGGCGTCGGCCTGCGCGGTCCCGGTGAGCCCGTCCAGGGTCTCGAGATCCTCCCATCGGGTCACCGCCGGCTGGGTCAGGGGATCAAAGGGCCACAGGGCCACCAGGACGCTGCTGCGCTGGGGGTTCTGTTCCCCGGCCTCCAGCGGCGCGGCCTCGTGCACGATCCGCACCGACTCCTCGGGCAGGTCCGCCAGGAACCGGGAGGGCACCCGGGGCTTGGCGCGGGTGCCGGTCCAACGGCTGGATCCGATGCTCACCAGCTCCCGGGCGCGGGTGATGGCCACGTACGCCAGGCGCCGCTCCTCGGCGACCACCCGCTCGTCGTTGTCCTCCAGGAAGGCCGTCCAGCTCTCCTGCAGCCCCGTGGTGCCGGTCTGGTCCGTGTCCCACTGGGGCAGGTGCCCGCGGTCCCCGCGCAACGGCCAGGGCAGGGCGCCGAGGCTGTTGAGCCAGTGCTCGCGCTGATCCGTGGGGAAGATCCCCTCGGCCATGCCGAACAGGTGCACCTCATCCCATTCCAGCCCCTTGGACCCGTGCACGGTCAGCAGCTGCACGGCCCCCGGGACGGCGGGTCCGGCGGGCAGCGGCAGGCCGCTCTCCTCCCGGGCGGCGGTCTCCAGCCAGGCGAGGAAGGCGGTGACCCCGGCGGCGGAGGACGTCACGGTGTAGCGGTGCTCCTGCGGGGTGGCCTGCTCCGCCGCGTCCGAGTCGGCGCCCGCCGGGGCGAACAGCTCCGGGTGGGTCCCGGCGTCCAGGGTCGCCGCCATGCGCGGGGCGGTGGCGCAGTACTGGGCGGCGGCCTGGTGGAAGGCGTCCAGGTGCATCCGCGCCTCGTGCGCGGAGCGCCCTGGGTGGGAGGCCAGCTCGATGTCCAGCAGGCTCAGCCGCTCGATGTGGTGCAGCAGCGTGGTGAGGTCCTCGCCGAGGTAGCCGCGCAGCTCCTCCAGCTCCCGCGCGCACCGTTCCAGCCGCTGCCGGGCCTCCGGACTCAGGGCGCGCCCGGTCGCGGAGGTCCAGGCCGGTCCGGGCAGGGTCTCGATGCCCTCGATGAGGCTGGCCCCGTCCGTCTCGTCCCCGCCGCCGGTGCGCAGCAGCTCCTGCACGGCTTCCCGGGCCTGGGCCTCGGCCTGCTCCGGATCCGGGGCCTCGCCCCGCCCGGCGCGCAGCCCCTCCTCTCCGGGAACCTGACCTTCGGGGGTGGTGAGGTCCTCGGCGATCCCGCGCTCCACCGCCCGGCGGCGGCGTCGGGCGAGGAAGCGAGCCCAGTCGTTCAGGGCCATCAGGTCCCGGGCGCCGATCCGCCAGCGGGCCCCGGCCAGCAGCCGCATCAGGGCATCGGCGCGGGAGGGGTCGGAGAGCACGCGCAGGGTCGCGACCATGTCCACGACCTCCGGGGTCTGCAGCAGCCCGCCCAGACCCAGGACCTCGGCGGGCACCCCCTGCCGCTCGCATTCGGCCCGCACGGTCTCCAGCTGGGCCCGGGCCCGGCACAGCACCGCGGCGGTGGCCGGCTCCCGGCCCTCGGCCCGCGCCTGCTCGGCCCGCTCCCGGATGCCGCGCACCAGGTCTGCGGCTTCCTCCTCCTCGCTGACCCAGGTGCCGGTGAGCACCTGGCCCGCGGTGGGCTCGGGACGGGGCACGAGGTCCGGGACGGGGAAGCGCCGCTCCCCCGGCGCCCAGGGTGCCGGCCGTCCCAGGGGGGCGGCGACGGCGTTGGCGGCGTCGAGGATGCGGGTGCCGTTGCGCCAGGCCGCGGTCAGGTAGGACGGTGCGGCGTCCTCGGCCGGGAAGTAGGCGGGGAAGTCGAACAGCTGACCCTCGGAGGCGCCCCGGAAGCCGTAGATGGACTGCTTGGGATCCCCCACCGCCATGACGCTGTGGCCGTCCCCGAACAGCGTGGAGAACAGCACCATCTGGGCGTGGGAGGTGTCCTGGAACTCGTCCAGCAGCACCACCTTGTACAGCTCCCGCTGCTCCCGGGCGACGGCGGGCACCTCGCGGGCCAGGCGGGCGGCATCGAGCAGGAGGTCCCCGAAGTCCATGACCTGCATGGTCTGCTTCAGCCGCTGGTAGCGCACCGCCAGGCGGGCGACCAGCAGCTTCTGCTCCAGCTTGGTCACGGCGGCGTTACGGGCGGCTTCGGCCTTCTTCAGCTGCTGGGGGTGGTCGTTGGGCAGGGCCCGCAGGCGCGCCAGCTCGGTCTCGCAGGTCGCCGCGACATCGGCGGGGTCCACGAGGTGCTCGGCGCACTCCCCGCTGAGCTGCAGCACGGCGGTGACCAGGGTGGAGGCGGCCGGCACCTGCTCGGGCAGAGGCCCCTCCCAGTGGGCCACGAGCTGAGCGGCCAGCTGGTGGCTCTGGGCCGCGCCCAACTGGGCGGCGTCGCGCTCGACGCCGATGCGCAGCCCGTACTCGCTGACCAGCGCCTTGGCGTAGGAGTGGTAGGTGGACACGGTCGGGTCCAGCTCCGGGGCCTGCGGGTCCTCTCCCGGGGGGCGCAGGCCGTGCTCGGCCAGGGTCGCGAGCCGGGAGACCATGCGCTGGCGCAGCTCCGCGGCGGCCTTGGTGGTGAAGGTGACACCGAGGATCTCCTCGGGGCGGGCGAAGCCGTTGACGACGAGCCACACGACCCGGTCCACCATGGTCGCGGTCTTCCCGGACCCGGCCCCGGCCACGACCAGGCGCGGGGCGAGGTCGGCGCTGATGATGCGCGACTGCTCCGCGGTGGGGGCGGGACGCCCGAGGATGCGGGCGATCTCCTCCGGGGTGTGGCGCGCCTGGGCGGCGAGGGGGGTGCTCATGGTTGGGTGACCTGCCTTCCGGAGGCGCACAGGGGACAGATCTCGGGCAGGGCGCAGCCGAGTCCGTGGGCGCCGGTGTTCTGCTCGGTGTGCCGGGCTTGGAAGCGCTCGTGGGCGATCAGCTCGGCGCAGCGCTGCACGAGCTCCACCGCCCACTGATCCTCCGGGCCCAGGGCCTCCTGCTGCTGGTTCCCGTAGGAGGCGGTGCCGGTGCCCAGCTGCACGAGGGCCGCCCCGCCGGAGAGCTCGGTCAGGCGGGCTCCGCGCAGCTCGAGGACCTCGGGGTCGCCGTCTCGCCGCCCGGAGGCCTGCTGCGAGGCGGCGGCATCGGGCGAGTCCCCCGGGTCGGCGGCGTCCGACGGTCCGGCATCCGCCCCGTCTCGGGCTTCCGCCCCGTCCCGCGCAGCCTGGGCGGCCATGGCCTGACCGGCCCCGGCGGCCAAGGCCACCTGGTACCCGGCCAGCTGGGGGTGGTGGGCCATCTGGGCTTTGGTGGGCGCGTGGCGCCCCGTCTTCAGGTCGATCACCACGTACCGGCCGAGCTGGTCCACCTCGAGGCGATCCACTCGGCCGGTCAGCAGCGCGTCGCGGGCGGGACCGGGCACCAGCACCTGGAAGGAGCCTTCGATGCCGGCCAGCCGGCGTCCCTCCTTCAGCCGGGAGTCCACGGCGTACTGGGCGAATTTGCGGATCATGGTCTCCGCGCGCTGCCAGGTCTGCTCGGTCTCCCAGGTCTCGGGCAGGCGCAGGGCCTCGAAGCGGCGGCGCAGCTCCCCGACGAGCTCGTGCCCGGCGGCTTCGGGCAGGTCCTGGGCCACCTCGTGGATGAGGGTGCCGAGGGAGCGGGACAGGTCCGTGCCGGCCTGCCCGCCGGAGACGGCGACGAACCAGTCCAGCGGCGAGCGCACGATCCCCTCCATCCGGGAGGGGGTCACCGGCACGGGCTTCTCGGCCGGCAGGGCGGGCTCGGTGCTGGACAGCGGGGCCAGACCCCACCAGTCCTCCGGGTGAGCTCCGGGCACCGGCGGCAGCGGGGCCCGCGGCGCGCCGCCCTCCGCGGCGGTCCCCGCGACGTCGTCGACCGGACCGCCCTCACCCGGGGCGTCAGCATCCGGGGCGCCGTCGTCCAGGGCGAGGCGGGCCAGGCAGTCCGCGGCGCGCAGGGCCCGCTCCGGATCCTGCGGGTCCTGGGCGGCCCGGCGCAGCTCGGCGACCAGCCCGCGCAGGGTCATCGGCCGGCGCACGGGGGTCAGAGCGGGCTGCTGCATCTGGTCCGGGGCGAGCATGGCCAGCAGCTCGCTGGGCTCGGTCTCGGCGTCGGCGACGGCGGTGACCACCAGGCGCTGGGAGGCCCGGGAGATCGCGGCGGCGAACATCCGCAGCTCATCCACCCGGGTCTCGCGCACCCGCATCCCGTGGGTGACGCGCGCGGCCTGCTCGGGACCGAGGAACACGGCGTCGGCCAGCTGCGGGGCGGCCAGCAGCCCGCCGCGCACGGTGAGGTTGGGCCAGACGCCGTCCTGCACGCCGGAAACGATCACGACGGGCCATTCGCGTCCGGCCGCGGAGGCCGGGGTCAGCAGGCTCACGGCCGCACTGGGGCCGCCGACCGGCGCGAGGGTGTCCATGGGCAGGTCCTGGCTGTCCAGGTAGTCCAGGAACTGCTCGACGCCGGCCCCGGTCTGCTGCTCGGCGAAGCGCTCCGCGGATTTGAACAGCTCGACCATCGCGTCCAGGTCCCGGTGAGCCCGCTGGGCCGCCGGGCCGCTGCCGCGGGAGGCCTCCTCCCAGGTCTTCGCCAGGCCGCTGGCCTCCCACAGGGCCCACAGCACGTTCTCCGCCGAAACGTCCGGCTCGGCCATCGCGGCCCGGCCCGCGGCCAGCACCGCGCCGACCCTGCGCAGCCCGGCGGTGCCGGGGCCGCTGCCGGCCAGATCGGGTCCCTGCTCCCCGTCGGCGGAGGCCTCAGTCCCGTCGATCTGGCGCAGGGCGGCCAGCAGCAGCTCGTCCCCGGAGCGCCGTCCCCCGGCCCGCAGCTCGCGGGCGCGCAGGGTCTGACGCAGCCGACGCAGCCCGGAGGGGCTGGTGCCGCCCAGTCGGGAGGTGAGCAGGTCCAGGGCGCGCGCCCCGGCCTCCTCCTCCCGGTCGGTGAGGATCCACAGGGCGTCCAGGAAGGGCCGCACGGCCGGTTCCTCGCGCAGCGGGGTCTCCGCCACCGGCACGGTCGCGGCGATGCCGTCGGCGTCCAGGTGCCGCTGGATCCGCGCCAGGGAGGAGCCGTTGCGCACGATCACGGCCATCTCCTCCAGACCCCGGCCGCCCAGCACGTGCTCCTCCAGGATCAGCTGGGACAGCAGCCGCAGCTCCTCCTGCTCGGAGCCCACGAGCAGCACCTCGGGGGCGCCGTCGCCCTGATCTGCCGCGGGACCCGCCGGAGCCACGTCATCGGTCTGCTCCTCGGTGGGCTGGGTGGGCTGCGCGGGAGTGCGCTGGGTCAGGGCCCCGGCGACCACGGGGATCCGATGGGCGATCCGCTCGAAGGCCGGGACCAGGCCCGCGGGCATCCGGTGGCTGGTGGCGAGGCTGACGCTGCGCAGGCCGCTCAGGGCGGGCAGTCGGCGCTCCAGGCCGGTGAGCAGCTCGGGTCGGGCGCCGCGGAAGCCCTGCACCACGGTGTCCGGACACGCGGTGAGCACCAGCTCGGCCGGATCCGCCAGCCCCGCGGGATACAGGGCGCCGAGCAGCCGCACGACGGCGGGGCTGGCCTCCTGCAGGTCATCGGCGAGGATCAGGCGCAGGCGGTTGTGCTCCTGCTCCACGAACTCCGGGTGGGTTTCCAGGAAGGCCGCGGCCTCGTGGATCAGGGCGGAGGGATCGTAGGCGTGGGGCATGCTCAGGCGGCGCAGCTGCTCGTACTCCACCCGGAAGTCCGCGGCGGCCACCCACTCGGGGTGGGCCATGGACCGGCCGAGCTCGCGCACCTGATCGGGGCTGAGATCGAACTCCGCGCAGCGGTCCAGGAACTCGCGGATCTCCCGGCGGAAGCCTCGGGTGCGCAGGGCCTCACCCAGATCCGTCGGCCAGGCGGGCGGGTGGCCGATGCCGCGCCGGTGGGTCTCGATCATCTGGCCGATGAGCACGTCCTGCTCCGGCCCGGAGAGCAGGCGCGGTTCGAAGGCCACCCCGGGCAGCTGCCCGGCCGCGTGGGCCCGGCGCAGCAGGTCGAAGGCGTAGGAGTGCCAAGCGCGGGCCGGCGGGGAGGAGACGGTGGCCCCGATGCGCTCGGAGAACTCCTGGCGCAGCCGGTCCGCGGCCAGGCGCCCGGGGGCCAGCAGGAGCACCGAGGCGGCGTCGTTCCCGGCGCGCACGAAGTCCAGGGCGCGGCGGATCAGGGCGGTGGAGCGCCCCGTCCCGGGGGCCCCCAGCAGCAGGGTTCCGGTGCCCGCCATGTGCTCCTCCTCGTCTCGCCTCTCACTCCGGCGCCGTCGTCGGGGTGTCTGTCCGCTCTCCATGAGACCACGGGCGACTGACAGATCGAAGCACCCCCGCGACGTCGGGCCCGGTGGCGCTGACCGGGTACGGTGATTCCCATGAGCACCGACGGCGCGACCGATCAGCGACCCTGGACCGAGCTACCCCGGGCCACCTTCGACCTGGAGACCACCGGCCCCAACCCCATGACCGCGCGGATCGTGACCGCCTCGCTGATCCTGGTGGCCCCGGACGGCGAGGTGCTGCGCCACGGGGAGTGGCTGGCGGATCCGGGGGTGCCGATCCCGGAGGAGGCCGCGGCGGTGCACGGCATCACCACGGAGCACGCCCGGGAGCACGGCGCCCCGGTGCGGCAGGTGACCTACGAGCTGGCCTCGGCCCTGGGCGGGCTGTTCGCCGACGGGGTGCCGGTGTTCGCCTTCAATGCCTCCTATGACTTCACGGTGCTGGACCGGGAGCTGGAGCGCCACGAGCTGCCGCCGCTGGAGCCGTTCCCGGTGGTGGATCCGCTGGTGCTGAACAAGCAGGCGGATAAGTACCACAAGGGCAAGCGGACCCTGGGCGTGCTCACCGAGGAGTACGGCGTGGAGCTGAAGGACGCGCACACCTCCGCCGCGGACTGCCTGGCCACCGAGCGGCTGGGAGCGGCGATGGCGCGGAAGTTCCCGCAGCTGGCGATGCCGGCCGGGCAGCTGCATGAGCAGCAGGTGCAGTGGGCGAAGGAGCAGGCCGCGGATCTGCAGGCGTACTTCGACCGGATCGGCAAGAAGACCACGGTCAACGGCGAGTGGCCGGTGCGCCCGGGACGGGCGGAGCAGTAGCCGACGGCGCCGCCGCACCCCTTGACGTTTCCCATGACAGAAACATATGTTTCTGTTGATGAAAACGTTGGCTTCACCGCTGACCCCCTTCCTCCGCTCGGATACGCTGGGGGCGCTGCTGGCTGAGGTCTACGGCCACCCGGAGGAGGAGTTCTCTCTGACGGAGCTGGGGCGGCTGACCGGGCAGAGCACACCATCGGTGCACCGTGAGGTGGACCGGCTGGTGGATGCCGAGGTGCTGCTGGACCGGAGGCAGGGCCGCAACCGTCTGGTGCGGGCGAATCCGGATCATGCTCTGTTCGAGCCGATGCGGCAGGTGATCGAGACGAGCTACGGCCCGATGCCCGTGGTCCGTGAGCTGTTCAGCGACGTCCAGGGTGCGGAGAAGCTGATGATCTACGGTTCCTGGGCCGCCCGGCGCGCGGGAGAGTCCGGCTCCTTCCCGCGGGACATCGACGTGCTCGTCATCGGGGACGCCTCCCGTCGGGAGCTGGCTCGCAGGGCTGAGCAGGCCGGGGAGCGTCTGGGCCTGCCGGTGAACGTCACCCGGGTCCCCCGGGAGGACTGGGAGGCGCCGACGCCCTCCCCGTTCATCGAGACCATCCGGTCTCGGCCGCTCGTGGAGATCTCGGAGGAGGTCCATGGTGGATGAGCGGATAGAGCAGATGATCCGCCAGCGTCAGCTGGAGCGGGTCTCCCCGAATCCCGGCCATGCGGCGAACGTCTTGGAGACCGCTTCACGGCACCTTCAGACGGCCCGGTTACTGGCCCAGACCGATGATCATGCCATGGCATTCACTGCCGCCTACGACGCCACACGGAAGGCCCTGGCCGGCGTTCTCGCTACCGAGGGCCTGCGGGTCCGTCCCGTCGGCGGTGCCCACCGCAACACAGGCATCGCGGCAGCGCTCTTCGTCGATGATGACGCGCTGGGCGAGTTCGAGTGGATGCGCCAGGTCCGCAACGCGACGGAATATCCCGATGAGGGCAGGCCGACGGCGACCCGGCAGGACGTGAAGGACTCCATCGAAGCAGCTTCCGACATCGTCGCAGCGTGCCGCACGTATCTCAGCACACGGTGAGTCCGTGGCCTGCTCACCTTCCAGAGCGGAATCGGTTCACGAGGAGTCACACCGGGCACCCCTCGCGGAGGACACAGTCTGGCTCCCTCTACGGGGCGCCGCCTACGCTGGTGGGACGCAGCTCTCACGAGGTGATGACGATGATGCACTGGATCTACACGGCAGCGGGCCTGCTGATCCCCGCCCTGGTCGCCATCGCGTGCTTCCGGGCCCTGATCACCTGGCGGCGACGCAGACTCTCGCGGGCGGGCAGCACGGAGGAATCCCCGCTCCGGGCGGTCTTCGACGCGGCAACCGCCCAGTCCACCCTCTACGGATTGCCACCGAGCACTTCATCCTCCATCACGCAGGAGCACCCTTCGGGCCCGGAGATCAGCCTGATCCTCGATGAGGACCCGACGGAGCCACCGACCGATGGCGCGGAAGCGCCGCGGATGGAACCGCGCACATAATCCTCACGCCCCAGACGGCTTGACGGACCTGTTCGGAGGCGGCCATGCGACACCGCCTCCCGACAGATTGTCCCTGGAGAGCAACGGCCCCTCGAGCACCGCAGCCAGCAGATCCTCCTGCTCAGCTTCCAAGGACACGAGGCGGGTGAGGGCACACAGCAGCTCCGTGAACTCCATGGACCAGCCCGTCTCCCATTCCTCGGGGACGATGTGATCCAACGGAGAGGTCTTCTTCCCATCGGGTCTGATCGAACGCTTATCGGCCCACGCGTCGATCACGTTGGTGCCGCCGACCATGTACCCGCGCACCTGCGGAGCGACGTGGCTCCACACCCCGGCGCCCAGGCGCAGGAGATAGGCGGCTTCGTCGTAGTCCACCGCCGAGGGCAGGGTAGACCCCATGCTCTTCTCGTACCGGGGCAACTTCAGCCCAGAAACCGGCGAGGTGACAGATCCCAGCCCTTCCCAATCACCGGCCAGAGCGTAGGTGTGGCACCACAGCACCTTGCGACCCAGCTCCACCGCACGGTCCCAGAGCCTCCTGTCTGCGGTGATGGGCACCCGGATACCGGGGGTGCGCAGCTCATCGTCGAAGGTCTCCACGTATCCGGGATGCCCGGTGATGCCGGCGACGTAGGCCGTCACATCAGGTCCGGTGACCTCGGTTCCGAGGCGACCTGTGAGCGTATCGAGCAGCCCGATGGGGAGATTCGCCGTGCCGTCCGGGTTCAGCATCGGCAGTACGCGACCGCCGCGGTTGTTGAAGTGATGCATGTCCGGCAGCAACCCGGAGAACGACAGGCCGGGGCCTTGTTTCGGGTGGAATGAGTGCTGCTCCGTGACGTACACCTGCCCGGGGATGCGACCTTCCCACAGAGGTGGCCGGCAGTCGTTGATGAGCCGCGAGTCTGCGATCACCCACTGCCGGTCGAAGGACCGGTACCCAACCCTCACCAGGGAGGCGTGCGGGATGAACATCTCCGTCTCGAAGGGCACCCTGGTGTTCTGGTAGGTGTCCGGCTCTCCCGCGCGGGAACGCGAGGGTGGAAAGGGTGCCTTGGTCTTGCGCAGGTTCGCGTCCCGGGTCTCCTTGAACAGCGCGGACTTCTCCGCCGGGTCGGTCTCAGCAACCACGGTGTTCAACCGGTACTGCAACGTGTCCGGGGACGGGGAGTACACCCAGGTGCGGTTGGGCTTGAGTCCCGGGGAGTACCACGGGTACAGGTCACGCACCGACGGGAACGAGGACCAGGCGGCCCCCGAGCGCGGGGTGAACGGCGCCTGCCACGCGGTGGGGGCTTCCTGCCACCCGTCCCCGGCCAGGTGAATGTCGGGGAACTGCTCGAACTTCCGGGCCTTCGTGCCGGACACGTTCCGGTAGTAGATCGGCGCCGGAGTGTCCGTGTCGGTGTGCGGCCCGCGGACGAACACGCCCACGGCCACCGGGGTCTGGATAGCGAACACCCCATGACCCGGGGGCGGGTTGATTCCTTCCGGGGCGATGTTGATGATCCACCCGGCGGAGCACTGCCGGCGCAGGTACTCGCGCATCCCCGCGAACCCGGGACCGGTGAGATACCCGGTGGCCGTCACGAAACACACCACCCCCTGATCCGTGCCCTCCAGCTCACGGTGCGCGGTGGACTCAAACGCCTTCCACGTCGCCCACCGCCAGAAGTAGGCGTACAGGTTCTTGAGGTGTTTGGCGTGGGCTCCATCACCGGGTGCTCTGAACTCGTCCAGCGGCGCCCGGCCCGTGGCCGGGTCTACTCCGTTCTCGATCCACCCCCCTAGTCCTTTGGAACGTTCTTTATAGGGGGGATTGCCGATGACGACCTGAATGTTCTCGTCCCGCTTGACCCGGTTCGCTTCCACCCGCTGCTGGGCGATCAGACCCGCGTTCCACGACAACCCCTCATCGGCGGCGGTGGCCGCCGGGTCCTCCAAGGTGTCGCCCACGAACATGCGCAACCCGGTGGACGGCATACTGGCCCCGGCCTCCTTCACGGCCTGGGAGATGCGCAGCTCCGCGACGGAGAACGGACCGGATTGCAGCTCGATCCCGTACAACCGGCCCACCATCGAAGACACCGCCTCCGCGGCAGCCCCCGGCCCGTACTCGGCGGCAGCATCCGCAGCGACCCGCCGCAGCACCGAGAGGGGGTACGTCCCGGTACCCATCGCCGGGTCAATCACCGAGGTCACGGGATCACGCAGCCCCCGCGGGCGCCCCAGGTGCTCCCGCACCGCCTCATCGGCCCAGGACACCATCGCGTCCACCAGCTCCACCGGCGTGTAGTAGGACCCCGAGGCTTGTTTTAACGCCGGGTCATAGGCACGGAGGAAGTGCTCGTAGAGGTGCAGGTACAGGTCCGAACGCCCGTCGGCCATGTGCCCCCAGTCCACCGCGGACAGGGTGCGGGTGATCGTCTCCACCGCGGTCTGCACCGGGGTGGAACGGATCGGCTGGGCCACCAGCGACAAGGACCGGCCCATTACCCCGTACTGGCCGGTGAGGGTTTCCGCGATCTCCGATAACGGCAACCGGCCCACCTCGACCCCCTCGGAGACGGCCAGCACCAGGGCGAACACCACGGTTTGGGCGAACCCGTCCGCGAACTGCTGCTCATCGGCTTCCGGGGACAGCACCCGCTGCCACTCCTTGTGCAGCGAACTGATTGGCTGCGCCGCCGCCGGCGCCCCGGCCCGGACCGCGCGGCGCTCATCACGCATCACGTCCAGGGTTTCCTCCCGCAACAGACGCGTCAGCGGCGCCAGGGTGTCCACCAGCTTCGACACCGAGGTGATCGGCGCCGGCTCCCACAGCACGAAGTCCGTGAGCATCCGTTCCAGCTCCGGCTGATACCCCACCGTGGACCCGCGCATCCGCAACAGATCCGGGACGTGCAACCCCCGTGGTTCGGCCACCAGCTCCCCGTACCGCCACAACCGCCACTCCACCCCGTTGGTGTGCAGCAGATTCGGTAGCTCCTTCAACCGCTGCCACTGCCGCCCATTGTGGCTGCGCGGCTTGTACGTGGAAGGGTCCAGGGACATCCCGGGGGCTTTCAGCTCAATGTGACCGGTGAGCACCCCATCCACCCGGACCCCGAAGTCGGGGCGCACCGCCTCACCGACGTCATCCGTCACCGTCACCTCGTTGTGGGCCACCACCCGGTGCCCCACCATCTCCCCCACCCCACGCATCAGCTCCGCAACAGGCGCAGCCAACGCGGCCTCACGCTGGCCGGGGCCACGCAGATTATCCCGAGCGGAGACCGCGAACTCATTCACCAGGTCAGCAAAATCCATCATGTCCTCCTCGATCACTCCCCCGGCCGCTGTGCCTGCGCCGCCGCGCGGGCGGCGTCGGGCAGGGCGGAGAGGATGCGGTCCATCGCGGCGTCGTCGTGCGCGGCGGAGAGGAACCACGCCTCGAAGGGCGAGGGCGCCAGGTACACTCCGGCGTCGAGCATCGCGTGGAAGAAGGCCGGGTAGCGCCAGGACTCCGAGGCCTTGATGTCCGCGTAGTTGCGCACCCCGTGCTCCCCGGTGCCGAAGGCCAGGGAGAAGATGTTCCCCGCGGTCTGGATGGAGTGGTCCACTCCGGCGGCCGTCAGCGCCTCGGTCAGGGCCTGGCGCAGCTGCTGCGAGCGGGCGTCCACCGTCCGGTACACCTGCGCGTCCGCGTGGTCCAGGGTCGCGATCCCGGCGGCCACGGACAGCGGGTTCCCGGACAGGGTGCCGGCCTGGTATACCGGGCCGGTCGGGGCCAGCTGCTCCATGACCTCGCGGCGTCCGGCCAGAGCGGCGATGGGCATGCCCCCGCCGATCACCTTGCCGAAGGTGAAGATGTCCGGGGCCCAGCCGCCCTGCTCGGGGCTGGTCAGCCCCCAGAACCCGGCCGAGGAGGCGCGGAACCCGGTGAGCACCTCGTCGAAGATCATCAGGGCGCCGTTCTCCCGGGTGATCTCCCGCAGCCCCTCGTTGAACCCGGGCCCCGGGGTCACCACGCCCATGTTGCAGGGGGCGGCCTCGGTGATCACCGCGGCGATCTGCCCCGCGTGCTCCGCGAAGGCCTTCCGCACCGCGTCCAGGTCGTTGTACGGCAGCACGATGGTCTCCGCGGCGGTCGCCGCCGTCACCCCGGCCGAACCCGGCATCGCCAGGGTCGCCACCCCGGAGCCGGCCTCGGACAGCAGAGCATCCACGTGCCCGTGGTAGCAGCCGGCGAACTTGATGATCAGATCCCGGCCGGTCACGCCGCGGGCCAGGCGGATCGCCGTCATCGTGGCCTCGGTTCCGGTGGAGACCAGCCGGACCTGCTCGATCGCGGGCTGACCGGCGGCCGCGGCGTTGATCCGCTCCACCACGGTCTCCGCCAGCTCCGTCTCCCCGGCCGTGGAGGCGCCGAAGGACAGCCCGTTCTCCACCGCCGCGTGCACCGCGTCGATCACGGCCGGGTGGCGGTGACCCAGCAGCGCCGGACCCCAGGAGCCCACCAGGTCCACGTACTCGAAGCCGTCCGCGTCCGTGACGTACGGGCCCTGCGCCTCCACGATGAACGGCGGCACCCCGCCCACGGAGTTGAAGGCCCGCACGGGCGAGTTGACCCCGCCGGGGATGACGCGGCGGGAGCGGGTGAACAGATCCTCGGAGATGCTCATGACGACTCCTTCGAGACGATGACGATGGTGCGGACGCGCCGGGACCTCCCCGGCGCGCGGAAACGACGGGAGATCAGCGGCGGCCGGCGCGCAGCCAGCCGGCGACCTCCGTGGCGTAGTAGGTGAAGATCAGGTCCGCCCCGGCCCGGCGGATCCCGGTCAGGGCCTCCAGGACGATCCGCTCGCGGTCCACCCACCCGTTGGCGGCCGCGGCCTCGATCATCGCGTACTCCCCGGAGACCTGGTAGGCCGCCACCGGCACCGGCGAGAAGTCCGCGACCTCCCGCAGCACGTCCAGGTAGGCCATGGCCGGCTTGACCATCACCATATCGGCTCCCTCCTCCAGATCCAGCTGGGTCTCCAGGAGGGACTCACGGCGGTTGGCCGGATCCTGCTGATAGGTCTTGCGGTCCCCAGTCAGGGAGGAGCCGACGGCGTCGCGGAACGGGCCGAAGAAGGCCGAGGCGTACTTCGCGGAGTACGCCATGATCGAGACCTCTTCGAAGCCCTCCTCGTCCAGGGCCTGCCGGATCGCGGCGATCTGCCCGTCCATCATGCCCGACGGGCTGACCACGTGCGCCCCGGCCCGGGCCTGGGAGACGGCCATCCGGCAGTAGGCGGCCACGCTGGCGTCGTTGTCCACGACGGTGGTGCCGAAGCGGTTCTGCGTCAGCGGCCCGCAGTGCCCGTGGGAGGTGAACTCGTCCAGGCAGGTGTCGGCCATGATCACGACGTCGTCGCCGAACTCGTCGTGCACGGCGCGGATGCCGCGGTTCAGGATGCCGTCCTCGGCCCAGGCGGCCGAGCCCTCGGCGTCCTTGTCCGCGTCGAGGGGCACCCCGAACAGGTCGATGCAGCGCACGCCCGCGGCCACGGCCTCGCCGACGGCGCGCACCAGGGATTCCACGGTGTGCTGGTGCTGGCCGGGCATCGAGGGGATCTCCTGCGGGGCGTCGATGCCGTCGCGCACGAACAGCACCTGGATCATGTCCTCCGGGTGCAGGCGGGTCTCGGCGACGATGTCGCGCATCGCGGGGTTGGTGCGCAGGCGCCGGGGCCTGCGGGTCAGGTCCAGGCGGGTGCGGGCGGGGGTCTGGGGGTTCTGCTCGGTCATGGGGTGGGTCTCCTCCCGGGTAGTTCGGATGCATTCGGAAGCGTTCGGGGTGGCGGCGACTCAGCCGGAGCGGGCGCGCAGCGCGGCTTCGGCCAGGTCCTCCGGGGCGGGGCTCACGGCGGTCACGGCGGCCAGGCCGAGCTCCCGGGCCCGGGCGGCGGTGGTGGACCCGAGGCAGACCACGGGCTCGGGCAGCGGGCCCAGAAAGTGCAGGGCCTCCAGCTGCCGGGGGGAGGTGACCAGCACGACGTCGGCGGCACGCTCGTGCAGGACCTCGGCGGTGGCCTGCCGATCCAGCGCCGGGGCGGCGGACTCGGCGGGACGCTCCTCCCCCGCGCCGCCCGGGGCCTGCCCGCCCAGGGGTTCCGGGGCCGGCCAGTCGGCCATGGCGTAGGCGACGGCCTCGGTGACCTCCGCCCCGAGCTCGCGCAGACCGTCGGCCAGCTCCGGCCGGTGCGGCCGACCGTGCACGCACAGCACGCTGCCCGGCGCCCCGGCGCGGCCCAGCCGGGTCAGCAGCCCGCGAGCGCTCTGCTCCTCCTCGCCGGCCGCGGTCTCGGCGGCAGGCGTCAGCCCCTGGGCGCGGGCCTCCTCGGCGGTGGCCCGGCCCACGCAGTGCACTTGCGTGCCGGCCAGCAGCGCGGCGGGCTCGGCGTGGACTGACCGGCCCGCTGCGTGCAGCCGGGCGAGCCCGGCGCGCAGCCCGCGCAGCCCGTTGACGCTGGTGAAGGTCGCGGCCTCCCAGGGACCGCCGCCCAGGGCCGAGTCCAGCGCGTCCAGCTCGGGCTCGGTCAGAGCACGCGGGGCCCGCAGCGGGCTGAGGATCAGGCGCAGCCGGCGCTTGCGCAGGGCCTCGGCCAGGGCGCGCGCCCGGTCCGGGGTGCGGGTGGCCAGCACGACGCCGTCCCGACCCGCGCTCGTGCGCCCCGCGTCGGTGCGGTTCACGCCCGGCCCGCCTCCGCCCCCGTGTACCGGTCGGCGCCGCGGCCCAGCAGGGTCTCGGCCAGCTCCGTGCCCAGCCGGGCGGCGGCCCGCTCGGCCTGCTCCAGCGGCTCCGGCCCGGGAACCCGACCGGAGACCTCCCCGGACCTCGCGCCGGGGGTCTCGGTCGCGGCGTCGACCCCGGGGAAGCCCGCCGGCAGCGGGGTGCGGGCGGTCTCCCGCAGGATCTCGGTGCCACGCGGATCCGCCACGACGGCCTCCAGGACGAGCCCGGGCGCCCCGGTCTCGTCGGTCTCCAGCTGGGCGTAGGCCCCGACCGGTGCCGCGCAGCCGGCTTCCAGGCGCAGCAGCAGAGCCCGCTCGGCGCGCACGGCCACCCGGGTGGCCTGGTCCTCCAGGGCGCGCAGGGCGGTGAGCACCTGCCCGTCCGTGTCCTCCGTGCGGTACTCCACGGCCAGGCAGCCCTGGCCCGCGGCCGGCAGCACCCGGTGCGGGTCCAGGAAGTCCGTGACCACGGCGGATAAGCCCAGGCGGGCCAGCCCGGAGGCGGCCAGCACGACGGCGTCCAGGTCTCCGCGGGTCTCCCGCCCGACGCCGATGTCCGTGACCCCGTGGTGCTCCAGCCCCCGGACCCGGGACAGCCGGGTGCCCACGTTGCCGCGCACGTCCGCGATCGCGCACTCCGGGCGCAGCGCCCGGATCTGGGCGGCCCGGCGCGGGGATCCGGTGCCGATCACCGCCCCGGCCGGCAGCTGCTCCAGGGTGAGTCCGTCCCGGGCCACCAGCGCGTCCCGCGGATCCTCCCGCGGGGGGTGGGCCAGGGCCAGGGCGCCGTCGAAGGCGTCCTGGGTGGGCAGGTCCTTCAGGGAGTGCACCGCCAGATCCACCCCGCCGGTCAGCAGCTCCTGGCGCAGGGCCGCGGCGAACACCCCGGTGCCGCCCATCTGGGCCAGCGGCCCGGAGGTCACGTCCCCGGTGGTGGTGACGATGGACAGCTGCGCCGGGACCCCGTGGGCCGCCAGGAGGTCGGCGACCTGCTGGGACTGGGTGGTGGCCAGCTTCGAGCCGCGAGTGCCCACCCGCAGCGGCGTTCCCGCACCCTCGGGGCTCATGCGTCCTCCGCGGGGGCGATCCGCTCGGCGTCGTCCCCGGTGTACTCGGCGATCACGGGCTTGACCCGCGCGGCCCGGGCCGGCTTGCAGCACTCCGGGTTGCAGGCGTCGAACCAGCCCTTGCCGCCGCAGGCGCTGACCCGGGCGGCCTGCACCCCGTCGGCGTCCTCGGCGGGGGCGGTCTGGGCCACCCGCTCGGCGATCAGGTCCCGCAGGCTGGCCACGTAGGCCGGGTGGGTGCCGGGGGTGGGGGTGCGCACCGCCTGGATGCCCAGCTTCTGGCAGGTCTCCATCGCCTCGGTGTCCAGGTCCCATTTGACCTCCATGTGGTCTGAGACGAAGCCCAGCGGCACCATCACGACGCCGTCCACGCGGCCCTCGAGCTTCTCCAGGGCGTCGTTGACGTCCGGCTCCAGCCACGGGGTGGACGGGGAGCCGGAGCGGGACTGGTAGACCAGCTCCCAGTCGCACTCGGCCAGCTCCGCCGGGTCCAGGGAGCCCAGCACGGCCCGGGCGGCCTGCAGGTGCTTCTCGACGTAGGCGGAGCCGCCCTCGTAGTCCGCGGCCCGCGGCCCGGCCTCGTCGGCCGCGGTGGTGGGCACCGAGTGGGTGCAGAACACGATGCGGATGCGCCCGTTGCCGGCGGCGGGATGCTCGGCGGCGGCGATCTTCTCGCGCACCTCGCGCAGGCCCGCGGACAGGCCCTCCGCGAAGGAGGCGATGAATCCGGGGGCGTCGTAGTGCTGGCGCAGCTTGTCGATGCGCAGCTTCCCCTCCAGGCCCAGCTCCTCCAGGGCCATCCCGTAGTCCTCGCGGTACTGGCGGCAGGAGGAGTACCCGGGGTAGGCGCTGGTGGCCAGCATCAGCAGCCTCCGGTGCCCGGCGTCGTAGGCCTGCTGCACGACGTCGTTGACGTACGGCTCCCAGTTGCGGTTGGCCCAGTACACAGGCAGGTCCGGGCCGCGCTCGGCCAGCTCCCTGCGCAGGGCCGCCAGCAGCTCCCGGTTCTGCTGGTTGATGGGGCTGATCCCGCCGTTGGCGCGGTAGTGGGTGGCGACCTCCTCCAGGCGCTCATCCGGGATGCCGCGCCCGCGGGTCACGTTGCGCAGGAACGGGATGACGTCCTCCTGGCCCTCGGGTCCGCCGAAGGAGGAGAGGATCACGGCGTCGTAGGCCGCCGGCGCCTCGGCGCGGGGCCGGGCCAGGCGCTGCTCGGAGACGAACTGCTCGCCCACGCGCAGCTCGGCGGGGCCGTGGCTGGCGGTGTTGTCCGGATCGGTGCGGTTGGGGATCGGGTCGGCGGGGATGTCGGCGGCGGTCAGGGTCATCGCAGCACCTCCACGGCCTCGGCGGCATCGATCCGCCGGCCGGCGTAGAACGGGGTCTCCTTGCGCACGTACAGGCGGGCCTCGGTGTTGCGGAAGTGGCGCATCATGTCCACCAGGTCCACCAGCTCCGGGGCCTCCAGGGCCAGCACCCACTCGTAGTCGTTCAGCCCGAAGGTCGCGATGGTGTTGGGCAGCACCTGCGGGAAGTCCCGGCCCTTCAGCCCGTGGTTCTTCATCATGTCCGCCCGGTGCCCGGGGTTGCGGTAGTACCAGTCCCAGCTGCGCACGAACGGGTAGACGGTCACCCACTGCTCCGGGGGGATGCCCTTGGCGAAGCTGGGGGCGTGGCGGCGGGTGAACTCGGCGTCGCGGTGCACGCCCATCGTGGACCACACGATCTTCGTCCCGGCGAAGGCGGCGGTGCGCCGGTAGCGGCGGATCGCGGCCTGCAGGGCCTCGGGGGCCTCGCCGTGGATCCAGACCATCACGTCCGCGTCATCGCGCATCGCGGAGACGTCGTAGAGCCCGCGCACGGTGACCCCGTCCGCGGCCAGCTCGGCCTCCAGCGCTTCCAGCTCCTCGGCGGCCTCGTCCCCGGGGGCCGGGGCACCCAGGTGCGGGTCGCGGGCGAAGACGGTGTACAGGGCGTAGTACAGGCGGTCATCGCCCTCCGCGGCGCCGTGGGCAGTGTGGGCCTGCGGGGCGTGCCCGGAGGCGTGCTGCTCGGAGCCGTTCTGCTCGGTGCTGTGGTGTTCGGTGTGCTCGGTCATGGCGGGTGCTCGACCTTCCTTTCCTTACGTTCCGTGCGGGCGCGCCGGTGATGCGGGCGGCGCGCCGGCGATCTTCGCGGCGGGGTGCGCTGGGCCTCATCCCCCGCGGGGTGCGGGCAGATCCAGGGCGGCGACGGCGCGGCGGGCGTCCGGGACCACCGAGGCCAGGCCGGTGCCGGCCAGCCACGCGCCGACGGCGCCGGCCCCGTCGACCTCGGCCAGGGCGCTGCGGAACCGCTCGGCCCGCGCCCGGTGTCCCGCCGGGACGCTGGGCATGGCCCCGTCCCAGCGGACGACGTCCGCGCCGAGGACGTCCTCCCGGCTCAGGGGCACCCCCAGGATCCGGGCGGCGTCGTGCAGGGCGAGGGCGGCCAGCTTCCCGTCGGGCAGCCGCACCTCCTCCCCCGCGGCTCCTCCGGCCCGCCCGTAGGACAGGCGCAGCACGTGCTGGTACTCCCCGAGGCGCTCGTCGATCCAGGCCCATTTGGCGTTGGCGTGGGTCAGCGCCTTGGCGCGCACGTCCCGGGCGGCCTCGGAGACCAGGACGCCGGTGCCGCGGGGCGCGTCGTCCAGAGCGGGGGCGCGCACCACGAGGGTGGCCAGCGCCAGCCGCGGCCCCGGCGCCAGCCCCGGAACGGCCTCCGGCGGCAGGTGGGGCCCCAGCAGCCGCACCGCGGTGGGGCCGTCGGCGGCCACCACGACGACGTCGGCGCGCAGGGCCGAGCGGTCCCCGGCCCCGCGCTGGCGGCGGATGGCCATCCAGGGCCCGTGTCCGGCGTCCCGGTCCAGGGCCAGCACCTCGCAGGCATCCACCAGGCGCACCCCGCGCCGGGTCAGATCGGCCACCAGGGCCTCGGAAAGCTGGTTCATCCCGCCCTCGATCCCGGCGACCTGGCTGCCGGCCGGGGAGGCTGCGCGCAGGGCGGCGGCGGAGGCGGCGAGGCTGCCGTGCTCGCGGATCCCGGCGCGCAGACCGGGGGCCACGGTGTCCGCGTCCAGCTCATCCGGATCGGTGGAGTGGATGCCGGTGGTCACCGGGGCGACGAGGTTCTCGGCCACGGCCCGGCCCATCCGGGCGCGCACCAGTCCGCCGAGGGTGCGCTCCTGGGCGCCGACGCGGGCGGGCAGGAGGCGATCCAGACCCGCCCGGTACTGCCCGGACCGGCCGAGGGCGGGGGTCAGGGCGGGGTCCAGCGGGTTGCCGGGGATCCCGAGGATCCCGGAGGCGGGCATCGGCACGGAGCCTGCGGGCAGGTGCAGCCAGGATCCGGTGGGGCGGGGGCGCACGATGCGCTCGGCCAGGCCCAGCTCGCCCAGCAGGGCGGGCACGGCGTCGTTGCGGGTGGCGAAGGACTCCGCGCCGGAGTCCAGCACCAGTCCGGCCAGCTCGTGGGCGGCCACCACGCCGCCGAAGTGCTCGCGCCGCTCCAGCACGGTGGTGCGCAACCCGCGCGCGGCCAGCTCCCGGGCCGCCACCAGCCCGGCGATGCCGCCGCCGATGACGAGGGCGGTGCGGGGACGGCGGGCGCGGGACTCAGCGGCGGGCATCCGCGTCTCCCTCGGGCCGGTCCTGCTCGGGGCCGTGGGCCGGCTGGGCGTGGATGAGCCGGACCAGGCGGGTGAGCACCTCCGGCTCGGTCTCCGGGGGCACGCCGTGGCCGAGGTTGACCACGTGGGTGCGGGCGGCGCGTCCGCGGCGCAGCACGTCCAGGGTGTGCTCGCGCAGCGGCTCCCACCCGGCGCCCAGCAGCGCGGGGTCGATGTTGCCCTGCAGCACCGGGTCCCCGCCCAGCCGGGCCGCGGCCTCGTCCAGGTCCAGGCGGTGGTCCACCCCGACGACGTCGGCCCCGGCCTCGCGCATGGCCCCCAGCAGCTCGGAGGTCCCGGTGCCGAAGTGCACGCGCGGCACCCCGTAGGCCTCGACCGCCGCCAGCGCCGCGGCCGAGTGCTCCTGGACGTGCTCGCGGTACTCGCGCAGCGGCAGGGAGCCGGCCCAGGAGTCGAACAGCTGCACCGCGGAGGCCCCGGCTTCCACCTGGGCGCGCAGGAACCGCCCGGACAGCTCGGCGGTCCAGGCGGCCAGCTCCCGCCAGGCGGCGGGGTCCGCGTGCATCATGGTGCGCGGGGCCAGGTGGTCTCGGGAGGCCGCCCCCTCGACCATGTAGGCGGCCACGGTGAAGGGGGCGCCGGCGAAGCCGATCAGCGGGGTGTCCCCCAGCTGCTCGACGGTGCGGGTCACGGCCCCGCGCACGGGGTCGAAGGCGGAGTCGGGCACCTCGGGCAGGGTCCGGATCGCGGCGGCGTCCCGGTACGGGGTGCCCATCACGGGCCCGCGACCGGGCACGATGTCCACGTCCAGCCCGGCCACCTTCAGCGGCACGACGATGTCGGAGAAGAAGATCGCGGCGTCCACCCCGTGTCGGCGCACCGGCTGCAGGGTGATCTCCGCGGCCAGCTCGGGGGTCAGGCAGGCCTCGAGCATCGAGGTGCCCTCGCGGGCCCGGCGGTACTCGGGCAGGGAGCGTCCGGCCTGGCGCATGAACCACACGGGCGGGTGCCCGGGGCGCCGTCCGGTCATGGCCCGGATCATGGGGGATTCCGCGGCGCCGCGGCTGCGCAGGGGGTGCTCGGCGGGCAGCAGCGCCAGCTGCTCCTCGCCGAGCAGGGTCCGGCCCGCCGTCGGGCGCGGTGAAGAGGTCTCAAGCATGGTGCCTCCCATTGTGCCAACCAGCGCCCCCGCTTTTGCCGACAGGGTGTCATCCCCGGGCGGGTTCGCGGGTGGGATCCGACACCCCGGCGTGTCGTCGGTCTCCGCGCACCCTCCGACCGCGGAGCGGCGTGGTTATTATGAGCGAGTCGTGGTTACCTTCTCTCTCGTCGCATCGCACAGGACCGTGGACCTGAACACCGTCGCCCGCCTCTCGGCCGGCGTCGGCGCGCTGCCCCCTGCCCTGGTGCAGGGCGGCGGCCTGCAGGGCATGGTCGCCCTGTCCACCTGCAACCGCCTCGAGCTGTACGCCGAGGCCTCCGGCTCCGAGCAGGAGCTGGAGGAGTCCCTGGCCCACATCACCCGCAGCATCGCCGCCACCTCGGGGCTGGACCCGGAGTTCGTGGCCGATTCCTTCCAGCTGCACACCGGCCAGGAGGTCCCCGAGCACCTGTTCACCGTGGTCTCCGGGCTGGAGTCCGCCGTGGTCGGGGAGCGGGAGATCGCCGGGCAGGTCCGCCGCGCCCTGGGTACGGCCCGGGAGCAGCACACCGCCTCCGGCGAGCTGATCCGGCTCTTCGAGGCCGCCGCGCGCACCGCCCGCGCGGTGGGCACACAGACCTCCCTCGGCGAGCGGGGCCGCTCGATCGTCTCGGTGGCCCTGGACCTGGCCGAGGACGTGGCCACCGAGGACTGGGCGGACACCCGCGCGCTGGTCTTCGGCACCGGCGCCTACGCCGGGGCCGCGATGGCGGCCCTGACGGCCCGCGGATGCCGGGAGATCCGGGTCTACTCCGCCTCCGGGCGCGCCGCGGAGTTCACCGCCAAGCGCGGGGGCACGCCCATCACCCGCGAGCAGCTGCCCGAGGCGATGGCCGCGGCGGATCTGGTCGTCGGCTGCAGCGGCGGCTCCGCCCCGCTGTCCGCGGCCGTCATGCCGGAGGGCCCGCGCGTGGTCGTGGACTTGGCGCTGACCCGGGACTTCGACCCATCCGTCGCGGATGTGCCGGGGGTCGAGCTGATCACCCTGGAGTCGGTGCGCCTGGCCGCCCCGGAGGAGACCGTGGAATCCGTGCAGGCGGCCCGCCGGATCGTCGAGGATTCCGTGCGGGAGTTCGCCGAGCAGCGCAGCGAGCGCTCCGTGGACGGCGCGATCGTCGCGCTGCGCCAGCACACCATGGCCGTGCTGGAGCAGGAGATGGCCAAGGTCCGCCACCAGTACGGCTGCGGGGCGCAGGCCGACCAGCTGGAGTTCGCGATGCGCCGGATGATGCGCTCCCTGCTGCACCAGCCCATGGTCAACGCCCGCCGCCTGGCCGCGCAGGGCCGGGCCGGGGAGTTCGTGGCCGCCGTCGAGGCGATGTACGACCTCGAGGTCCCGGCCGCCCCGGCGTCGCAGGACGACGCCGAGGCGTCCTGCCCGGTCACCGGCCGGCTGCCGGAGTCCAAGGCCTCCTGAGGCGGCCCGCCGCTGAACGCACTGGGACAGCGCGCCCCTGACGCGCACAGCGAAATCCCGCGGGACCCCGGCCGGGCGACGGTGCGGGCCTCGGTATCCTGGGCCGGGAGAGCAGTCACGGGCGGTTGCCCTGCGGTGCCAGCCGCCCGCCATCGAGCTACTGGAGGAGACATGGAGATCAAGATCGGCATCAAGGATGTGGCCCGCGAGGTCGTCCTGGAGAGCTCCGAGAACGCCGGGGAGATCTCCCGGCAGGTGGCCGAGGCCATCGAGAACAAGACCCTGCTGAAGCTGACCGACGCCAAGGGCAACGTGACCCTGGTGCCCGGGGAGGCCCTGGGCTACGTGGAGATCGGCGCGGACACCAAGCGCCACATCGGCTTCGGCCCGTTCTCCGAGGCCTGAGCAACCCGCAGCCGAAACCACCCGCACGGGGACCCGCGCACTGACGGTGCGGGTCCCCGTGCGCGCATCCACGCCCCCGCCACCGACGCCGCCCGCCCCTTCCCGAAGGCGAAGGCCCACGCGCGGCGCGCGGTACAGTGGAGGCGATCACGAGACCCTGGGAGACCCCTTTCATCCATGAGCCAGAACACCGCTGAGCACCCTAGCCCCGAGGGCTCCGCCGCCGAGGCCGCGCCGAGCACGGACGCGAGCATCGAGCAGGCCCTGACCGACACCACCCCCGCCCCGGAGCCGGAGAAGACCTTCGCGGACTTCGGCGTGCGCCAGGACATCTGCGAGGCCCTCGCCGCCGAGGGCATCACCCACCCCTTCCCCATCCAGTCCCTGACCCTGCCGGTGGCCCTGTCCGGGCAGGACATCATCGGGCAGGCCAAGACCGGCACCGGCAAGACCCTCGGCTTCGGCCTGCCCGTGCTGCAGCGGGTCGTCGGCCGGGACGACGCCGGCTGGGACAAGCTCACCTCCCCCGGCGCCCCGCAGGCCCTGATCGTGGTGCCCACCCGGGAGCTGGCCGTGCAGGTCGGGTCGGACCTGACCGCCGCGGCCCGCACCCGCAACGCCCGCGTGGCCACGATCTACGGCGGGCGGGCCTACGAGCCGCAGATCGAGGAGCTCGAGCGCGGCGTCGAGGTGGTCGTGGGCACCCCCGGGCGCCTGATCGACCTGCACCGGCAGAAGATCCTCAACCTCTCCCAGGTGCACGCCGTCGTGCTGGATGAGGCCGACGAGATGCTGGATCTGGGATTCCTGCCGGATGTGGAGCGGATCCTCTCCGCCGTGCCGGACAAGCGTCAGACCATGCTGTTCTCCGCGACGATGCCGGGCCCGGTGATCGGCATGGCCCGGCGGTACATGTCCCATCCGATGCACATCCGCGCCTCCTCCCCGGATGATGAGGGGGCGACGAAGAAGGACATCACCCAGGTGATCTACCGGGCGCACCCGATGGACAAGGACGAGCTGATCGCCCGGGCCCTGCAGGCCGAGGGCCGGGGCCGCACCATCATCTTCACCCGCACCAAGCGGGCCGCGGACCGGCTGGCCCGGGAGCTGGTGGACCGCGGATTCGCGGCCGGGGCCATCCACGGGGACCTGTCCCAGGGTGCCCGGGAGCAGGCCCTGCGCGCCTTCCGCAACGACAAGGTGGACATCCTGGTGGCCACCGACGTGGCCGCCCGCGGCATCGACGTCACGGACGTGACCCACGTGGTCAACTTCCAGGCCCCGGAGGATGAGAAGACCTACCTGCACCGGATCGGGCGCACCGGCCGGGCCGGCAAGCGGGGCACCGCGATCACCCTGGTGGACTGGGAGGATGTGCCGCGCTGGTCCCTGATCGACAAGGCCCTGGACCTGGGGGTCCCGGAGCCGGTGGAGACCTACTCCTCCTCCCCGCACCTGTACGCGGATCTGGGCATCCCGAAGGGCACCAAGGGGCGCCTGCCGAAGGACAAGCGCACCCACGCCGGGCTCGAGGCGGAGCGCCTGGAGGACCTGGGCGGACCCGAGTCCCGCTCCGGGAAGGGCGGGTCCTTCCGGGGACGCCGCTCCGGCGGTTCCCGGTCCGACGGCGGGCGCTCCCACGGCCCCCGCTCGGGTGGTTCCGGCCGGTCCCGGCGCTCCGAGGATCGCCCCGGCCGTCAGTCGCGCGAGCAGCGCGGCGGCGACAACACGGCGGGCTCGGGCGAGTCCGGTGAGGGCCGCCCGCGGCGGCGCACCGGGGGCTCCGGGTCCGCGCAGGGCGCCTGATCCGATCGCGCGTGCTCCTCGAGGCTGACGGCCCGGACCTGGTGGTCCGGGCCGAGAACATGGATGTGCTGCCGCAGCTGCCGCGCGGCGCCTTCTCGATGATCTACGTGGATCCGCCGTTCAACACGGGGCGGGCGCAGGTGCGGCGCACCCTGACGACGGCCCCGGCCCGAGACGGGCAGGCCGCGGACCGCACGGGGTTCAAGGGACGCGGCTACGCCTCGGTGCTGCAGCGGCTGACCCGCTACGACGACGCCTTCGAGGACTATTGGGGGTTCCTGCTGCCCCGGCTGGAGCAGGCCTGGGAGCTGCTGGCCCCGGACGGCACCCTGTACCTGCACCTGGATTACCGGGAGGTGCACTACGCGAAGGTCATGTGCGACATGGTCTTCGGCCGGGAGTGCTTCCTGAACGAGATCATCTGGGCCTACGACTACGGGGCGAAGGCCCGACGCCGCTGGCCCACCAAGCACGACAACATCCTGGTGTACGTCAAGGACCCGAAGGCGTACCACTTCGACGCCGCGGAGGTGGATCGGGAGCCGTACATGGCCCCGGGGCTGGTGACCCCGGAGAAGGCGCGGCGCGGCAAGATGCCCACCGACGTGTGGTGGCACACCATCGTCTCCCCCACGGGGAAGGAGAAGACGGGGTATCCCACACAGAAGCCGGTAGGGCTGGTGCGCCGCATGGTCGCGGCCTCCTCCCGTCCCGGGGACTGGGTGCTGGACTTCTTCGCCGGCTCCGGCACGCTCGGGACGGCGGCCGCGTCGCTGGGGCGCCGCTACGTGTGCATCGACAGCAGCGAGGAGGCCGTGCGCGTCATGACCGAACGCCTGCCCGCCGCGCGGGTCCTCGACCAGCCGATTCCGCCCGACTCGGCCCGTGACCACGACTCAGCCTCCTGACGGGTTCAGCGGTTTCCGTCCCGCCATCTCCCGGATGGCCGCCAGCACCTCCGGATCCGTGGTGTTCTCCCCCAGCCGGTTGGGTTTGCCCTCCCCGTGGTAATCGGAGGAGCCGGTGACCAGCAGGTCGTGACGGGCCGCTAAGTCCAGCAGCCAGCGCCGTCCCGCCTCCGGGTTGTCCCGGTGGTGCACCTCCACCCCGGCCAGCCCCTCCTCGACCATCGTCTCGAAGGTCTCCTCCCCCACCACGCGGCCGCGGGCGCTGGCCACCGGGTGGGCGAAGACCGGCACCCCGCCGGCCGCGCGCACCAGCCGCACCGCGCGCACCGCGTCGATGGCCCGGTGCGGCACGTAGTACGGGGAACCGCCGCCTAAGATCGTGGCGAACACGGCCGAGCGGTTCGGGGCGACACCTGCGGCCACCAGGGCGTCGGCGATGTGCGGGCGGCCCACCGTGGCGTCCCGGCCCGCCTGGGCCAGCACGTCATCCCAGGTGATCGGGTAGTCCTCGGCCAGCAGCTCCACCATGAGCCGGGCCCGGACCCGGCGGGCCCGGCGGGTCCGCTCGATCTCCCCCAGCAGCGCCTCATCCCGGGGGTCCTGGAGGTAGCTGAGCAGGTGCACGGAGATCCCGCGCGGATCCTGGCAGGTCACCTCCATGCCCGGAACCAGCTCGATGCCGCAGCGCTCGGCCTGCTCTGTGGCCTCGGCCCAGCCGGCGGTGGAGTCGTGGTCGGTCAGGGCGACGGCGTCCAGGCCGGCGGCCGCCGCGGCGCGCACCAGCTCGGCCGGGCTCTCGGTGCCGTCCGAGACGGTGGAGTGGGTATGCAGATCGATGCGCACAGCCACAGGCTACCGCCGACCCGCCGCTGACCGGCGCGTGCGCCCCGCGTTATCGTGGGCACATGACTTCCCAGAACCAGACCCCCGCAGAGACCCCCCTGCCCGAGGGGGAGAACCAGCCGCTGGGCGAGCGGGTCACCAACCGCTCCCAGCCCCCGCGCTCGGCCGCCTTCAAGGAGTTCATCGGCTCCCAGTGGGCCCCCCGCTCCGAGCAGCTGCCGGCCCGCGCCGAGGTGGCCGAGGCCGCCGCGCGCCGTCGAGCCGCGATCTCGGCGAAATTCCCCGGCGAGCGCCTGGTCATCCCGGCCGGCCCGCTGAAGGTTCGCTCCAACGACGTCGACTACCGCTTCCGCCCGCACTCCGCCTTCGCGCATCTGACCGGGTTGGGCGTGGACCACGAGCCGGACGCGGTGCTGGTCATGGAGCCGCTGGCCGAACCCGCCGCGGACGGCTCCGGGCACGAGGCCACCCTGTACTTCCGGCCCCTGGCCGGGCGGGACACGGACCAGTTCTACTCCGACCCCCGCTACGGGGAGTTCTGGGTCGGCCCCCAGCCCACGCTGGAGGAGATCCACGCGGAGTACGGCATCGCCACAGCGGACCTGTCCGAGCTGGAGGTCGCGGTGACCAAGAACGCCGGGAACCGGGCCCTGGGCGGGGTGCAGGTGCGCCTGGTGCGCGAGGTGGATCTGAACGTGGACGCCCTGGTGGACACCTCCCGGTACAACACGGGGGTGGACCTGGAGCAGGCGGACACCCAGGACGCGGCCCTGACCGAGGCCCTGTCCGAGCTGCGCCTGATCAAGGACGAGGTGGAGGTCGCGAACCTGCGCCGGGCGATCGCCGCGACCGTCACCGGCTTCGAGAACATCATCCGCGCACTGCCCGCCGCGAAGGCCCACCGGCGCGGGGAGCGGGTCGTGGAGACGGCGTTCTTCTCCGCCGCGCGCACCGAGGGCAACGACGTCGGCTACGAGACCATCGCCGCGTGCGGGAACAACGCGACCGTGCTGCACTGGATCCGCAACGACGGCACGGTGCGCGACGGCGAGCTGATGCTCGTGGACGCCGGCGTCGAGGATGACACCCTGTACACCGCGGACATCACCCGCACCTTCCCCGTGGACGGCACCTACACCCCGGTGCAGAAGCGCATCTACGACGCCGTGCTCACGGCCTCGGAGGCGGCCTTCGCCGCCGCGAAGCCCGGCAACCGCTTCCGGGACGTGCACGCCGCGGCCATGCGCTCCCTGGCCGAGTCTCTGGATTCCTGGGGGCTGCTGCCGGTCTCCGTGGAGGAGGCCGTCTCCGATGAGGGCGGGCAGCACCGCCGCTGGATGCCGCACGGCACCAGCCACCACCTGGGTCTGGATGTGCACGACTGCGCGCAGGCGAAGCGGGAGCTGTACATCGACGGGATCATCGAGGAGGGCATGGTCTTCACCATCGAGCCCGGCCTGTACTTCAAGGAGGATGACCTCGCGGTGCCCGAGGAGTACCGGGGCATCGGGGTGCGCCTGGAGGATGACGTGCTGATCACCGCGGACGGGGCGCAGAACCTCACCGCGGCCCTGCCGCGCACCACCGAGGAGATCGAGGCCTGGATGGCCGAGCTGGCCGGCTAGTCGCCCTCTGCGCTCCCGAGGGCGGTGAGATGAGGGTTCCGTGTTGAGATGCGAGGATCCGGCATCTCAGCGGGGCCTAGCGGTGGTCCTCGTCGCGGATGCCGTAGCGGGGACGCCCGTCGGGCAGGTCCTGGTAGTCCGCGGCCTGGGTGCGCCGGGGGTTCTGCCCGCCGGTCTGCCCCGCCTGCTCCTGGCCGGTCTGGTGCTCCTGGCCGGGCTGGGAGCTCGACGCCGCGGCGTCGGCTTCAGGGGTCCCCGGCTGGGCGGCCGGTCCGGCCTGTCCGGGTCCGGCCTGCGGCGCCTGCCCCCCGGACGGCTGTCCCCCACCGGAGCGGGGATCGCCCTGCGGGCCGGGGGCCCCGTATCCGCCCTGGCCGTAGCCCGGTCCCTGCTGGGGAGCACCCGGGCCGTACCCGCCGGGGGCACCCGGCTGCTGGCCCGGGGCCGGGCGGAAGGGGCTGGGCGCGGCGCCGCCGCCGAGCAGACGCCGGGCCTCCTGCGCCTCCTGCGGGGAGCAGACCAGCTCGTAGCTGCCGGCCACGATCTGCCCGACCGCCGTGTAGTTGCGGGCCCCGCCGTTGCGGGAGTAGCTGATCACCGCCAGGATCATCCAGAAGAAGATGCCCAGCGGCACCGCGGTGGTGAACGCGACGGCGGGGCTGTCCTGGGCGAAGGCGATCATCAGGAAGGCCATGACCACCCCGAAGAACGCCCCCTGCAGGGCCCCGGAGAGGGCGACCTTGGCGTAGGAGAGGGTGCCCACCACGTGCTCCACCTGGCGCAGGTCGGTGCCCACGATGCTCAGATGCTGCACCGGGAACTCCCGTTCGGCCAGCAGATCCACCGCCGCCTGGGCGTCCTCGTGCCGCGAGTACCGCCCCACCGGCACGGTGGAGGACAGCTGCAACGAGCGCTGGTCGGCGAGCCTGTTCTTCCCGGAAGTAGCCATGTCCACCATTGTCCACAACCCCGCCCCCGCGCGCGGGAGGGCCCGCGGATGATCGCCACCGGTGAACCGCGCGCGGACCTGCGAGGGCCCGGGATCCCGCCCCGGGCGCCGGGTAGGCTGGATGGGTGAGCAACCAACCGAGCAGAATCTTCATCGCCAGACTCCTGGGCCTGGACGTCTTCGACCCGCTCGGCGACCGGCTGGGGCGCCTGCGCGACGTCGTCGTCCTGAACCGGGACAATCTGCCCAAGCACCCCCGCCCCCTGGTCGTGGGCATCGTCGTGGAGGTGCTGGGCAAGAAGCGCGTCTTCGTGCCGATGACGCGGGTGACCAGCATCGACTCCACCCAGCTGATCGTCACCGGCCTGGTGAACCTGCGCCGCTTCGAGCAGCGCGGCGCCGAGGAGCTGGTGATCGGGCAGATCTTCGACCGTCGGGTGGAGTTCGTGGACGGCTCCGGGACCGCGACCATCGAGGACTGCGCGATGGAGCAGTCCAAGAACGGGGACTGGTCCATCTCGGAGCTGTTCGTGCGCCGGGTGGGCGCCGGGGGCGGGCTGATGCGCCGCAACCGCAACCAGGCCCTGGTGGTGGACTGGGACGAGGTCACCTCCGGGCGCAGCGCGGACCCGCAGGGGGCCGAGCACTTCCTGGCCACCCACGAGGACTCCCAGCCGGCGGACCTGGCCGACGCCCTGCAGGATCTCAACGAGAAGCGGATGCTGGAGGTCGCCGAGGAGCTGCAGGATGAGCTGCTGGCGGACGTGCTGCAGGAGCTGCCGGAGGATGACCAGGTGCAGATCCTGTCCAACCTGGACCTGCAGCGCGCCGCGGAGATCCTCGAGGAGATGGAGCCGGACGATGCCGCGGACCTGCTCGGGCTGTTCACCGACGCCCAACGGGAGACCCTGCTGGAGCGGATGGAGCCGGATGAGGCCGACGACGTCCGGCGTCTGCTGGAGTACGAGGAGGGCACCGCGGGCTCGCTGATGACCCCCGTGCCGATCATCCTGCCGCCGGAGGCCACCGTGGCCGAGGCGCTGGCGCAGATCCGGCAGGAGGAGATCAGCCCGGCGGTGGCCGCAGCGGTGCTGGTGTGCCGCCCGCCGCTGGAGACCCCCACGGGCCGGTACATCGGGATGGTGCACATGCAGCAGCTGCTGCGCTTCCCGCCGCCGGAGCCGGTGGGCAACATCATCGACCGCAGCATCGAGCCGGTCCGGGACATGGCCTCCCTGGAGGAGGTCTCCCGGGTGCTGGCCACCTACGATCTGACGATCATCCCGGTGGTCAACGGCCACGACCGGCTGGTCGGGGCCATCACCATCGACGACGTCCTGGACGCGCTGCTGCCGGATGACTGGCGGACCAACGACGACGGCACCCCGGTGCGGAAGGCAGGTCGGAAGTTTGAGTGAGGCATCGAAGTCCCGGCGCGCCCGCGAGGTGCGCCCGGCCGGTCTGGATACGCCCCTGGAGTCCAAGCCGCGCTGGTACCGCCGCTACCGGCCCAACCCGGAGGCCTTCGGCGTGGTCTCTGAGGGGATCGCCCGGTGGATGGGCACCCCGCAGTTCCTGGTGTGGATGACGGTGTTCGTGGCCGTGTGGCTGGGCTGGAACACGTTCATGCCGGAGAACCTGCAGTTCGATCCCCGGGCCCTGAACTACACCCTGCTGACCCTGATGCTGTCCCTGCAGGCCTCCTACGCCGCTCCCCTGCTGCTGCTGGCCGACAACCGCCAGGCGGACCGGGACCGGGTCCAGGCCGAGCAGGACCGGCAGCGGGCCGAGCAGAACCTGGCCGACACCGAGTACCTCACCCGGGAGATCGCCTCGCTGCGGATCGTGCTACGGGAGGTCGCGACCCGAGACTTCGTGCGCTCGGAGCTGCGGGATCTGCTGGAGGAGCTGACCGAGGACGAGGACGACGCCGAGGAGTCCGGCGGCGAGCGGCCCGGGCGGCGCAAGCGGGTCAAGTCCAATCCGGAGACCAAGACCTCGATCCTGGATCTGGCCCAGGCCGATGAGACGGGGCCCGGCACCTCGCTCGGGGCCGCGGGCGAGCCCGGGAGGTCCCGCGGGGCCGGCTCGTGAGCCCCGCGGTCGAGGATCTCGACGCCGCCCTGGGCCGTGCCCTGGCCCGGGTGATCGACCCCGAGCTGCGTCGGCCCATCACGGAGCTGGGCATGGTGGACTCCGCCGTCGTGCGGGAGGGCCGCGCGGAGGTCTCCGTGCTGCTGACCGTGCAGGGCTGCCCCCTGCGCGGCACCATCGAGCAGGACGTGCGGGAGGCGGCCCTGACGGTCGCGGGGATCGACGACGTCGCGGTGAGCGTGGGCTACATGAGCCCCGAGCAGCGGCAGCGGCTGCGCGAGCGCCTGGGCCACACCCGGACCAATCCCTTCGCCCAGCCGGATTCCCTGACCCAGGTCTACGCGGTGGCCTCCGGCAAGGGCGGGGTCGGCAAGTCCACGGTCACGGTCAATCTGGCCGCGGCCCTGGCCTCCCAGGGCCGCTCCGTGGGCATCGTGGACGCGGATGTGCACGGCTTCTCCGTACCGGGGCTGCTGGGGATCACCCAGGCCCCGACCAAGCTGGAGGACATGATCCTGCCGCCCGTGGTGGAGGTGCCCCACCGGACCCGGGAGGATCCCAGCGCGGGATCCGTGCGGGTGATCTCCATCGGGATGTTCGTGGACGGCAACCGGCCCATCGCCTGGCGCGGCCCGATGCTGCACCGGGCGCTGGAGCAGTTCCTCACGGACGTGCACTTCGGGGACCTGGACGTGCTGCTGCTGGATCTGCCCCCGGGCACCGGGGACATCGCGATCTCGATGGCGCAGCTGCTGCCCACCGCGCGCCTGCTGCTGGTCTCTACCCCGCAGCAGGCGGCCGTGGAGGTGGCCGAGCGGGCCGGGACGCTGTCCCTGCAGACCGGCCAGGAGGTGATCGGCGTCGTGGAGAACATGGCGGCCATGCTCCTGCCGGACGGGTCCACGATGGAGCTGTTCGGGGCCGGCGGCGGGCAGCGGCTGGCGGGGCGGCTCACCGAGGATCTCGGCTACGACGTCCCGCTGCTGGGCTCGGTGCCCCTGGATCTGGCCCTGCGCGAGGGCGGGGACGCAGGCACCCCGGTGGTGTGGTCGGCTCCCGAGTCCCCGGCCGGCTGCGCGCTGCGGCGGATCGGACAGGCCCTGGGCTCCCGGGGCCGGGATCTGCCCGGGCGGTCCCTGCCGCTGAATCTCTGAAGCGGTGGGTCGGGGGTCACCGCCGCGCTGATCGGGTGAGCCGGGCTCAGGTGGCTTCGGTGTCGAAGGGGGCCAGCTCCCCCGGCGCCAGGCGTACCAGGTTCTCCTGCGGCGGCCGGTTGGCCCAGGCCCGCTCGCGGCGCTGCTCTTCCTCGTCCTCGCGCAGCGCGTCGCGCACGATGCGGCGCGGATCATACTGGCGGGGGTCGTAGGCTCGCCAGTTGAAGCCCTCCAGGTCCGGCCCCAAGGTCTCCTTGACCCCGTCCTTCGCCTCCATCGCGGTGCGCCGCAGGGACTTCACGAGATCCCGCAGCTGCGCCGCGTACTCGGGCATGCGCTCGGGCCCGATGACGAAGAAGACGATGACCGCGAGCACGAGGAACTCGCCGCCGTTGATACCAAACACAGTTGGCAGAGTATCAGTCGAGACCCGCGCGATCCCCGCCCGCGGCGGGTGATGCTCCCGACGTCGGGGCCGGGGCGGCGGGGAGCGCGCGACGGATCAGTCGGTGATGGGCTCCAGGCACTCCTTGAGCGTCTGGGCCTCCTCCTTCGTGATCTCCAGGACCATGCGCCCGCCGCCTTCCAGCGGGATGCGCATGATGAGGGATCGCCCCTCCTTGACCACCTGCATGGGGCCTTCGCCGGTCCGGGGCTTCATCGCGGCCATCGTCGCTCCTTCACAGATCTCTGGACGGTTCCTGATGGACGGTCCCCCGAGTGGTCCGGGCCGCACACCTTCTCCCATGATAGCCCGGTCACGTCCGGATGCGTCAGCCCGGGAGACGATCACGGCGGGAAGTCCCCGCCGCTGGGCAGCTTCTTCCAGTGCCACAGCCACCCGACCCACAGCAGCTGGCCCAGCCCCGCCCCCACCAGCAGCAGCACGCGGTAGGCGCGGGACCGGGAGACCTCCACCAGAGGTGCGGCCACCGGGAAGGCCGGCAGCAGCAGCCGGAAGGTCGAGGACTGCGGGAAGAGGAACACCAGCAGATAGACCGCGTAGCAGCCCAGCCACATCCGCACCGCGCCGGGCAGGCTCCCCCGCACGGCCCGGGAGCCCAGCAGGGCCCAAGCGCCCAGCAGCAGCAGGGCCAGCGCGAGCCACCCGGCGTCACCGAAGAAGACCCGGGCCTGCTGGAACCACGGCTGCACGGGCAGCAGGTGCTCCCCGCGCCAGGCGGTCTCCGTGGCGGTGTAGGCGTCGGGCCGCCCGGTCACGGCCCAGGCGATGCCGGGCCAGATCAGGGCGCAGGCGCAGGCGAACAGGGCCAGGGCCAGCTCGGCGCGGGTGCGTCGAAGCGCCAGCAGCGTCGCCCGCCCCGCCGAGGCGGAGGCGGCCCCGGACTCGGACCGCACCTGACGCACGGTGCGCAGCCAGCCCACCAGCCACCACAGGCCCAGGGCGGCGCCCAGGGGCACCCCGACGGGCCGGGACAGGCAGGTGGGCACCAGGAGCACCGCGCAGATCCCCCACCGCCGGGCCGTCAGAGCCCAGAGCACCGCGACCAGGAACATCAGGTTCATGGACTCCGCGTACGGCACCTGCAGGATCGGGGCGATGGGGTTGAGCAGGACCAGGGCCGTGGCCAGGGCCGGGCCGGCGTCGATCGTGCGGACCGGCGAGGTGAGCCCGGCGGGGCGTCCGTCGCGGCGGCAGGCCCGGAAGAAGCCGTAGAGCAGCACCGCGGTGACCGCCCCGCAGGCCAGGGAGATCGCCGCGCCCGCCGGCACGAAACCCAGGCCGGTGATCCGCATCAGGGCGCGGGTGGCCAGCGGGAACAGCGGGTAGAAGGCCCACGGGTTCTGCCGCACGTGCCCGTCGAGATCGGTGGGCAGCTGCTGCGGGTAGCCGGTCGCGGCGATCTGCCGGTACCAGTCCGCATCCCAGATTCCGATGAACCTGCCGTAGTCCATCGGCCCGTCCACCCAGGGGTTGGTCCCCTGCTGGCGGGCGACGAGGCTGAAGACGATCCAGCCCCAGACCCGGGTCAGCAGGTAGATGCCCAGGAGCACGACCCACACGGGCAGGCGCCCGAGCGTCGGGGCGACGGTGCGCGCGAGGCGGCGGCTGAGCCGGCCGGCGGGCCCGGCGCCCGGTGCGGCGGTCGCGGCGTCGGACTGGGTCACCGCTCGAGGGGGCCGCGGGCCGCGCCGGGGGTGTCCAGGCCGTCCTCGGACAGGCGCTCGGCGGCGCTGATGCGATCGGTGCCCAGCACAGCACAGGAGATGATGACCACGGCCATGACGATCAGCGTCAGGCCCACGAGCACGTAGTTCATGCTCCTCATCCTCCCATCCCTGCGGGGGCCGCACCGACGCTCGTAACGTGCAGGACATCACCCGTGCATATAATCTGATTCACATCAGATCCGCACCATCTGAACGGGGTCCCATGCCCAGCACCGCTCCGCTGACCGAGACCGCCCTGATCTCCCAGGCCGGCGCCGAAGTGCGCCTGTCCGGGGTGCAGAAGCACTTCGGGGACCTGCACGTGCTCAAGGACATCGAGCTGACCGTCGCCCCCGGCGAGGTCGTCGTGCTCATCGGCCCCTCCGGCTCGGGCAAGTCCACGCTGTGCCGCACGATCAACCGCCTGGAGACCATCGACGGCGGGGAGATCACCGTGGACGGCCAACCGCTGCCGGCCGAGGGCCGTCAGCTGGCCCGGCTGCGCTCCGACGTCGGCATGGTCTTCCAGACTTTCAACCTCTTCGCCCACAAATCCGTGCTGGACAACGTGACCCTGGGACCCATCAAGGTCCGCGGCAAGTCCCGCAAGGAGGCCGAAGCCACGGCCCGAGCGCTGCTGGAGAAGGTCGGAGTGGCCGATCAGGCCGACAAGCTGCCCGCGCAGCTGTCCGGCGGTCAGCAGCAGCGCGTGGCCATCGCCCGCGCGCTGGCGATGAAGCCGCGGGTCATGCTCTTCGACGAGCCCACCTCCGCCCTGGACCCGGAGATGATCACCGAGGTCCTGGAGACCATGGAGTCCCTGGCCCGGGAGGGCATGACGATGATCGTGGTCACCCACGAGATGGGCTTCGCCCGCAAGGCCGCGGACCGGGTGGTCTTCCTGGCCGACGGGCGCATCCTCGAGCAGAACACCCCCGAGGAGTTCTTCACCCACCCGCAGACCGAGCGGGCCCGGGACTTCCTCGGCAAGATCCTCAACCACTGACGCCCTCGCAGCACCGCACCCGAAGGAGCACACCATGACCCGCCGCACCCTCCTCCGCCGCCTGAGCACCGCCGCCGCCCTCGGCGCCGTCGCGACCCTCGCCCTGACCGGGTGCGGGGACTCCGGCTCCGACGGCGACACCGTGCGCATCGGCATCAAGTTCGACCAGCCCGGCCTGGGCTACCAGGACGGCGACACCTACACGGGCTTCGACGTCGACGTCGCGAAGTACGTCGCCAAGGAGCTCGGCTACGACGAGGACCAGATCGAATGGGTCGAGGCGCCCTCGGCCAACCGGGAGAACATGCTGGCCAACGACCAGGTGGACATGATCTTCGCGACCTACTCCATCACCGACACCCGCAAGAAGACCGTGGACTTCGCGGGCCCCTACTTCGTGGCCGGCCAGGACCTGCTCGTGAAGGCGGACAACACCTCCATCACGGGCCCGGATGACCTCAACGGCAAGAACCTCTGCTCCGTCAAGGGCTCCACCTCCGCCCAGAAGATCAAGGACTCCTACGCCCAGGGCACCAACCTGGTGGAGCAGTCCGGCTACGCCGACTGCCTCGGGGCCCTGGAGGCCGGGACGGTAGATGCCGTGACCACGGACGACATCATCCTGGCGGGTCTGGCCTCCACGGACGCCAACAAGGGCAAGTTCAAGGTGGTCGGCAACACCTTCACGGAGGAGAAGTACGGCGTCGGGCTGCCCAAGGGCTCGGACAAGTGCCAGAAGATCAACGAGGCCATCACCAAGATGGAGGACGACGGCACCTGGAAGAAGGACCTGGACGAGGCCACCAAGGGCGCGAACTTCCACTACAACGAGAAGCTCAACCCGCCCAAGCCGGATTCCTCCTGCGCCTAGGGGCCCGCCCGCCGTGGATCAGTTCCTCTCCCTCTTCCGCCAGTACGACGTCCTCGGGGCGTTCTGGGCGAACCTGCAGCTGACCTTCTGGGGCGCGATCGGCGCCTTCATCCTGGGGACGCTGCTGGCCCTGATGCGCATCTCTCCGGTGCCCTCCCTGCGCTGGCTCGGCACCGGCTACGTGCACCTGCTGCGCAACACGCCGCTGACCATCCTCATGGCCGTAGCCGTGCTGGGCTTCTGGACCCAGCTGAAGATCACCCTCTCGGATGACTTCAATCGGAACTTCTTCGCCTGGGCCGTGGTCATGCTGGTGGTCTACCACGCGGCGTTCGTGTGCGAGGCGATCCGCTCCGGGGTCAACACGGTGCCCCTGGGGCAGGCGGAAGCGGCCCGCGCCATCGGCCTGGGGTTCCTGCCGGCTGCGCGGATCGTGATCCTGCCGCAGGCGCTGCGCGGGGCCATCACCCCGCTGGGCAACACGCTGATCGCGCTGACCAAGAACACCACGGTGGCCTCGGTGGCCTCGGTCGCGGAGGCCTCCGGGCTGATGAAGACCATGATCGAATTCGACTCCGACGTGATCCTGGCGATCTTCTTCACCTTCGCCATGGGCTTCGTGATGATCGTGATCCCGATGGGCCTGATCACCACGTGGGCGTCCCGGAAGTGGGCGGTGAGACGATGAGCGCGCAGCGCAGCGTCCTGTTCGACGCGCAGGGGCCCCGGGCCCAGCGGATCACCCTGGGGTTCAACGTGCTGGGTCTGGTCCTGGTCGCCGGCATCTGCTGGTGGATCCTGGCCGGGCTCGCCGCCAAGGGTCAGCTCGACGCCGAGCACTGGGACTTCCTGTTCACCTCCCGGGCCTGGCGCAACTTCTTCCTGCCCGGCCTGGAATCCACGCTGAAGGCCGCGGGCCTGGCGATCGTCACCTCGGTGGTCTTCGGCCTGGTCTTCGGCATGGGCCGGCTCTCCGGGCTGGCCCCGGTGCGGTGGGTGTGCACCGTGATCGTCGAGTTCTTCCGCGCCGTGCCGGTGCTGCTGATGATGATCTTCTTCTATCTGTGGCTGGGCGGGCTGGGGGTGGTCAGCCCCCGGCAGCTGCCGCTGTACGCGGTGGTGCTGGGCCTGACCCTGTACAACGGCTCGGTGATCGCGGAGCTGGTGCGCTCCGGGGTGCAGCAGCTGCCGCGCGGGCAGGGCGAGGCCGGTCTGGCCCTGGGTCTTTCCCGGGCGCAGGTGATGCGGATCGTGCAGCTGCCGCAGGCGCTGGTGGCGATGCTGCCGTCCCTGCTCAGCCAGTTCGTGGTGATCCTCAAGGACACCGCGCTGGGCTACATCATCACCTACCCCGAGCTGCTGGCCGCGGCCCGGCGGCTGGGCTCGGCGCACTCGATGCTGCAGGCCCTGCTGATGGCGGCGGCGCTGTTCATCGTCATCAACGTCCTGCTCACGGCCCTGGCCGGGTGGGTCTCCCGGTGGCTGAGCAGCCGCACCTCCGGGCGCACCCGCCCGGATGCGACCGCCGCGGTGGACCCGGTCTGACCCGCCCGCCCAGGTTCGAGCCCGGTCCGATCCGCGCCGCGGTGTTCCCCGCGGCGCCGTCCGGGTCAGTCAGTCAGTGAGCCAGCCGTGCAGGGCCGAGAAGCAGTCCCGCACCGCCTGGGCGCTGACGTGCTCGTCGTCGGTGTGGGCCAGCAGGGCGTCCCCGGGACCGAAGTTCACGGCGGGGATCCCCGCGGCGGAGAAGCGGGCGACGTCGGTCCACCCGTACTTGGGCTTCGGCTCCCGGCCCACCGCGGCGACCAGCTCCCGGGCCAGCGGGGCATCCAGCCCGGGCCGGGCCGCGGCGGAGAGGTCCGCGAACTCCAGGGCGTACCCGGCGAACAGCTCCCGCACGTGCTCCTGAGCCTGCTCCAGGGTCTTGTCCGGGGCGAAGCGGTAGTTGACGTGCATCCGGGCGGCATCCGGGATGACGTTGCCGGCCACCCCGCCCTCGATCTGCACGGCGTTGAGACCCTCGCGGTAGTCCAGGCCCTCCACGGTCACGGTGGCCGGGCGGTACTCCTCCAGGATCCGCAGGGCCGGGCCCAGCCGGTGGATCGCGTTCACGCCCTTCCAGGCGCGCCCGGAGTGGGCGGCCACGCCCTCGGTGCTCAGCCAGAACCGCAGGGTCCCGTTGCACCCGCCCTCGATGGTCCCGTCGGTGGGCTCCAGCAGCACCGCGAAGTCCGCGTCATCCACCAGCCCGGGCTCCTCCCGCAGCAGCCGGCCCAGGCCGGAGGCCTCCGCGGCCACCTCCTCGTGGTCGTAGAACACGTAGGTGACGTCCCGGCGCGGCGCGGTCAGGGCGGCGGCCAGGGCCAGCTGCACCGCGACCCCGCCCTTCATGTCCGTGGCCCCGCGCCCGTACAGGATCCGCTGCCCGTCGGCCTGCTCCCACCGGGAGGGCACGGTGCCGCGGGCCCCAGGGGTCGTGGGCAGCGGGACGGTGTCCAGGTGCCCGGCCAGCACCACCCGCTCGGCCCGGCCCAGCTCGGTGCGGGCCACGATCGCATCATCGTTGCGATGCACCCGCAGGTGGCCCAGCGGCGTGAGGGCCGCGTGGACCGCGTCGGCGATCGACGTCTCCTGCCCGGAGACGGAGGGGATGTCCAGCAGGGCGCGGGTCAGTTCGGCGACGTCGCCGGTCAGGTCCAGGGCGGGGGGTGCGCAGGGGGAATCGTGCATGGTTCCACCCTAGGCGGCACAGCCGGCGGACAGGGGCGGCTGACGGGACTGACATGCCCGCATCCGTAGACTGGTGCCCATGACTGAGACCACCCCTGAGAACACCTCCGCCGAGCGCCGGGTCGCCGCCCTGGGTCTGGCCACGACGGTCGCCGCGGGCGAGCACGCCGGCACCGTCCTGGACGTCTGGTACCCTTCCCCCCGCCTGGGCGGGAACCCCGAGGAGTCCGTGCGCGCGGGCCTGGAGGAGGCCGCGGCCGATGACCCGGCCCGCAACGTGATCCAGCGGGTCGTGGAGACGGTCGCGGATCTGGACGCCGCCCCGGCCGACGCCGCCGACGCCTGGCTGCGCCTGCACGCCCTGTCCCACCGACTGGTCCGCCCCAACGGGCTGAACCTGGACGGGATCTTCGGGCACCTGGCCAACGTGGCCTGGACCAGCGCCGGACCGGTGCTGGCCGCCGAGCTGGAGGGTCTGCGCCTGGGCCTGCGCGCCCGCGGGCCCCTGACCGTGTACGCCGTGGACAAGTTCCCCCGTATGGTGGACTACGTCGTGCCCTCCGGGGTGCGCATCGGGGACGCGGATCGGGTGCGCCTAGGCGCGCACCTGGCCGAGGGCACCACCGTGATGCACGAGGGCTTCGTGAACTTCAACGCCGGGACCCTGGGGGCCGCGATGGTCGAGGGCCGGATCAGCCAGGGCGTGGTCATCGGGGACCACACCGACGTCGGCGGCGGCGCCTCGATCATGGGCACCCTCTCCGGCGGCGGGACCCAGCGGATCACCCTGGGCGAGCGGGTGCTGCTGGGCGCCAACGCGGGGGTCGGGATCTCCCTGGGCGATGACTGCGTGGTGGAGGCCGGACTGTACGTGACCGCCGGGATCCGGGTCACGGTGCGCACCGAGGCCGGGGCCGACGTCGTCAAGGCGGTGGACCTCTCCGGCACCCCGGGGCTGCTGTTCCGCCGCAACTCCCAGACCGGCACCGTGGAGGCCATCGCCCGCTCCGGCGGGCAGGTGGCGCTGAACTCCGCGCTGCACCAGAACTGAGCGGCGCCGCCGCGCCGCACCACCAGAAAGGGACTGCTCACATGAAGATCATGGTCACCGGCGGAGCCGGGTACATCGGCTCCCACACCGTCCTGGCCCTCTTGGAGGCCGGGCACGACGTCGCCGTGCTGGACAACCTGGCCAACTCCTCCCGCGTCTCCCTGGACCGGGTCTCGGAGCTGGCCGGGGGACGGCGGATCGCCTTCCACGAGACCGACATCCTGGATGCCCGCGCGACCACCGAGGTCTTCCAGCGCGAGCGCCCGGACGCCGTCATCCACTTCGCCGGGCTCAAGGCCGTCGGCGAGTCCGCCCAGAAGCCGCTGTGGTACTACCGCACCAACGTCGTCGGCACCCTGAACCTGCTGGCCGCGATGGAGGCCAGCGGCTGCCGGTCCCTGGTCTTCTCCTCTTCCGCGACCGTCTACGGCGCCCCGGAGGAGATGCCGCTGACGGAGAAGCTGCCGCTGGATGCCCAGTCCTGCTACGGGCGGACCAAGGAGCACGTGGAGGACATGCTCGTGGATCTGGCGGCCGCGGACTCCTCCTGGAACATCGCCCTGCTGCGCTACTTCAATCCGGTGGGCGCGCACCCCTCGGGTCGCATCGGGGAGGACCCCACCGGGGTGCCCAACAACCTGCTGCCCTTCATCGCGCAGGTCGCGGTGGGCCGGCGGGAGAAGCTCAAGGTCTTCGGCGATGACTACCCCACCCCGGACGGCACCGGCGTGCGGGACTACATCCACGTGATGGACCTGGCCGACGGCCACGTCAAGGCGCTGGCCGCGATCGCCGAGCGGGGCGGGCTGCACACCTGGAACCTGGGCACCGGCAACGGCTACTCGGTGCTGGAGGTGCGCCGGGCCTTCGAGGAGGCCTCCGGACGGGAGATCCCCTACGAGATCGTGGACCGGCGTCCGGGCGACGTCGCCGTGTCCTACGCGGATCCTTCGGCGGCCCTGGCCGATCTGGGCTGGTCCGCCGAGCGGGACCTGGCGCAGATGTGCGCGGACCACTGGAACTGGCAGAAGACCAACCCGGAGGGCTACCCCGCCGCCTGAGCAGGGGCGGGGCCTCGATCCGGCGGCCCCGCCCCCCCATCTCCGCCTCCCGTCTCCGGGCAGACGACGACGCCGCGGCCCGCTCCCCTCTCATCGAGAGAGGGGAGCGGGCCGCGGCGTCGTCGTGCGGGCGGGGCGGAGGAACCGGGCTACTTGGCCGGGTACTCGCGGTGGGTGGGCCCGGTGTAGACCTGGCGCGGGCGGCCGATCTTGGTGGCCGGATCCTCGACCATCTCCCGCCACTGCGCGATCCAGCCGGGCAGGCGCCCGATCGCGAACAGCACGGTGAACATCTGCTCCGGGAAGCCCATCGCCTTGTAGATCAGGCCGGTGTAGAAATCCACGTTGGGGTAGAGCTTGCGCTCGACGAAGTAGTCATCGGCCAGCGCCTTCTCCTCCAGGCGCATCGCGATGTCCAGCAGCTCGTCGTCCCCGCCGATCTTGTGCAGGATCTTGTCCGCGGTGGACTTCACGATCCGGGCCCGGGGGTCGTAGTTCTTGTAGACGCGGTGCCCGAAGCCCATCAGGCGCACCCCGTCCTCCTTGTTCTTGACCTTCTCCATGTAGTCCTCGGGCTTGATGCCCTCGGACTGGATGCGGCGCAGCATGTTCAGCACGGCCTCGTTGGCCCCGCCGTGCTTGGGCCCGTACAGGGCGTTGATGCCGGCGGAGACGGAGGCGAACATGTTGGCGTCCGCGGAGCCGACCAGACGCACCGTGGAGGTGGAGCAGTTCTGCTCGTGGTCGGCGTGCAGGATGAACAGCTGGTCCAGGGCCTTGGCGATCTCCGGGTCGATCTCGTAGTCCTCGGCCGGCACCCCGAAGCACATCCGCAGGAAGTTCTCCGCGTAGTTCAGGTCGTTCTGCGGGTAGAGCATCGGCTCCCCGCGCTGCTTCTTGAACGCGTAGGCGGCCAGGGTCGGGACCTTGGAGAGCAGGCGGATGGTGGAGACCTCCACCTCGTGCTCGTCGTGGATGTCCAGGGAGTCCGGGTAGAAGGTGGACAGCGCGGAGACCGCGGAGGCCAGCACCGGCATGGGGTGGGCGGTGCGGGGGAAGCCGGAGAAGAAGATCTTCAGGTCCTCGTGGACCATGGTGTGGCGGCGGATGAGGGTGTCGAAGTCCTCGAGCTGCTCGGCGGTGGGCAGCTCCCCGTAGATCAGCAGGTAGGCGACCTCCACGAAGCTGGACTTCTCGGCGAGGTCCTCGATGGAGTAGCCGCGGTAGCGCAGGATGCCCTCATCGCCGTCGATGTAGGTGATCGCGGACTGGGTGTTGGCGGTGTTCATGAACCCGGGGTCGTAGGTCACGTGTCCCCCGGTGGCGCTGCGCAGCTTCGCGATGTCGAAGGCGGAGTTGCCTTCGGAGGGCTCCACCGCGGGGAACTCGACGCTGGAGTCCCCGATGGTGAGCGTGGCGTTGTCGGACATGATTCCTCCCGTGTGGTGGCGTGGCGTCCTCGCGCGCGTCATCGGCCCGGAATCCACCGGGGACGACGTCGATGCGGCGGCGGGCCCGCGCCGTCCTCGGCGTCGTACCCATCCCGGCACCCGCCCGCAGGCGTGCGCGAGGACACACTTCAACTCTCCCCCAGCCTACTCGGTCCGAGGTTCGGCTCACGAATCGGGGAGGGGCCCGCCACAGGCGCGGCCGACGTCGCGTCGGCGCCATCGGCGGCGCCTGCGGAGCGTCGGCGGGTCGAGGTCGGGTCAGGGCGCCTCAGCCGCGCAGGCGACGGGCCGCGGCGGCCACCCGCTCATCCGTGGCCGTCAGGGCGATGCGCACGTAGCCGCTCCCGGCCTCGCCGTAGAAGGTCCCGGAGCCGGGCACGATGCCCAGATCCGCCAGGCGCCCGATGGTCTCCCAGGTGTCCTCCCCCGCGGTGCACCACAGGTACAGCCCGGCCGCGGAGTCCTCCACGCGCAGCCCGAAGGCCTCCACCGCGGGCTTGAGCAGCTCGCGGCGGGCCCGGTAGCGGTCCTTCTGCTCGGCCACGTGCGCGTCATCGGTCAGCGCGGCGATCATGGCCGCCTGGATCGGGGCGGGCACGATCATCCCGGCGTGCTTGCGGGTGTTGATCAGGTTGGCCACCAGCTCCCGGTCCCCGGCGACGAAGGCCGCCCGGTATCCGGCGAGATTCGACTGCTTGGACAGGGAGTAGACGGACAGCAGCCCGGTATGGTCCCCGTCGGTGACCTGCGGGTCCAGCACCGAGGGCACGCGGGCCCCGCCCCGGGCCTCGTCCCAGGCCCCCCAGCCCAGCTCCGCGTAGCACTCGTCCGAGGCGACGACGGCGCCGATCCGCCGGGCCTGCTCGACGATGCGGCGCAGGGAGGCGGCGTCGCGCACCGCACCGGTGGGGTTGCCCGGGGAGTTGACCCACACCAGGCGCACACGGTCCCGCACCTGCGGATCCAGCTCCTCGAGGTCCTCCGCGGCCACGGCGCGCGCCCCGGCCAGGCGGGCCCCGATGTCGTAGGTCGGGTAGGCGACGCGGGGCCGCACGACGACGTCCTCGGGACCCAGGCCCAGCAGGGTTGGCAGCCAGGCCACCAGCTCCTTGGACCCCACGGTGGGCATCACCGCGGCCGGGTCCAGGCAGGTCACCCCGCGGCGTCGGGCGTACCAGGCGGCCACGGCCTCGCGCAGGGCCTGCGTACCCTGGGTCGTGGGGTAGCCGGGGGCGTCCGCGGCGGCGGCCAGGGCCTCACGCACCAGCTGCGGTGTGGGATCCACCGGGGTGCCGATGGACAGGTCCACCGTGCCGTCCGGGTGTTGCGCGGCGCGCTCCCGGTACGGGGCCATCTGGTTCCAGGGGTAGTCCGGCAGCTGCAGTCCGAGGCTCATGGGTGCGGCTACTCCTCGCCCTGCGGGGGCAGGGACTGGATGAACGGGTGGTCCGCCTCGATCTTGCCCATGCGCGCGGCCCCGCCCGGGGAGCCGATCTCATCGAAGAACTCGGCGTTGGCGGTGAGGTACTCCTCCCACTCCTCGGGCAGGTCATCCTCGTAGTAGATGGCCTCCACGGGGCACACGGGCTCGCAGGCGCCGCAGTCCACGCACTCGTCGGGGTGGATGTAGAGGGTGCGCTCCCCCTCGTAGATGCAGTCGACCGGGCACTCCTCCACGCAGGCCCGGTCCTTGACGTCGACACACGGCTGGGCGATCACATACGTCATGGGGACCCTTTCACTGTGCCCGCCGGGGTGATGCCTCCGACGGCGCGGCGGCGGCGCGCGATTTCCGCCTCAGGGGCGGAAAAGGCCCCGCCTTCTTCCTGGCTGATCAGTCTAGCCCGGCCAGTCTGGCACACCCAGGGCCGGGCCGGGGACTGTCGGCGGGATCACTGCGGCCGATGACGCCCGGTGACGGCAGGCGTCAGCGTCGTCAGCGCCGTCGGCGGCGCCCTCGCCCGGAGCGCCCGATGCCGCGCAGCACGGTGCGGTCCGCGACCACCACGCCCACGGCGGTGGCCAGCACCGTGCCCAGGGTCCAGATGATCCCGGCCACCCCGATCGGGGCCTCCAGGGTCGGGATGACCAGCCGGGAGTCGGAGCGGGCGAGGGTGAAGAAGCCGACGACGGCGAAGGCCGCGAGCCCGGGCACCAGGGTCATCCCCCGGCGTCGGGTGTATCCGGCGGTCCACACGGTCCCGGTGAACACGCCGAGCACGGCGAGGATCGCGCCCCACGGCAGATACCAGCCGTCGAAGTAGGCCACCGAGGCGTGCAGCATCGTGCCGAGGAAGCCCAGCAGCAGCCCCACCACGACCGCGGTGATCGCGGAGGAGATCGGACCCGCGGGCTCCTGCTCGGGATCCGCGGCGTCGGGACTGAGGGCATCCTCGCCACGGTCGCTGGTGCTGAGCGCGCCGGCGGGTCGGGCATCCGCCCGGGCGGCCAGCAGCCGGTAGGTCTCCACCGGGCTGATCGGCTGCACGACGTCGTTGGAGTAGCGGAAGGTGTGCCCGGGGTCCACCCGGATCTGGGTGGCGTGGGCGGCCATGGCCCGCTCCTTGGCGGGCAGGTCCCCGTGGATCACGGCCTGGCGGCGGGTGTCTCCCGCGTCGGCCTCGCCCTCCTCGCCCCAGACCAGGCGCGGCAGGGCGCCGTCGGGCAGCAGGGGCAGGGCCGCCATCACGGCCTCGTGGGTGCGCCGGTGGTCCGGGTGCCCGTAGCCGCCGTCGGCGTCGTAGGTCACCACGACCTCCGGGCGCAGCCGACGGATCTCGGCGGCCACCGCCTCGGCGGCCTGGGACAGCTCCGCGCGCATCAGGCAGTCGGGGGCCGCGTTCGGATCCGGGGCGGCGGTGCCGTCGGCGGCCCAGGACATCCCGGAGTCGCGGAAGGCCCCGCCCTTCGGGCGCTCGGCGAAGCGGTGCCCGGTGACCCCCAGGGCGTTCAGGGCGGCACTCAGCTCGGTCTCGCGCAGGGCCCCGAGGGCGTCCCCGGGATCCTGCGGGTCCCGGGTGCGCACATCCAGCTCGGCGTGCTCGGGGCCGATGACCTCGCCCATCTCCCCGCGGGACATGGTCAGCAGGTGCACGGCCGCGCCCTCCCGGGCCAGCCGGGCCATGGTGGCCCCGGTCGAGGAGGATTCGTCATCCGGGTGGGCGTGGACGAACAGCACCGTGGCCGCCGACGCCGCGAGGCCCTCCGGCAGGAGGGTCGTCACGGCGTCGGCGTCCCGGTGGGCGCCCTGCTGCGGATAGCGCGGGCGGGCGGCGTCGGCCTCGGTCATCGGCGTGGCGAGCCCGGGGCGCTAGTTCGCGCGGGTGCGGGCGCGGAACGCGCGCACGCGATCGTGGGAGTCGAGGATGACCTTGCGGATGCGGATGGCCTCCGGGGTGATCTCCACGCACTCGTCCTCGCGGGCGAACTCCAGGGACTCCTCCAGGGTCAGCTTCTTGGGCGGGGTGAGGTTCTCGAAGGTGTCCGCCGTGGAGGAGCGCATGTTGGTCAGCTTCTTCTCCTTGGTGATGTTCACCTCCATGTCATCGGCCCGGGAGTTCTCCCCGACGATCATGCCCTCGTAGACCTCGGAGGTCGGCTCCACGAAGAACGTGCCGCGCTCCTGCAGGTTGATCATCGCGTAGGGGGTGACCACCCCGGCGCGGTCGGCGATCAGGGAGCCGTTGGTGCGGTACTCGATGTCCCCGGCCCACGGCTCGTAGCCGTCGGCGTAGGAGGAGGAGATCCCGGCCCCGCGGGTCTCGGTGAGGAACTGGGTGCGGAAGCCGATCAGGCCGCGGGCCGGCACCCGGAACTCCATGCGCACCCAGCCGGTGCCGTTGTTAGTCATGGTCTCCATGCGGCCCTTGCGGGCGGCCATCAGCTGGGTCACCGCGCCCATGAACTCGTCCGGGACGTCGATGATCATGTACTCGATCGGCTCGTGGACCTTGCCGTCGATGGTCTTGGTGACCACCTGCGGCTTGCCCGCGGTCAGCTCGAAGCCCTCGCGGCGCATCTGCTCCACGAGAATCGCCAGGGCCAGCTCGCCGCGGCCCTGGACCTCCCAGGCGTCGGGGCGCTGGGTCGGCAGGACCTTGATCGAGACGTTGCCGATCAGCTCCTTGTCCAGCCGGTCCTTGACCTGCCGGGCGGTGACCTTGGCGCCCTTGACGCGCCCGGCCAGCGGGGAGGTGTTGATGCCGATGGTCATGGAGATCGCCGGATCGTCCACGGTGATCAGCGGCAGGGGCTTCGGGTTCTCCGGGTCGGTGAGGGTCTCGCCGATGGTGATGTCCTCGATCCCGGCCACCGCGACGATGTCGCCCGGCCCGGCCTCGTCGGCCGGCACCCGGTCCAGGGCCTGGGTCTTCAGCAGCTCGGAGATCCGCACATTCTTGATCTGCCCGTCCTGCCGGGCCCAGGCGACGGTCTGGCCCTTCCTCAGGGTGCCGTGGAAGATGCGCAGCAATGCGAGGCGGCCGAGGAACGGCGAGGAGTCCAGGTTGGTCACGTGGGCCTGCAGCACGCCGTCGGGGTCGTAGGTCGGGGCCGGGACGTGCTCCAGGATGGCCTGGAACAGCGGCTCGAGGTCCTCGTTCTCGGGCAGGGCGCCGTCGGCCGGCTGCTCCATCGAGGCGCGTCCGGCCTTGCCGGAGGCGTAGACGACGGGCACATCCAGCACCGCGTCCAGATCCAGGTCCGGGACCTCGTCAGCCAGGTCCGAGGCCAGGCCCAGCAGCAGGTCCATGGACTCGGAGACGACCTCGTCGATGCGGGCGTCGGGCCGGTCCACCTTGTTGACCACCAGGATCACGGGCAGCTTGGCCGCCAGGGCCTTGCGCAGCACGAAGCGGGTCTGCGGCAGCGGACCCTCGGAGGCGTCCACCAGCAGCACGACGCCGTCGACCATGGACAGGCCGCGCTCGACCTCGCCGCCGAAGTCGGCGTGGCCGGGAGTGTCGATGACGTTGATGGTCACCTTCTCGCCGTGGGAGGCCGGACCCGCGTAGGTCACGGTGGTGTTCTTGGCGAGGATGGTGATGCCCTTCTCCCGCTCCAGGTCACCGGAGTCCATGACGCGGTCCTCGACGTCGGCGTGGTCGGAGAAGGCGTGGGTCTGCTTGAGCATGGCGTCGACGATGGTCGTCTTGCCGTGGTCCACGTGGGCGACGATGGCGACGTTGCGCAGATCGGAGCGCGTGGCGGTGCTGGAGGTTTCTGACATACGGGGAGTGAGCCTTCGATCGAGGATGCGTGCGGGGCGGGCCCGCGCACGCGGACTGCCGTCCTATCATACGCCCGCGCGCAACCCCTCCCCTCCCGCCGCCGCATCCCCTCAACCTCACCTCCCCCTCCCACTCATTCCCCTTCCCCAGCGCCGAGTCATCGATCTCGACCGAAAATCGCCGAATTTCCGGTCGGAAGTGATGACTCGGCGCGCGGGGTGCGGGGGCTGTCCACAGGTGGAGGCTCGGGGGTGGCGGCCCGGCAGGGGGTCGGGGACAGTGTGGGCATGGCAGCGATCCCCTCCCCCGAGCCACCCCGGGCCGACGTCGACGCCCTGACTCGCGCCGAAGCCCGCCTGCGCGGCGTCCCGGAGGCGCTGCTGCGTCGGCGCTCGACGGTGCGCCGGGATCCGGGGATCTACGCCCCGCCCGGCCACGAGATCACCGCGTGGGACGTGGTCGCCGCTTTGGCCCGGGCCATCCCGGGATCCGCGATCAACGGGCTCAGCGCGGCCCGGCATCACGGCTTCCGATTGCCGCGGCACCTGCAGGAGGATGAGACCCCGCACCTGAACACCCCGCCGCTGCGCTCCCCCGTCCGACGCCGCGGCCTGCGCAGCACCCAGTACGCCTACGCCGCCTCGGATCTCACCCGCACCCCGGAGGGCCTGGCCGTCACGACGCCGGAGCGCACCCTCAACGAGATGAGCCTGCGCCTGGGCCATGAGGATCTGGTGGCCGCCGGGGACGGGATCCTGAACACCCACGCGGACGGGTACGACGCCGGCCGCCCGCCGCTGTGCACCCCGGAGGATCTGCGTCGGTACCTGCGGGCCCACCGGGGCGCGCGGGGCATCCGCGCCTTCGACCGGGCCGTGGCGAGGATGCGCCCGGGATCGGATTCCCGCCCGGAGACCTTCCTGCGCCTGGCCTGCGAGGATCACGGCATCGACGGACTGGTCCCGGGATTCTCCGTGCGCAACACCCGGGGGATGCTGCTCTTCCAGGCCGATCTCGCCCTGCCGAGGCTGCGGCTGAGCATCCAGTACGAAGGCGCCCACCACGACCGGCCCGAGCAGGTGCGCCGCGACGTCGAGCGGGCCCGGCGCACGGCCGAGGCCGGATGGGTCGAGGTGCGCATCACCGCCGCCGACCTGCGCGAGGCGGTGTGGTGCGCGGGATCGCGGATGCCGCGCGCCGTCGCCATCATCCTCCGCGCGATCCGCGACCACGACGACGCAGCCACCCCCAACGACGCCGAGTCATCGATCTCGACCGAAAATCGACGGATTTCCGGTCGGAAGTGACGACTCGGCGCGGGGAGCGGGGTGATGCGGGGGTCAGCTGACCTCGGCCAGCAGCTTGGCGCGCAGCTCGCGGCGCTCGCGCTGCTGATCCGGATCCGGCAGGGGCACCGCGGCCAGCAGGCGCTGGGTGTACGCCTCGCGGGGGTGGCGCAGGATCTGATCCCGCGGCCCCTGCTCCACGATCCTCCCGTGCTGCATCACGCAGATATGGTCCGCCAGGGCATCGATCACCGCGAGATCGTGGGTCACGAACAGGCAGGCGAAGCCCATCTGCTCCTGCAGCTCCTTGAACAGCTCCAGCACGCGCGCCTGCACGGACACGTCCAGGGCCGACGTCGGCTCGTCGGCCACCAGCAGCTTGGGCTTCAGGGACAGGGCGCGGGCGATGCCCACGCGCTGCTTCTGCCCACCCGAGAGCTCGTGCGGGTACCGGTTGCGGTAGGAGCGGGGCAGCTCCACCTGATCCAGCAGGGTCTCGATGCGGTGCTGCAGCTCAGCACCCTTGGCGACCCCGGCCAGGTACATCGGCTCGCCGATGGACTCGCCGATCGGCAGGCGCGGGTTCAGGGAGGAGGAGGGATCCTGGAAGACCATGCCGACGTCCTTGCGGACCTGGTTGATGACCCGGCGCCCGGCACCCTTCAGCTCCTGGCCGGCCACCACCAGCGACCCCTCGGCCACATCCAGCAGCCCCACGGAGGCCCGCCCGATCGTGGACTTACCGGAGCCGGACTCCCCCACCAGACCCACGACCTCCCCGGCGTGGATGCGCAGATTCGCGCCCTCCACCGCCCGGAAGGCCGGGACCCGGCCCTGCTTGGGGTACTCCAGGGCCACGTCCTTCAGCTCCAGGACGGTCTCGCCCTCGCGGGGCGGGGCCACCTGCTGCAGCTCCACGGTGGCCGGGCGGGTGCCCTCCGCCGCGTCGTCCAGGGCTGCGTTGACGTCGACCTCCTCGCCCTCGCCTTCGCCCAGGTGCAGCACGGCCGCCAGCAGGGCCTTGGTGTACTCGTGCTGGGGGTTGCCGAAGACCTCGTGGATCTCCCCGGTCTCCACGATCCGCCCGCGGCGCATCACCGCGACGCGATCGGCCAGGTCCGCGACGACGCCCATATCGTGGGTGATCAGGATGATCGCGGAACCCAGCTTCTTCTGCAGGTTGCGCATCAGGTCCAGGATCTCCGCCTGCACGGTCACATCCAGCGCGGTGGTCGGCTCATCGGCGATCAGCAGCTTGGGGTCGGTGGACAGGGACTGCGCGATCATCGCGCGCTGGCGCTGACCGCCGGAGAGCTGGTGCGGGAAGGAGTCGAAGGCCTTGACCGGGTCCGGCAACTCGACGAGCTGGAGCATCTCCAGGGCGCGCTCCTTGGCCTGGGCCGGGGAGATCTCCCGGTGCAGGCGCAGCGTCTCCACGATCTGGTCCCCCACCGTGTACACGGGGTTCAGCGCGGTCATCGGCTCCTGGAAGATCACGGCGACGTCGTCGCCGCGCACCTTCAGCAGCTCGCTGTTGGACTGCCCGATCAGCTCCTCGCCGTTGAGCTTCACGGAGCCGGTGACCTTCGCATTGGAGGGCAGCAGCCCGATCATGCCCATCGAGGAGACGGACTTGCCGGAGCCGGATTCCCCGACGATGGCGAGCACCTCTCCGGCGTCGACGTGGTAGCTGATGTCCGTGGCGGCCGGCACCCACTGGCGGTCGACGCCGAAGGCCACGGACAGGTCCTTCACCTCCAGGACGCGCCCGGTGGGGTTGCCGACGACGGGCTGGGACCCGGTCTTGGTGCGGCGCCACGGGATGGCTCCGGTGCGGGGTCCGGAGCGGCGGGCGGCCCGTTCGGCGGCGCGCCGCTCGGTGCGGGTGGCGGGCCGCTGGGCGGCGGCGTCCTGGGCGGAGTCCTCGGCGGGGGTTCCGCTGGGGGTGTTCTCGGTGGTCATGGGAGCTCTCTCCTACGGGTGGAGCCGACCGGCGCGGCGGTGGCCGGGGCGGGTCGGGTCTGGGACGATGTGGGCATGGCGACGAGATATCTGCGGGAGGAGGGGGCGACCCTGCGCTCCCGTCCCATGCTGGTCCTGGTGGTGCTGGTGGAGCTGGTGCTGGCGGGGCTGCTGATCAGCGTGACGGTGCACGACGGCGCCGCGGCCGGGCTGCGGGCCTTCGGGCCGTGCGCGTTCCTGGGCTACCTGATCTGGTGGTTCCTGGCCTGGCCGTGCGTGCGGCTGAGCCAGGAGGAGATCACCGTGGTCAACCCGGTGCGCACGCACCGACTGGGCTACTCGGACCTGATCGACGTGCAGACCCGGTACGGGCTGCGCCTGGTGACCCGGCACCGGCGCATCCAGGCAGTAGGCGCACCCGCCGGCGGGGCGGCCACCGCGGTGTGGGGGCAGCGCACCGCCCACATGCCGGATGATCCGCACCTGGGCTTCCGCGGCGAGGGCGCGAGCCTCATGCCCAGCGACCTGCGCTCCACCGCCTCCGGCCGGGCCGCGGAGGTCATCCGCGGCCACTGGCAGGAGCAGGTGGAGGCGGGGACCCTGCGGGAGGAGGCGGAGCCGGTCAGCACCGCCAACACCACCCAGCTGGTGATCCTGGCGGTGCTCGCCGCGGCGGCCGCGGCGGGCCTGCTGCTGTGAACGCATCGACGCTCTCCGGTGCCTAGGCGTTCTTGCCCGGTCCGACGTCGCGCACCGGCTGCTCGCTCTGCAGATCCACGTCCACGCGCCCGTCCGGGTCCAGCCCGTTCTCCGCGGAGTGGGCGGTCACGGTCTTGGCCCGACGCGGGTTGAACTTCTTCTGCCGCGGATCGAAGGCATCGCGCAGGCCATCGCCGATGAAGTTGATGCACAGGCAGATCACGACGATGAACAGGCCCGGGTACCAGAACAGCCAGGAGCGGGTCGCGAAGGCGGACTCGTTGGCGCTGATCAGGGAGCCCAGGGACACGTCCGGGGACTGCACGCCGTACCCGATGTAGGACAGCGAGGTCTCGATGAGGATCGCCGAGGCCATCAGCAGGGTCACATTCACGATGATCACCCCAACCGCGTTGGGCAGGATGTGCTTGAAGATGATCCGCGGGGCGGAGGCCCCGGCCAGGCGGGCGGCGTCGACGAACTCCCGCTCGCGCAGGGAGAGGAACTCCCCGCGCACCAGGCGGGCCAGGCCCGTCCAGGCCGCCAGGCCGATCAGCAGCGCCAGCGCGGTGATCCGCTGCGGGCCCTGCGGCAGGTGGCTGATGACCATCTGCCCGAGGACCGCGGTGAGCACCAGCAGCGGGATGATGATGACGATGTCGGTCAGACGCATCAGCACGGCCTCGACCCAGCCGCGGAAGTACCCGGAGACGCCGCCGATGACGACGCCGATCACCCCGGCGACCAGGCCGACGATGACCATCACGAACAGCGAGGTCTGCGTTCCGCGCATGACCATGGCGAACAGGTCGCGCCCGGTGGTGTCCTGCCCGAAGGGGTGCTCACCGAGATGGAAGAGCCCGATGGTGGGCTTGCCGCCGTTGGTGACGGGCATCATCTCGGAGTAGTCGTACTTCCACCAGCCGGGGATCGGGCCGAAGCCGATCGAGGAGTACGCCAGGACGATGATCAGGAACAGGATCACCAGGGAGGCGATGGCCCCGCTGTTGCCCATGAAGCGCTTGCGGACGATCTGGCCCTGGCTGAGCCCCTTGGTCTCCGCGTCGGGCTGGACCTTCTCCAGGCGCATCTCGCGGGTCTCGGTGGTCGGCTCCTTCGGCTCCGGAGCCTGCGATGCTTTCGTGGCGCTCATGCTTTCACCCTCACGCGCGGGTCGAGGACCGAGTAGAGCAGGTCCGCGACGAGATTGAAGACCATGGCGGTGATGCCGGTGATCAGGAAGAAGCCCATGATCGGGTAGATGTCCAGCTGGCCCAGGGAGTCGTTGAACAGGTTCCCCATGCCCGAGAAGCCGAACACCTTCTCCGTGATGACCGCGCCGCCGATGATGCCGCCGATGTCGAAGGCCACGAGGGTGGCCAGCGGGATCAGCGCGTTGCGGAAGGCGTGCTTGACCACCACGGAGCGCTCCGAGACGCCCTTAGCCCGGGCGGTGCGGATGTAGTCCTGGGACATGATCTCCAGCATCGAGGCTCGGGAGTACCGGGAGTAGGAGGCCAGGGCCAGCAGGGTCAGGGCGATGGTCGGCAGGATGAGGTGGGTGTAGCTGTCGATCCCGGTGATCCAGAAGTCCCCGGACATGCCGGGGGTCGCTGAGTTGGCGGTGGCGATGGGACGCCCGGAGATCCGGCCGTCGCGCATGTAGGTGGGCCAGGACTGCATGAACCGGTCCAGCACGGTCAGGCCGGCGACGATGAACGCGGTCCACATGGCCACCTTGATGGACTGGCCGAGGTCGTAGGTCTTGCGCAGCCGTCCGACGACCCAGCCGATCCCGGCGCCGATCAGCAGGGTGAGGATGCCCAGCAGGAGCATCATCAGCCACGTCGCGCGGTCCAGCAGCGGCTGGATCGGGAAGTAGAGAGCCAGGCCGACGACGACCGAGGCGATCCCGGCGTACAGGGCCGTGCGGTTGCGCAGCCCGGCCAGGAGGAAGGTGAAGGCCACCGCCGTGAGCACCCCGAGGATCGCGATCAGCGGCAGGCCCAGGGAGGGGCGGGCGAACCAGCGGGTCACGCTGAGGAAGATGAGGATCGCGAAGGTCAGCGCGAAGCCGAAGAGCCCCAGCAGGACCCGGGTGCGCATCCTGCCGTAGGAGGCGAGGAACCAGATGATCCCGGCGACGAGCCCCACGACCGCTGCGCTGACCACCCCGATCGTGGGATTGCGCAGGAAGTTGTTGAAGCCGATGGCCCCGTACTGCTTGAGCAGCACCGCGATCCAGAAGGAGGGCAGGGAGTAGCAGACGAAGGCGAGGAAGGTGATGCCGTAGTCCAGGGTGGAGTACTGCCGCAGCGCGGCGACCACGCCGAGGGCCACGCCGATGATGATCGCCAGGATCGTGGAGGCGGTGATCAGGGTCAGGGTCTGCGCGATCGCGCCCTTGAGGGCATCGGTCACGGCCTGGCCCTGGAAGGTGGTGCCCAGGTCGCAGGTGGTGCCCAGCGGGTTGAGGCAGCCCAGGGCCCCGCCGAGCCACATGAAGTAGCGCGGGATCAGGGGAACGTCCAGATGCAGGGCTTTCTCGCGGGCGAGCATCTGGGACTGAGCGGTGGGCGAGGGGTTCTCGCGGAACTCCTGGAGGGGGTCACCGGCGTAGGTGACCAGAACGTAGACGAGGAACGTGGCGGCGAACAGGATCAGTACCGCGGCCACGAGCCTTCGGACGGTGTACATCAGCATGGCGGCATCCGTGGGGTGGGAGGGAAGCGGGCATCGCAAGCGCGATGGCGGGCGTCAGCGGCGGCTTCTCGCCGGTGACGCCCGCCCGGTGCGGCCGGGCTCCCTGGGGTGCCGGCCGGTTCGTCACGTGCTCGCGACGGTGCGAGGTGGGTTCAGGACGGGATCAGTTTTTGATGTCCCACTTCTCGACGTTCCACCACACCTGGGTGCTTCCGGGGTTGAAGGTCACGTTCTCCACGTTGTCCTTCACTCCCACGACGCCGGCCTGCTGGAACAGGGGGAGGCCGTAGGAATCATCGAACAGATCCTTGTCGATGCCGATGGCGAGGTCCTTGACCTTGTCGTCGTCCCCGACGGTGGTGCGGATCTCGTCAGCCTTCTTGTTGACGTCCTCGTTGTCGTAGCCGTTGTAGTTGCCCCCGCCGCCCGCGGCGAAGATCTGCCCGAAGGAGGAGTGGCCCACACCCGAGGAGGTCCAGCCGAACAGGGAGGCATCGTAGTCACCGCCCGGCAGCTTCTTCGACCAGTCCGCGGCTCCGAGGTCCTCCACGTTGAACCCCGCCTTCTTGGCGGATTCCTGGATCATCTGGAAGACGTCCGCGCGGGCCTTGTTGCCGGAGTTGTACAGCAGGCGCACGGTCGGGGTCTTGCCGCCGAGCAGCTCCTTGGCCTGGTTGATGTTGGCGTCCATGTCATCCGAGGGGTACTCGCTGGAGTCGTTCTTCTCCACCGCGTCCTTGTACTCGTCCTGGGAGTTCACGTAGACCTGGGAGTCCAGGACCTCGGCATCGGAGTTCATCGGCTTCATCAGCTTGTCCACGATGGACTGCCGCGGGATGGTCAGCAGGAAGGCCTTGCGGGTGTTCTCGTCCTTGAACACCTCGGAGTTGAAGTTCAGGTCCACGTGATCGTAGAGGAGCTGGTCGCCGGTGAGGGTCTTGACTCCGTCGGCGTCCTTGAGCTGCTGGATCGTGTCCACGTTCGCCTGCGGGGAGATGACCTGCACCTCGCCGTTGTTCAGGGCCTGGAGCTGGCCGTTGGCGTCGCCGATCGAGCGCATCGTGATCTCGTCGATCTTGGGGGCGTCCCCGGTGTACTTGTCGTTCTTCTCCAGGGTCACGGACTGGTTCTCGACGATGTCCTTGATCTTGTAGGGGCCGCTGGCGACCAGCAGGTCCTTGTCATCGGGCATCTTGGTGGTGTCGAAGCCGGTGTTCCAGGCATCCGCGATCTTGGACAGCTGCTCGTTCTTCTCCCCCGGCTTGGCGGAGGTCAGGGTGTTCACGAGGTCGTCCTCGCTCATCCCGGCCTTCTTGGCCACGACGTGGGCGGGCAGGCCGACGTCGAAGGCGGTCTCCCAGTCGATGTACGGCTTGGAGTAGGTCAGGGTCATGGTGCGTCCGTCATCACTGAACTCCGGCATGTCGGTCAGACCCAGGCCCTCGCTGTCCCCGGCGTAGTCGAAGAACTGCTCGCCGTCGTCGCCCTCGCCGTTGAAGTGCCCGGACTGGGAGGCCCAGGCCAGCAGCAGATCGCCCTTGTCGATCTTGTTGCCGTCGGACCACTGCTGGTCCTCGTTGACCGTGTACTTGACCTTCAGGGGGTTGTCGGAGATCTTCTCGAAGCTGCCGAAGTCGTCGTTGTGCTTGACCTCGAGCTGGTCCGTGATCGAGTAGAAGCCGTTGTGGGTGGCCGTGGCGATCTTTTTGTTGATGTCCGAGTTGCCGGCCGAGGAATCGGTGTTCAGGGACGAGAAGGTGTTCAGCTCGGCCACCGAGATGGACTTGGTGGAGCCGCTGTCCCCGTCGTCGCCGCCGTTGTCGGTCGATGCGCAGGCGGAGAGGGCGAGGGCGGAGACCGCCGCGACGCCGAGGGCCTTGGAAATGCGGGAGAAGCGCATTTCGCCTCCTAGAGGGGTCGTACGAAGTGACTCGTGGTGGGTGTGCCGCACCCGCCGTCGGCGGTCCATCCCGTGGCTCAGCGGTGGCCGATGCCATGTGAAGGGCAACACATATGTGAGTATCGTAAACCAACTTCGTTGCCGGCGTGTAACCGGCGACGTTCGCATGTCGCCTCGGCGTCATCCGACGTCCCCGGCGACGCCGAAGGGCCCGCCGGCGCCCTCCCCCGCTGGGGTGGGCGACGGCGGACCCTTCGGACTCACCGGCGGATCAGGCGCGTCGGGGTCGGATCAGGAGTCCGATCCCTGCTCACGCTGCTGACGGCGACGCCGGGTCCGCTCCCCCGGGCGCGCCACCTGGGTGCGCCGGGCGAAGGTGGAGGTCCAGTCGTGATCCACGGAGGGATCGTCGGGGCTGGCCGCCACCGTCGCGTTGCGCTCGCCCAGCTGCTCCTCCAGCTGCGCGAGGTTCTCCACCATGCGCCCGTTCACGGTCTCCGAGATCTCCTCGGTGAGCTCCTGGCGCACCTGACGCCGCTGGGCGCGCACGTACAGGTTGTGCTCCTCGCTCAGCGACTTGAACAGGGAGATGCACATCAGGCAGATCACCACGGAGAACGGCAGGGCCGTGAGGATGGAGACCGTCTGGATGGCGTTCAGCGAATCCGTGCCGCCCGCCCACAGCAGGGCGGTGGCGGTGCCGCCGGCCACGAACACCCAGAACACCCGCACCCAGGTCTTGGGGTTGGGTGAACCGGAGGAGGAGATCATGCCCAGCACCAGCGCACCGGAGTCCGCCGAGGTCACGAAGAACACGATGATCAGGATCACGCAGCCGATGATCAGGGCGGTGGAGGCCGGCAGGTCCTGGAGCATGGTGAACAGCACCGAGTCGCTGGACAGGTCGGCCAGGCCGCCCTCGCCGAACAGCTCCTGGTGCAGGGCGGTCCCGCCCATCACGGCGAACCAGAAGAAGGACATCGCGGCCGGCACCAGCAGCACCGCGAAGACGAACTCGCGCACGGTGCGCCCGCGGGAGACGCGGGCGATGAACATGCCCACGAAGGCGGACCAGGAGATCCACCAGCCCCAGTAGAACGTGGTCCAGGCGCCGACGAAGTCCTCGCCCGCCTGCCCGTCCAGGGCGAAGGTGGAGAAGGTCATCTGGATGACGTTCTGCAGGTACGCGCCGATGGACTGGACGAACTCGCGCAGCAGGAAGATGGTGGGGCCCATGATCAGCACGAACAGCACGATCACGGCGGCCAGGATGAGGTTGCCGTTGGACAGCCACTTCATGCCCTTCTCCAGGCCGGTGACCACGGAGAACAGGGTCACGGCGGAGAGCACCACGATGATGAGGGTGTAGCCCCAGTTGCTGGTCAGGTCCACGTGCAGGAAGCCCATGCCGGAGGCGATCTGCATGACGCCCAGGCCCATGGAGGTGGCCACGCCGAACAGCACGCCCACCAGGGCCACGACGTCGATGACGTCACCCCACACGCCGTTGATGCGCTTGCCCAGCAGCGGCTTCAGGGCGAAGCGGATGGACAGGGGCATCTTCTTCCGGTGCGCGGCGTAGGCGATGGCCATGCCGACGATCACGTAGATGGCCCACGGGTGCAGGCCCCAGTGCAGGAAGGAGTAGGACATGCCCGCCTGGGCCACCTGCTCCCGGGTGCCGGTGACCTCGGGGGCCGGGTCCAGGTAGTGCGCCAACGGCTCGGAGGCGCCGTAGAACACCAGGCCGATGCCCATGCCGGCGGCGAACAGGAAGGCCAGCCAGGTCATGAAGGAGTAGTCCGGGGTGGAATCATCCGGGCCGAGCTTGATGTCGCCCAGCCGGGAGAAGCCCAGGTACAGCGCGAAGATCACGAACACGGCGACGATGGCGGTGTAGTACCAGCCGAAGTAGCCGATGACGTCGGTCTGCAGGGCGGAGAAGACCTCGTTGGCCTGCTCGGGGAACGCCAGGGTGATGCCGATGAACAGGGCCATGAGCACGGCCGCCGGGATGAACACGCGCTTGTCGATGTTGCCGCGCTTCATCTTCTCGGCCAGCCGGTCGGGCACGTCGCCCACGCTCAGGTCGGGTTTGCGGGTGAGGAAATTAGCCATGGAGCACCTGTATTCGCACCTCGAGGTTCAGGATCGATGGAGGATGGACTGCCGCACCCGCCCCGCGGGGCGCGCGAGCGCCCCTCGCGGACGCAGACGGCGCGCCGATGCCCTGCGGGCACGGGCGACGACCGCCCGATACGCGGGTGGGTACCGAACTACGGTAGCCAACCATCAGCAGGCTTCCAAACGTCCGCCGGAAAGGGTGAGCAAACTCGCCCCGCTCCCGCGCCTCGCCCGAGACACGTCATATCCGGCACCGGATCCGTGCGTCGGGGCCTCCGCGGGAGGACAATGGCCCCATGAGCGATAACCTTCCCGACATCACCCAGTCCTCCGCCTGGCAGGCCCTGGCCGAGCACCACCGCGAGCTGACCCCGGACCTGCGGGGCTGGTTCGCCGAGGATCCCGAGCGCGCCGAGAAGCTCACCGTCACCGCCGGGGACCTCTACGCGGACCTGTCCAAGAACCTCATCACCGAGCGGACCCGGGACCTGCTGCTCCAGCTGGCCCGCACCGCCGACGTCGAGGGCCGGCGCGATGCCATGTTCTCCGGTGAGCACATCAACGTCACCGAGGACCGCGCGGTGCTGCACACCGCGCTGCGGCGCCCCGAGGGCGCCTCCCCCGCCCTGGAGGTGGACGGGCAGAACGTGGACGAGGACGTGCACGCGGTGCTCGCCCGCATCTATGACTTCGCGGACCGGGTGCGCTCCGGGGAGTGGACCGGGATCAGCGGCAAGCGCATCGAGACCGTGGTGAACATCGGCATCGGCGGCTCGGACCTGGGCCCGGTCATGGTCTACGAGGCCCTGAAGCCCCTGGCCCAGGATGGCCTGTCCGCCCGCTTCATCTCCAACATCGACCCGACCGACGCCGCGGAGACCGTGGCGGACCTGGACCCGGAGACCACGCTGTTCATCGTGGCCTCCAAGACCTTCGGCACCCTGGAGACCCTGACCAACGCCCGGGTGTGCCGCACCTGGCTGCTGGAGCGCCTGCGCGAGTCCGGCGCCCTTGACGGCCAGGACGACGCCGCGGCGGTCGCCAAGCACTTCGTGGCCGTGTCCACCGCCCTGGACAAGGTGGAGGCCTTCGGCATCGACCCCGCCAACGCCTTCGGCTTCTGGAGCTGGGTGGGCGGGCGCTACTCCGTGGACTCCGCGATCGGCACCATCCTGGCCGTGGTGCTGGGTCCGGACGTCTTCGAGGAGCTGCTGGCCGGCTTCCACACGATGGACGAGCACTTCCGCACCGCAGCACCCGAGGCCAACCTGCCGCTGCTGATGGGCCTGATCAACGTCTGGTACGTCAACTTCTGCGGCGCGGACTCCCACGCGGTGCTGCCCTATGACCAGCACCTGCACCGCTTCCCCGCCTACCTGCAGCAGCTGACCATGGAGTCCAACGGCAAGTCCGTGCGCTGGGACGGCTCCCCGGTGACCACCGAGACCGGGGAGATCTTCTGGGGCGAGCCCGGCACCAACGGCCAGCACGCCTTCTACCAGCTGATCCACCAGGGCACCCGCCTGATCCCCGCGGACTTCCTGGCCTTCGCCGAGCCCGCGCACCCCACCCGCGACGGCGACGCCGACGTGCACGAGGTGTTCCTGGCGAACTTCTTCGCTCAGACCAAGGCCCTGGCCTTCGGCAAGACCGCCGAGGAGGTGCGCGCCGAGGGCACCGAGGAGTCCGTGGTGTCGGCCCGGGTGTTCTCCGGCAACCGCCCGACCACCTCGATCATGGCCCCGAAGCTGACCCCGTCCGTGCTGGGCCAGCTGATCGCCCTGTACGAGCACATCACCTTCGTGGAGGGCACCATCTGGGGCATCGACTCCTTCGACCAGTGGGGCGTGGAGCTGGGCAAGCAGCTGGCTCAGCAGCTCACCCCGGCCGTGGCCGGAGACCGGGAGGTCCTGGCCGAACAGGACGCCTCCACCCGCGGGCTGATCGACTACTATCTGAACCACCGCAAGTAATCCCGGTCACCCCCGGTGGACGACGGCGGCCGGTCTCGCAGCAGCGCGGGACCGGCCGCCGGCGTCTGCCGGAGGAGGCGCAGAGAAGGCCCCGCGACCACGAGCACCGAGGACCCACCATGACCGAGAACCCCCAGCACGGCCGCCCCTCTCCTGATGCCCGGCAGCCGTCCGCACCCTCCGGCGCCCCCGCGCCATCCCCGCAGCAGGGGGCCTACCAGACGGCCCCCGCCGGATACGGCGGCCCCCAAGTCCAGGGCGCAGGTCCCCGCCCCGGGGTCGGCATGGGCCGGGCCCTAAAGAACTGGTGGGGCTACAAGTTCCAGGGGCACGGCCGGGCCTCGCGCTCCGAGTACTGGTGGGTGGCCCTGGCCCTCGCCCTCCTCAGCGCGGTGCTGCTGATCCTCATGATGGTCATCACCTCCGCGACCGCGGAGCAGATCACCAGCTACAGCCAGCACAGCCAGTACGGCTACTACTCCGGGACCGACGTCCGGCTCAGCGGCGTCGGCATCGCCACGACGCTGATCACCACCGTGATCCTGCTGGTGCTCGGCCTGCTGACCATCCCCCTGCAGGTGCGCCGTCTGCACGATGCGAACATGAGCGGCGGCTTCTGGTTCCTCAGCCTGGTCCCCTTCTTCGGTGGGATCATCCTGCTGGTCCTGATGTGCCTGCCGTCGAATCCGCAGGGGCAGCGCTTCGACACCCCGGAGGACATCGGCCGGCCCTAGCAGCAGCCGTCCCCCCCCCCCCGGCCGGCCGCCTGCCGCGTCCACGCCGAGGCCGCCCGCCCCCGGAAGCGCGTCTTCCGGGTGCGGGCGGCCTCGTCGTATCCTCAGTCCTCCAGCAGGCTGCCTACGGCCAGGCGCACCCCGTGGTCGATCCGATCCTGGGGCATCTGGCGGGTGTCCGGGACGTGCAGGAAGCCGGCCCGGGACACGGCCAGCCGCTCGGCGCGGGCCAGGGCCTCGAACATCACGCGGTTGCACACATAGGTTCCGGCCGTCTCCGAGATCCGGGCGGGCAGGCCCACCTCCTGCCAGGTGCGGAGGATCCGCCGGATCGGCAGGGAGGAGAACAGGGCCGCGGGCGCGGCCGGGTCGATCCACTCATCCCGCGGCTGCGCCCCGGTGTTGTCCGGGATGCGCGCATCGGCGCAGTTGAGGGCGACCCGCTCCACGCACAGCTGCTCCCGCCCCACGGCCACCCCGAGGCACACCACCGTCTCCGGGCGGACTTCCCGGATCGCCTCGACGAGGGCCCGCGGTGCCGCCCGGTACTCCACCGGCAGGATCCGGGCGCGCACCCGCGGCAGGGCCTCCGCCGCGGCCAGGGCCGCACTGCGGCTGGGGTTCTCGCTCAGCCCGCCGAAGGGCTCGAAGCCGGTGACCAGCACGGTCCCGCCGCCATCGCGCTCCGGTCCCCCGGCGGGACCGAACCGGTGCGGGCACGAGTGCCCGTCGGCCTCCGCTGCGGCGGGCTCGCTCGTGTCATCGGCTCGGCTCGCGTCGTCGGCTCCGCTCATCCCACGAGCCGTACTCATCCGAGCAGCTCCGGGCGCACCCATTCCGCCCCGCGCACGTGGCGGTCCGCGAAGGCCAGCACGGTCTGGTACCACAGCCGGGAGTTGCCGGGCTTGAGCACCCAGTGGTTCTCATCCGGGAAGTACAGGAAGCGGTGCCCCAGCCCGGGGTCGGTGCGTCGGCGCAGGTCGGCCCACAGCAGGTGCGCCTGGGAGACGGGCACCCGGTAGTCCAGGTCCCCGTGGATGACCAGCATCGGCACCTGGATCCGATCGACGCAGCGGCTCGGGTCGTTCTCGGGCCCCTGGGCGCCGTCGCGATCGAACAGCCACTCCTGCCACACGCCGTTGTCCGTGGTCCGGGCCATCACGTCGGTGTCCCACAGGGAGGCGTGGGTGACGATGCACCGGAACCGGGTCCCGGTGTGCCCGGCCAGCCAGTTGGCCATGTACCCGCCGTAGGAGCCGCCCAGAGCCGCGGTGCGCTCGGCGTCGACGTCCTCCCGTTCCTGCGCCGCATCGGTCAGGGCCAGGACGTCGCGGTAGGGCTGCCCGCCTAGGGCGTCCGTGCCGCGGTCGATCATGTCCTGGCCGTAGCCGGTGGACAGCGCCGGATCCGGCAGCAGCATCGCGTAGCCCGCGGCCACGAAGGGCCAGGGGTTCCACCGCCAGGTCCAGGAGTTCCACGAGCCCCAGGGGCCGCCGTGCACGAAGACCAGCAGCGGATGCGGCCCCTGCCCCTGCGGCAGGGCCAGCCAGGCCCGGATCGTCGCGCCGTCGTCGGCCCGGGTGCTCACCTCCTCCAGGCGCCCGACGCCGCGGGTCACCGGGGCCGCTGCCGGCAGGGCGGTGACCTCGGCAGGTCCCTCCTCCGGCACGTCCAGGGCCACGGCCTCGGCCGAATGGTCCACGGCGTCGCGCAGGGCCGCCAGGCGTCCCGGCCCGGTCACGGTCAGCGCGGAGAAGTGCGCCTGCTCCTCGGTCAGCCGCCGGGCGCAGGGCTGCCCCACGCGCGTGGCCCATACCGCCCCGCGCCCGCGATCATCCGAGGTGAACACGAGGGTCTGCTCGTCCAGCCAGAGCGGGTTCTCGGGCCAGCGGTCCAGCTGCGGGGCCACCGGGGTGCGCTCGCCCGTGTCCAGCTCCAGGACCTCGGCCGAGACCTTCAGGGACTGCCCCGGCAGGGACTCCCGGTACCGCAGCAGCACCAGCCGGGACCCGTCCGGGCTGAACGGGCCCGGGGCGAAGGAGGTGGATTCCGCCTCGGTCTCGGCCTCCGGGTCCGCGGGCAGCGCCAGCGGGCGCGGGGCGGATTCGTGCTCCAGGTCCACCAGCCACACCCCGGTGCGCACGTGGATGCCGCGGCGCACCGCGGACACGGCCACCGCGGCGGTGCGGCCCTGCGGGTCGGGTTCGAAATCCTCGAGGCGGCCCTCGGGCATCCGGATCCTCCGCGCCGCGTACTCGGGGGCGTCGGCGGTGAACAGGGCGGGCTCGCCCGGGCCCAGGTCGTGGTCCCAGGAGCGCACCGGGAAGGACTCGTGCAGCACCCCGGAGACCTTCTGCTTCCGACGGCGGGCGCTGAGCTCGTCGTGGGCGCCCTCATCCGGCGCCGAGGGCAGCACCGGGGCGGAGAACACGAGACGACCGCCCCGCACCCGCAGCTTCCCGATGCCGCCGGCGCGGCGCAGCACCGGTCGGGCCTCCCCGCGCGGGGGCAGGGCCCACAGGGTCTGCTGGGAATCGTCCTCGGCGGCCTCGTCCTCGCGCTCCAGGCTCAGCCACGCGGTGCCGTCCTCGCCGACCTCGTGCAGGCGTGCCCGGGCGCCTGGCTGGGTCAGCGCCTGCGGCAGGTCCTCGGCGGGGACTCCCGGTGCGGCCAGCAGGTGCACCGCGGTGCGCCAGGAGGCGCCGTCGGGATCCAGGGACTGCACGGTGGCCAGCACGGTGCCGTGGCGGTTGGCGTCCAGCCCGGTCAGGCGGTCCGCGGCGAACAGGTCATCCAGGGAGGTGATCGGCTGGGTCATGGCTCACACTCTAGTTCCGGGCAGCCCCGGCAGGACGCAGTCGCGGGTCAGCGGCGCCACGTCCGGGCGGGTCATCGCCTCCTGCGGGCTCAGCCACAGCAGCTCCTCGATCTCCGCGTGCGGCTTCAGCCGGGCGAGCTGACCGACGTGCCGGGTGGATTCGGTCCAGGCGAAGACCTCCCCGATCAGCCGGTGTCCAGCCTCGTTGGCCGCGGCGGTCTCATAGCGACCCAGCGGGGCGAGCTCACCGAGCGGGATCCTCAGCCCCAGCTCCTCGCGGATCTCGCGGGCCGCGGTGGCCTCCGGTGCCTCGTCCCGCTCCGGTTTGCCGCCCGGGAGCATGAACGCGGCGGTCCCGCGCTTGCGCACGGACAGGAAGCGGCCGTCGCGGTCGGTGATCAGCACGGCGGAGACGGTGATGGTCGGCATGGGCTCCACCCTAGTCATCCGACTCCGCTCCGGGAGGCCCTGCGGCGTCAATCCCGGGGGCGCCCGGTCGAGGCCGCGGAGGACTCCGTGGTGGTGGTGGTGGTGGTGGCGGTGGTGACGACGCTGTAGTTGGCCTGCTTCACGTGGGCCTGGCTCGCCTCGGCGGGACTGAGCGCGCCGACCCCGCCCACGGCGAGCAGGGCGATGGCCCCGACGCCGCTCAGGCGGCGCAGCAGCGAGGTCCGCCGCCGGCCGGTGGTGATCCGGGTCTTCGAGGCGCCGAAGTCGGGCTCCTCGCGGCGGGTGGTCGAAACGGGGGTGGTGGATGCGGTGGTGTTCATGTCCTCCACGATCCTCAGGAAGGCTGTGCTCGGGCTGTGCCGCGGTGCTCCGCTTCCCTGTGCGTCCCCGCCCGCCCCGGAGCGGCGGCGAGGAGGCAGGCTCAGCGCCGGTGGCGGCAGAAGTCCCGCAGCACCACGGCCTGGTTGTGCTCCTCATCCTTCGCGGCGTAGACGAAGGTGACCGTCTCCTCTTCGGGCAGCCCGTCCAGGGCGGCCTGCTGCTCCGTCCCGCGCAGCTCCTCCCGGTAGCGGCGGGAGAACTCCTCGAAGCGCTCGGGGTCGTGCCCGAACCACTCGCGCAGCTCGGTGGAGGGCGCCAGGTCCTTGGCCCACTGGCGCAGCCGCGCGGCGTCCTTGGCGATCCCGCGCGGCCAGATCCGGTCCACCAGGACCCGGGCGCCGTCGCTCTGACTCGGCTCGTCGTAGGTCCTCTTGATGCGATAGCTCGTCATACCTCCACGCTAGGCCCGCGGGTCTCGACGCGCGGGTTCCGTGACGCGAGCCCGAAACGCGGCGTCAGAAGCGCGGCGCCCGGAGCGCACCGACCCCGGGTGAGCGGCCGCACATCCGGTATATTGGCCGGCGGAACCGAACCTCCATCGACGCAGGGAGCATGTCGCCTCATGGCAAAGATCATCTACACCCAGACCGACGAAGCGCCGCTGCTGGCCACGTACTCGTTCAAGCCGATCGTGGAGGCCTTCGCCTCCACCGCCGGCGTCGAGGTGGAGACCCGCGACATCTCCCTCGCCGGGCGCATCCTGGCCCAGTTCGCGGACCGGCTGCCCGCCGAGCAGCGCGTGGACGACGCCCTGGCCGAGCTGGGTCAGCTCGCCCAGACCCCCGAGGCCAACATCATCAAGCTGCCGAACATCTCCGCCTCCCTGCCGCAGCTGAAGGCCGCGATCGCGGAGCTGCAGCAGAAGGGCTACGACCTCCCGGACTACCCGGAGGAGCCCGGCACCGAGGAGGAGACCAAGATCCGCGAGCGCTACGACCGGGTCAAGGGCTCGGCCGTGAACCCGGTGCTGCGCGAGGGCAACTCGGATCGGCGCGCCCCGCAGTCGGTGAAGAGCTACGCCCGCAAGAACCCGCACCGCATGGGAGCCTGGTCCCCGGAATCCAAGACCAACGTGGCCACGATGGGCCACGACGACTTCAAGTCCAACGAGCAGTCCGTGGTGCTGCCCGCCGATGATCGACTGACCATCCGCTTCACCGGTCAGGACGGCACCCAGCGGGTCCTCAAGGAGGGTCTGAAGGTCCTGGAGGGCGAGATCGTGGACGCCACGGTGCTGCGCGCGGCGGCCCTGGACGAGTTCCTCCGGGAGCAGGTGGCCCGCGCGGCCGAGAAGGACGTGCTGTTCTCCGTGCACCTGAAGGCCACGATGATGAAGGTCTCCGACCCGATCATCTTCGGCCACGTGGTCCGGGCCTTCTTCGCGGAGGTCTTCGAGACCTACGGCGAGCAGCTGGCCGCCGCGGGCCTGTCCCCCAACAACGGCCTGGCTGCGATCCTCAACGGCCTGGATGCCCTGGATGAGGACACCGCCCGCGGGGTGCGCGAGGGCATCGAGCGCCGCCTCGAGGAGGGCCCGGCGCTGGCCTACGTGGACTCCCGCAAGGGCATCACCAACCTGCACGTGCCCTCGGACGTCATCGTGGACGCCTCGATGCCGGCGATGATCCGCACCTCGGGGCACATGTGGGGGGCGGACGACGCCGAGCACGACACCCTGGCCGTCATCCCGGACTCCTCCTACGCCGGGGTCTACCAGACCGTCATCGAGGACTGCCGTCGCAACGGCGCCTTCGATCCCACCACCATGGGCTCGGTGCCCAACGTGGGCCTGATGGCCCAGAAGGCCGAGGAGTACGGCTCCCACGATAAGACCTTCGAGATCCAGGGCGAGGGCACCGTGGAGGTGCTCGACGCCGCCGGGAACGTGCTGATGAGCCACGAGGTGCACCCCGGGGACATCTGGCGGGCCTGCCAGACCAAGGACGTGCCCGTGCGCGACTGGGTCAAGCTGGCCGTGCGCCGGGCCCGGGAGTCGGACACCCCGGCCGTGTTCTGGCTGGACCCGCAGCGCGCCCACGACGCCAACCTCATCGCCAAGGTGGACGAGTACCTGAAGGAGGAGGACACCGAGGGGCTGGATCTGCGCATCCTCTCCCCGGAGGAGGCCACCCAGTTCTCCCTGGACCGCATCCGCGAGGGTCAGGACACCATCTCGGTGACCGGCAACGTGCTGCGCGACTACCTGACGGACCTGTTCCCGATCCTCGAGCTGGGCACCTCCGCGAAGATGCTGTCCATCGTCCCGCTGATCAACGGCGGCGGGCTGTTCGAGACCGGGGCCGGCGGCTCGGCGCCCAAGCACGTGCAGCAGCTGCTGGAGGAGAACCACCTGCGCTGGGACTCCCTCGGCGAGTTCCTGGCCCTGGCCGCCTCCTTCGAGCACCTGGCCTCCAGCACGGACAACGCCCGGGCGAAGGTCCTGGCGGACACCCTGGATGCGGCGACCGGCCGTTTCCTGGAGGAGAACAAGTCCCCGTCCCGGAAGGTCGGGGAGATTGACAACCGCGGCAGCCACTACTGGCTGGCCCGCTACTGGGCCGAGGAGCTGGCCCACCAGCAGGCCGACGCCGAGCTGGCCCGCGGCTTCGAGCGGATCGCCCGGGAGCTGGTGGAGAACCAGGAGAGCATCGAGCAGGAGCTGCTGCAGGTGCAGGGGCGGCCGGTGGAGCTCGGCGGGTACTACCGGCCGGAGGATGAGCAGGCCGAGCCGGTGATGCGTCCCTCCGCGACGCTGAACGCGATCATGGATCGGCTCACGGCCGCCTGATCGACCGAGCACCGCATCTGAAAAGACCGGGGGAGGTGGTTCGCCGAGGGGTGAGCCCCTCCGCCGGCCGCGTGCGGGCCCGTATTCTGGGAGGCATGAGCGAGACGAACCACGAGAACCAGAATGCCGCCGGGAACGGCCCGGAGCAGGAGACCATCGGCGCGGGCTCCGCGCAGAACACCAGCCTGGAGCGGGAGCCGCAGGAGTGGACCACCGGGGATGAGCCGATGACCGACGCCCAGCGCAGCTACCTGGACACCCTGGCCAAGGAGGCCGGTGAGGAGCTGCCCGCGGATCTCACCAAGGCCCAGGCCTCCGAGCACATCGACCGCCTCCAGAAGGCCAACCCCCGCGCCCAGGGCTGATCGCCCGACACCGAGCCCGGCGGCCTCGACGGCCGGCACCCGTTCACAGACGGGTGCCGGCCGTCTCGCGTGCCAGCAGGTAGGTCAGCCCGCCCAGGCCCAGCAGCGCCCCCATGATCGTGAAGGCCGGAGTGATCGCGGCCTGCGTGGCCGCCGGGCTGACGAGGTTCCCGGAGCCGGAGACCAGGGCCAGCAGCATCGGCCCCACGACCTTCCCGCAGGCGCCCAGCCCGTAGCCCAGGCCCAAGCCGCTGGCGCGCACCGGGGTCGGGAACAGCTCCGCCCCGTACGCGTTGAGGATGCCGAAGGCGCCGTCGCCGAACAGCATGATCGCCGCCATCGCCAGATAGAACACCCCCACCGGGCCCAGCTGAGCGGACCCGGCGTGCGCGGCCCACAGGCTCGCCGCGGCCCCGCCCAGCCCGCACACCAGCAGCACCGGGCGCCGGCCGACGAGGTCGGCCAGGCGCGCCGCGGCGAGCCGGCCCACGAGGGAGGCCAGGGAGATCCCGATGAACCACCGGGCCGCCTGGGCGGGGGTGATCCCCTGGACCTGCACCAGCAGGGTCTGGCCCCAGGACTGCACGGTCACCGACCCGGTGACGAAGCAGAAGGTGCCCACCGCGACGATCGCCAGGACCCCGCGGTGCCGAGTGAGGATCTCGCGATACGGCGCGGGACGCTCGGGCTCGGGCTCACCGGCCGGCACGGGTGCCACCTGCTCCACCGGCAGGCGCAGGGCCCAGGCGACGGCGGCCCGGGCCTGGTCCTGCCGACCCCGGGCGGCCAGGAAGCGCGGGGACTCCGGCACCCGCAGGATCCACACCACCAGCAGGATCGGCGTCGCCCCCAGCGCCATGAGCCCGCGCCAGGTCAGCGGCTCCAGCAGCAGCCACGTGCTCACCGAGCCCAGCAGCAGCCCCACCGGGATGAACACCGAGGCCAGTCCGGACAGCCACCCGCGCCGGGAAGCCGGCACGAACTCCTGGATCCACGGGATCGAGACGATGTTCAGCCCGCCCACCCCGATGCCCACCAGCAGGCGCAGCCCGACCAGCAGGGCCCACCCGCCGTCCGGGGTGAGCACGGACAGCCCGGTGAACACCGTGAAGATCAGCACCGTGGCCACCAGGGTGCGCCGGCGCCCGATGACGTCGGAGACCCTCCCCCACAGGATCGCGCCGATCATCGTGCCGATCCCGGAGGCCAGCAGCACCAGCGCAGACTGCCAGAAGGTCAGCCCCCAGGGCTTGGTCAGGTCCGAGACGATGAACCCGATGAGGAACATGTCGAAGAACTCGGCCGTATTGGCCAGCACGGCCAGGAGGATCAGGGATCGCTGCCTCCCGGTGAGGGCGGCGGCGTCGATCTGGGCGAAGGCATCGATCTCCCGGGATCCTGCGGGGCCGCGGCTTGCGGGCCGGAGGGGTTCCGGGTCCGCAGGCTGGCCGGGATGGTCGCTGCTGCTCGGGGTGGAGGGCACGGTGAGTTTCTCCCGGGATGGGGTGCGGTGCTGGTGGGATGCGGACAGGCGCAGACCCCGCCGGACCTGTGCGGTCCGACGGGGTCTGGGCCTGGGGCCGCCCGCGCCGCGGGAAGCGGGGCGGGCGGCCGGAGGGCTCAGCGGCGGGGACGGCCGTCCTCGTCCACCTCGATCTCCTCCTTGCGCACCTCGCCGGAGACGCGCTCGGTGGACTCGGTGGCCTCCTTGTTCAGGCTCACCCGCTCGGTGGCGACGGTCTCGGTGGACACCACGGGGCGCTCCTCGTAGGTGGTCACCACGGTCTCCTCACCGTCGCCGGTGAAGGCGTCCTCGGCGCCGACCTTGGCCTCGGGGGAATCGGGGTCGATGCTCTCGCGCTGGATGTGCAGCTCCTCGCGGCGCACGGGGACCTCGACGGTCTCGGTCTCGGTGACCACGTGCTTGCGCAGACGGGCCCGCCCGGTCTCGCGGCGCTCGGCCTGCCCGGTGGCCCGCAGCCGCTCCTCGTGGGCGACGACGTCCTGCGTCCCCGCCGTCTGCCCGCCGCGGGTGTCGGCGGCGACGCCGTCGGTGCCGTTCTGCACCGCGGTGCCGCGCTGCTGGGCCGCACGCTCCTCGGCCGGGGTGTGCCCGTCGTGGGCTGCGGCGGCGCGGTCATCGGTCGCGGTGCCCGCGGCCGCGGTGCCCGCCGTGCCGGTGTGATCGCGTCCGCGGGTCTGCGCCTGCGTCTCGGCGGCGGCGTCGTCGCGGCGCGTCCCGGAGTCCATGGAGTAGTACTCGTAGAGGCGCTGCTCCTCCTCGGGGCTCAGCGAGCCATCGTCGTCGATGGTCGGGGCGCCCTTGATGAAGTCCTTCTCGTAGGGCACCGTGATGCCCTCGTCGGTGGTCTGGGCCCGGTCCAGGGGGACGAAGGTCTCCTTGGTGCCGAACAGGCCGGTGTGCACGGTGGCGAAGGTGGGCTGGTCGGTCTGGTCGTCCAGGTAGATCTCCCCGACCCGGCCGATCTTCTCGCCGTCGCTGCCGTAGACGGTGGCGCTGCGCAGGGATTCGATGCTGCTGTGGTTCGTCATCTCATGACCCTCTCGTCATTCGCGGCGCGGACCGGACGGTCCGCGACGGTCGGGTCCCCAGATGGGTCCGGGCAACGCCTACCGTGCCCTCAACCTATGCCCGGGCGGTGACCCGGTCAACACCCGGGCAGCACCTCAGGGCGAACGCGCAGGATGACCGGAAGAGCGATCTGACGTGGTAAGAGACCACCGCACCGGGACGGCGGCGCCGGCATGGCAGCCGGACGGGTCAGCGTTTGGCGAGGTCCTCGGCCCCGGAGATGTCCACCTGGTCCAGGGGCACCAACCGGTCCCGGGTCAGCACCTTGTGTCCCAGCCAGACGGCCAGGAAGATCGGCAGGCCGATGTAGGAGCTGGCGACCTTCAGCAGCTCGCCGTCGAAGACCGCCTCGTAGTTCTGCCCCAGGATCACCACGATGCACAGCGTGAAGGCCACCAGCGGGCCCAGCGGGAACAGCGGCGCCCGGTAGGGCAGGTCCGAGAGCTTCCCGCCCTGGGCGAGGTAGGCCCGGCGGAATCGGAAGTGGCACACCGCCACCCCCACCCAGACGATGAACCCGGACAGCCCGGAGATGTTCACCAGCCACGTGTAGGCCTCGCCCTGTCCGAACAGGGAGGCGATGAAGCCGATCAGGCCCACCGCGGAGGTGGCCATCAGGGCGCGCATCGGCACGCCGCGGTCGTTGACCTTGGCGAAGAACCGGGGTGCCTGGCCGTCCCGGGCCAGGCTCAGCAGCATGCGGGTGGAGGCGTACAGCCCCGAGTTGCCGGCGGAGAGGATCGCCACCAGGATGACGGCGTTCATCAGCGAGGCGGCGAAGGCGATCCCCGCCCGCTCGAAGACCAGCGTGAACGGGGAGGAGGCCACCTCGGAGGCGTCCGAGGCCAGCAGGTTCGGGTCGGTGTACGGCAGCAGGAAGCCGATGACCACGATCGCCCCGATGTAGAAGAGCATGATGCGCCAGAACACCGTGCGCAGGGCCCGGGGCACGTCCCGGCGGGGGTTCTGCGCCTCGCCGGCGGCCACCCCGATCATCTCGGTTCCCTGGAAGGAGAACCCGGCGATCATGAACACCGAGATGATGCTGAGCACCCCGCCCTTGAACGGGGCCTCCCCCGTCGTCCAGTTGGCGAAGCCCGGGGAGGTCCCACCCAGCACGCCGAAGATCATCAGCACCCCGGCGATCAGGAACACGATCACCGCGACCACCTTGATCCCGGCCAGCCAGAACTCGGACTCCCCGTATCCGCGGGCCGAGAGGGCGTTCAGCCCGGTCAGCAGCACCAGGAAGGCCGCCGCCCACACCCAGCCCGGCACCTGCGGGAACCAGAAGGCCATGACGATGCCGGCGGCCACCAGCTCCGCGGCCACGGTGATCGCCCAGTTGAACCAGTAGTTCCAGCCCATCGCGAAGCCGAAGGACGGGGAGACGTAGCGGTGGGCGAAGGTCTGGAAGGAGCCGGCCACCGGCAGGTGCGCGGCCAGCTCGCCGAGGGACTGCATGAGCAGCAGCACCATCAGTCCGATGACGGCGTAGGCCACCAGCGCACCACCGGGCCCGGCCTGGGCGATCGTGCCGCCGGAGGCCACGAACAGGCCGGTGCCGATCGCCCCGCCGATCGCGATCATCTGCATGTGCCGGGAGTGCAGGCCTCGCTTGAGGCCCTCCTCCGTGCGCGCCTCGGAAACCGGCTGCGTCTGTGTGGCCACGGTGTCTCCCCGATCGGTCAGGCCTGAGATGTCAGTTCAGGCTACCACCGTGAAGGAGCGCACTCCGGCCTCGGGAGACCGCCTGCCGACGCCGCGGCCCGTCGCAGGCTCGCCGGTCCGGATGCGGCAGCCCTCGGCCCGCGGCTCAGCCCTGGGACTTCTCCCTGACCTGCCGCTGGATGCGGGTCAGCATCCCGCTCATCCCGTTCAGCCGCAGGGGGCTGACCGCCTCGGTCAGGGACAGCCGCAGCGCCAGATCCCCCGGAACCGACAGCACGGTCTGCACATCCGCCCCGTCCAGGCCCTCCTGCAGGATCCCCGCGAAGCCGCGGGTGGTGGGAGCCTCCGGCGGCGCGGAGAAGAACAGGTGGACCACCCCGTCTTCCACCTCGGTGAGCAGGAAGATCGGCGACTGGCATTCCGGCACAGGCTCGAGCAGCTCGGGATGATCCGCCAGGCGCTCCGGCAGGGCGGGCAGCCCGTTGCTGAACTCCAGCAGCAGCTGCAGCCGATCCTGCGGGGCCAGTTCGGCGAAGTCCCGGACGATCTCGGCCAGGGCCGGCGGCAGGGAATCGGTGTTCGGCTGGGTCATGCCCGCGCTCACGCGGCCTCTCCGGGCTGCTCGCCCTTGACGATCGGCACCCGGACCACGTTGCCCCACTCGGTCCAGGAGCCGTCGTAGTTGCGCACGGTGGGGAAGCCCAGCAGGTGCTGGAGCACGAACCACGTGTGCGAGGAGCGCTCCCCGATCCGGCAGTAGGCGATGATGTCCTGATCCGGGCTGAGCCCGAGCTCCTCCTGGTAGATCCGGCGCAGCTGCTCGGCGGTCTTGAAGGTGCCGTCCTCGTTGGCCGCCCGGGCCCAGGGCACGGACCGGGCGGTGGGGATGTGCCCGCCGCGCAGGGCCCCCTCCTCGGGGTAGTCGGGCATGTGGGTGCGCTCCCCGGTGTACTCCTGGGGACTGCGCACGTCGATCAGCGGCAGCGTACCGATGGCCTCGCGCACCTGCGGCAGGTAGGCCCGCACGGGGGCGTCCTCGCGCTGCACCACGGGGTAGTCGGTTTCCTGCGGCCGCGGGGTCTCGGTGGTCATCTCCCGACCCTCCTCCTGCCACTTGGCGCGGCCGCCGTCCATCAGGCGCACGTCTTCGTGGCCGAAGAGGGTGAACACCCACAGGGCATAGGCCGCCCACCAGTTGGACTTGTCCCCGTAGATGACCACGGTCGTGTCCCGGGTGATGCCCTTGCGCGACATCAGGGCGGCGAAGCCCTCGCCGTCCACGTAGTCGCGGGTGACGGGGTCGTTGAGCTCGGTGTGCCAGTCGATCTTCACGGCACCCGGGATGTGCCCGGTCTCATAGAGCAGCACGTCCTCGTCGGATTCGACGACGACGACGCCGTCGTCGCCGCCGTGCTCGGCCACCCACGCGGTGCTGACCAGCCGCTCCGGGTGCGCGTACTCGGCGAACTTCTCGTTCTTCTCGATGGGCGCTGTCACAGTGATTCCTCCGTTGCCTTGGGCTGTGCGGACGGGCCGTTCACCTCCTGGAACGGCCGACTCTCCGACCATTATTCCCCCGGCGCGTGCTCGAGCGTCTGCCCGGTGACCTCCGGAGTCCGCCGATCCCCCGGCTTCGGGCGATCGGGCAGATCAGCGCCCGGGAGTCAGCGGAGGTCCGAGGAGGGGTCGCGCTCAGGCGGCGAGCAGCCCGGTCCCCGCCCCGGAGCCGATGCTCGAGAGATCCGCTGACGCATCCGGGAGCGTCTCCCGAGTGTAGTGGACGTCCGCGCTGAGGAACGGCTCGCCGAGGATGGCCTCCAGCGCTGGGATGATCTCCTCGCGGGCCTCCCGCAGGATCCGTTCGCGGTCCTCTCCGGGAGCCAGGAGCAGCTCGATGACCACGCGCTCTGCGCCGGGGCGCCCGGTGAAGGAGACCTCGGCCCGGTGCACGGCCGGGCGCACGGAGATCCCGCGGGCGGCTGCCCGGGACAGCAGCAGGAGCAGGTCCTCCCGGGAGAGCTCGTGGGGGCGGGGTTCGGCGGCGAGCTCCTCGCGGATGGTCTCGGTCATGCTGGGCTCCCTGGGGTCGCGGTGCGGCTTCCACACCGCGGAGGGCTTCCGAAGGCGGCGACGCCCGGCCGTGGCCGCGACGTCTGCTTGGTATCGTATCCTAACTGTTGGTTATCCTAACAGTCTCGCGGGGCGGCACCCGGCGAGGACCCCCGGGGCGGAGTGCTCCGCGGGGATCACGCAGATTCCGGGTGAGGCTCGGCGCGAGAGGAGGCGGAGGCATGCAGCGCAGCGCGGACGAGGCCGACCCCAGCGGGTACTGGTACCGCGAGCCGGGCCAGATCAGCGCCGTCGAGGTCCTGAACCTGCTGCGCACCCACCGCCGCCACGAGACCGCCATGCGCACCCGGGTGCGCGGGGACATGGGCATGGGCGAGCGCGACATCGAGGCCCTGCGTCACCTGCTGGCGGCCCAGTCCCGCGGGGCGAGCCTGCGCCAGAAGGACATCGCGGTGGCCCTGGGGATCACGGCCGCCTCGGCCAGCGCGCTGGTGGATCGGCTGATCCGGGACGGCTACGCCGAGCGGGTGCCGCACCCGGAGGACCGCCGCTCCGTGGCGGTGGTGCCCACCGAACGCGGGGACCGCGAGGTGCGCGCCACACTGGCCCGGATGCACGAGCAGATGCTCGCCGCCGCCGAGCGACTCACCGAGGAGCAGCGCCGCGTCGTCGCCGGATTCCTCCGGGAGGTCACCGCGGCCTTCGGCTGAGCATCGGGCGAGGTCGGCGGTCTCAGTCCCGGCCCAGCCCCGTCAGCTGCGCGCGCACCCCGCGGGTGCGCTCCAGCAGCCGGGCCAGCCCCCGCAGGGCCCGCCGGGCCCCGTCCGCGTCCGTGCGCCGCGGCACCCGCAGGGTCATCTGCACCCGTCCCCGCTCCGAGCCCTCGCCGAGAGCGACGTACTCGATTCTCGCCCCGGGCTGCTCCGGGACCGGGTAGACGTAGCGGCGCACCCCCACCCGCACCGTGAGATCCGCGGCCTGCTCCGCCGGGGCCCAGTTCTGCTCGGTCAGCAGGGCGGTGGCCTCCTCCGAGCGCAGCGCGATCAGCAGGGACTCCGGGCTCGGGGCCGGCTTCGGCTCGGCGAAGGGATCCTCCGGCATCTCCGGGTCCGCAGGCTCCGCCGGGACGGGCTCCTGCGGCAGGTCGACGGTCAGGGACATGCGGGGTGAGGCGAACAGGGCCACGGGGATGCTCCTTCGGGGTGGGACGGGACGGTCGGGGGATGCGGGTCAGGTCAGGAAGACCCGCAGGGCGGAGAGCACCTCGGCCGGGCGATCCGCGTGCACCCAGTGCCCGGCGCCCTTGATGACCACCCGGCGCACCCGCGGGAACAGGGCCGCCATCGGCTCCCGGTCCTCGACGGTGACGTAGTCGGAGCGCTCCCCCGTGATCCACAGGACCGGACCCGGATACGGCTCGGCGTCGGTGTCGGGCCAGCCCATGAGCACCGGCAGCCGCTCGCGCAGGCCGCGCAGGTCCGGCTGCCACGCCCAGCCCTCGGCCCCGCGCCGCAGGTTCTGCAGGAGGAAGGAGCGCACGCCGTCGGCCGGGATCGCCGCTTGCAGGGCGGCGTCGGCCTCGGCCCGGGAGCCCAGGGTCTGCAGGTCCAGGCCCAGCAGCGCGTCCAGCAGCTCGGCGGAGTTCCCGCGGGTCTCGCGCGGCTGGACCGGGGCGATGTCCATGACCACCAGGCGCTGCACGAGATCCGGGTGGCGCAGCGCCAGCTGCATCGCGGTCTTCCCGCCCATCGAGTGCCCGACGACGTCCACGGGGCCATCGGCGGCGAAGTCGGCCCGCAGGTGTGCCGCCACGGCGTCGGCCATCAGGGGGTAGGAGATCTCCGGGACCCAGTCCGAGGCGCCGTGATCCGGCAGGTCCACCAGCAGGCTCGTGCACTCCTGGCCCAGCTGCCGGGCGATGCTCGTGAAGTTGCGGCCGCGCCCGAACAGCCCGTGCAGGAACACCACGCGCCGCGGCCCGGAGCCCACCCGTGTGGAGGCCAGGTGCATGGCGGAGGGATCGACGGCGGCGGAGGTGCTCATGGCTCCAGGGTACCGACCCGGCGTCTAGACTCTTCCCATGGCTTATCACGCAGACTCCAGCGAGCTCCCCGAGAAGGAGATCCTCACCTGGGAGGCCTTCGGGACGTTCTCCCGGGAGATGGCGCAGACCATCGCCGACTCCGGCTTCGTCCCGGACATCATCATCGCGGTGGCCCGCGGCGGGCTGCTGCCGGCCGGGGCGCTGTCCTACTCGCTGGGCGTGAAGCTCTCGGACGCGATCAACGTGGAGTTCTACACGGACGTCGCCGAGACCCTGCCGGACCCGGTGCTGCTGGCCCCGATGCTGGACACCGAGTCCATCGCGGGCAAGAAGCTGCTGGTGGTGGACGACGTCGCGGACTCCGGGCGCACCCTGGACCTGGTGGTCCAGCTGCTGCAGCGCTACGACGCCGAGGTCCGCTCCGCGGTGATCTATTCCAAGCCCCGCTCGGTGGTCTCCCCCGACTACGTGTGGAAGCGCACCGACCAGTGGATCGTGTTCCCCTGGTCCGCCGAGCCCCCGGTCACCGCCCGCTCCTGACCCCGCCCGCTCCTGACCCCGCCCGCTCCTGCCCGGTCCCGTCCGGTGCTCAGCGGGCCCGGTGCAGCCGCTTCAGGTGCTCCCGGCGGGCCTTGGGTCGCTCGATGAGCATCATCGTCAGGCCCAGCAACCACACCGGCACCTGCACGGCCATCGCCCAGCGGAAGGCCGCGGAGGAGTAGGTCTCCGGGGTCCCGGCGCCCTGCGCATCCAGCAGGACCCCCACCAGCAGGACCGTGGTCAGCGCGGCCGTGAACCCTCCCATGTTGGTCAGGCCCGTGGCCACCCCGAGCTGGCGCACCGGGGCGTGGGTGCGCACGACGTCGAAGGCGATCATGGACAGCGGCCCGCCCAGGCCCGTGCACACCGCGGCCAGGCTCATCACCGGCACCGGGGCGGAGCCCGGCCAGGCGAGCACCAGCACCCAGGACAGCAGGATCGCCGTCGTCCCGCCCACCGCGATCCACACCCGGTGGGCCGAGAACCGGGAGATCACCGGCCCCAGCAGCACCGCCCCGGCCATCGACGCCGCCACGGTCAGGCTCAGCACCAGGTGGGAGGTCGCCTCGGGGTAGCCCAGGCCGCCGGTCATGAACGGGGTGCCCCACAGCAGCATGAAGCTGTGCATCGCGAAGACCGTGGAGGAGTGGATCCAGAAGGCCAGGCGCACCCCGGGCCGGCGCACCAGCGAGCGCAGGGCCGGCAGCACCCCGGTGGATTCCGGGCCGATCACCGGGAGCACGTCCGTGACCACCGAGTCGGTGCGCTGCCCGGCCCGGGCCGCGGCCACGTCCCGCCCGGTGGTGCGGTTGGCCCCGGTGATCCGCTCGAGGATGGTGCCGGCCCCGGGGGCGTCGCGCAGGACCAGCAGCACCAGCACCAGCACCGCGGCCCCCACCGCGGCCAGGGCGGCGAAGCCGGCGAACCAGCCCAGCCCCGCGACCAGCGCGGCCAGCGGGGCGACGGCCAGCAGCTGACCGACCTGCCCGGATAAGCCCGTGAGCTGGTTGACCACGGGCATCTGCCCGAGCGTGAACCAGTCCTGGACCAGGCGCACCACGGCGGTGAAGATGCAGGCGTCCCCGGAGCCGACGAGGATGCGGGCGAGGATCGCCAGGGGGATGCTGTCCGTCGCCCCCAGCAGCAGCTGCCCCACCGCCATCACTGCGGTACCCGCGGCGATCACCGTGCTGATCCCGAAGCGATCCAGCAGGATGCCTACGGGGATCTGCCAGCCGGCGTAGACCACCAGCTGCACGACCACGAACACGGACAGGGCCGTGGCCTCCGCGGAGAAGTGCTCCTGGGCGGCCGGGCCCAGCGCGGAGAAGGAGCTGCGGTTGATCACCGCGACGAGGTAGGCGGCCAGGCCCACCGACCAGATGATCCACTTCCTGGACGGGGGCTGGGCGGCGATGCCGGAGGCGGGGACGGACTCGTGCATGGGCTCCACCCTACGGGGCGGGACGAGGCTGCGGCGCCTCGGGCGGGCGGGATCCGCGGCGATGCCGCTGCAGGTCCCGCCGAGCCCGCGGGCGCTCCACGGCGATCATGATCCCGCCGAGCAGCCACAGCGGCAGCTGCACCGCCATGGCCACGCGGAAGGCCTGCAGGGAGTAGGTCTGCGGGGTCCCGGCCCCCTGCGCGTCCAACAGCAGGCCGACCCCCAGGACCGTGATCAGCGCGGCCGTGAACCCGCCCATGTTCACCAGTCCGGTGGCGACCCCGCGCTGGCGGGCCGGGGCGTGGGAGCGCACGACGTCGAAGGCGATCATGGACAGCGGGATGCCCATGGCCATCACGACGGCGACCAGCGCGGTCAGCGCGAAGGGCGCGGGCCCGGGCCAGGCCAGCAGCGCGATCCAGGACCCGGCCATCAGCCCGACCCCGCCCAGGGCCAGCTGCACCCGGTGCCCGGAGAAGCGGGAGATCACCGGGCCGAAGGCCAGCGCCCCGACCATCGAGGCGATCACGGCGATGTTCAGCACCGCGTGCGCGGCCGCATCGGAGTAGCCCAGGCCACCGGTCAGGAACGGGGTGCCCCACAGCAGCAGGAACGCGTCCGGGGAGAACATCGTGGCGAAGTGGATCCAGAAGGCCAGCCGGATGCCCGGGCGCCGGATCAGCGAGCGCACCGCGGGCAGCACCCCGGAGGAGCCGGGCCCCACCACCGGCAGGACCTCGGTGATGATCAGCGCCCCGGTGTCGGTGGGCACCGGCGCCGGGGTGGTCAGGATCTCCCGGCCGCGCCCGGTGATGCGCTCGGCGATGGTCGCGCCCCCCGGGCCCTCCCGCAGGAACAGCACCACCAGCACCAGGACCACCGCGCCGAGGGCGGCCAGCCCGGCGAAGCCGGCGAACCAGCCGAAGGCCCCCACGGCCAGGGCCAGGGGTGCCACGGCCAGCAGCTGCCCCACCTGCCCGGCCAGCCCCGTGATCTGATTGACCACCGGCATCTGGCGCGGGGTGAACCACTCCGCGACCAGGCGCACCACCGAGGTGAAGATGCAGGCGTCCCCGGCGCCGAGCAGGATGCGGGCCAGCACCGCCACTGGGACGGCCTCGGCGGCGGCCAGCAGCAGCTGGGCCGCGGACATCACGAGCATCCCGGTGGCTACCACCCAGGAGACGCCGAAGCGGTCCAGGCACACCCCCACCGGGATCTGGCACACGGCGTAGACCACCAGCTGCAGGAACACGAAGGAGGACAGGGCGGTGGCCTCGGCCCCGAAGTGTTCCTGGGCCACCGGCCCCAGCGCGGAGAAGGAGCTGCGGTTGATCAGGGCGAGCAGGTACGCGGCGACCCCGACGGCCCAGATGGCCCATTTGACGTGGAGGCGGCGGGTGAAGCACATGGGGCCCACCGTATCGCGGCGCCGCGGGGTCTCAGGCGGCCAGCTCCTGCATGCCCGCCACCAGAGCGTCCAGCCACCCGCCCACCGACTCCCGGGGCTGCGGGGAGTCCGGGTAGCGGCAGCGCAGATGCGCCCCGTCCTCGCTGAGGATGAACCAGATCATCACCCCGTCCGTGCGGATCGCAGCGGAGACGTACTGGGCCTCCAGGCTCGCCGCGTTCTCCACCTGCACCGGCAGGCGGCGCAGATCCAGCCAGGAGATCGCGAACATGCCCGGGGTCTCCGGCATCCCGCCCCACGGGGCCAGGATGGGCCGCAGCGGCCAGGATCCCAGCCGCACCGCCTCCTTCACGGCCGCGGCACACGCGGCGGGTTCCGGATCCGGGGATTCCAGGATGGAGTTGGTGATGAACCAGCCGACCGAATCGTGCCAGGTCTCGTCGTAGCGGGAGTGCACGGGGAACACCGCGCGCAGCGGGATCCCCGCCAGCTCCCGGGTGATGCGGGTCATCACCGAGACGGTCTGCGCCAGGGAGGAGACTCCGGCCTCCCGGGCGTGGGCGGCATAGGCGGCCAGCCCCGCGACGTCGAGGATCTCCCGCACCTCCACCCGCTCCGGCTGGTGCCGGGGATCCCCCAGCGGCAGGGGGAAGCGCGGCATGGACTGGTTGGCGTGCCCCAGGATCTCGGCCCACCGCTGGGCGATCTCCGGCGGGGCGGGCGGCATCCGCTCCAGGGCCGCGGTGTGCTCCGGGAAGCCGAGCACGGCGGGTCGCGGCCCGGTCCGCGCCGCGTCGGACGCGGAGGCCTCCGCATCCCGCAGGGCCGCCAGGAAGTCCCGCAGGATCACCAGCATGGACCACATGTCCACGTGGGCGTGGTCCGCGGCGATGGCCACCGTGGGCCCGGCGGCGGTCTCCACCACGCACAGCCGGTGCGAGGGCCGGGCGTATGGGGTGCACGCGGCGTCGAAGACCTCCCCGAGGGCGGCGTTGACCTCCTGCCCGGGGGCGATCTCGTGCTCGCGCCAGGCGCCGGGACCCACCTCCACGGCGTGCAGATGGGGGCCCTCCCCCGGCTCGCCGGGCAGGAAGACGGTGCGCAGGGTCTGGTGTCGGGCGATGACCGCGAGCCAGGCGTCGCTGAGCCGCTCCCGCGGCACCGGGCCCGGCAGGGTGAAGGTCAGGGCCATCCAGGACCCGGGACGCTCCCCCGCCCCGACGTGGCGCTGCTGGTCGAAGGAGATCGGCAGCTGACGGCCCGGCGCGGAGACCGCGACGTCGTAGCCCATGAGGCGCCCGAAGGGCAGCCGCAGGCGGGTGATGTTGGTCAAGCGCATGGGGGTAACTTAACCAGAAGCATCGGGCGGGCGCGCGAGCGCATCCCGAACGGTGGACGGACGGACCGGGTGAGAGCGGGAGATGAGGCGCGATGGACGCTGACCAGGAACGACGCGGTGCCACGGTGATCACGGAGGGCGGGTTCCCCGTCCCCGGGGCGCGGCTGGCGTGGGAGCTCAGCGACGAGGGCGGGCACCCGGTGGTCCAGCTGCACGGCCTGACCTCCTCCCGCGCCCGGGACCGCACCCTCGGCCTGGATCTGGGTCGGGGCCTGAGCGGGACCCGGCTGCTGCGCTACGACGCCCGCGGGCACGGGCGATCCACCGGGCGCCCCATGCCCAGCGACTACCGCTGGCCCGTGCTGGCCGATGACCTGCTGCGGCTGCTGGAGGGGATCTTCCCCGGGGAGGCGGTGCACGGCGTCGGGCAGTCCATGGGTGCTGCGACCCTGCTGTACGCGGCGATCCGGGACCCCGAGCGCTTCACCGGCCTGACCCTGATGCTGCCGCCCACCGCGTGGGCCACCCGCGCCCGCAAGGCCGAGGAGTATCGGGCGGCCGGGGAGCTGGTGCGCCGCCACGGGGTCGAGGCCTTCGTGACCGCGGGGCTGGACGGGCCGCAGCCCCCGGCCAAGCCCGAGGCCCCCCGCACCGTCCCGGACGTGGACCCCGCGCTGCTGCCCTACGTCTTCGAGGGCGCCGGGACCTCCGATCTGCCGTCCCTGGCGGACATCGCCCAGGTGCACGTGCCCGTGACCGTGCTGGCCTGGGTGCGGGACCGGGCCCACCCGGTCTCCACGGCGCAGATTCTCGCCGAGACCCTCCCGACGGTGGACCTGAAGGTAGCCGCGACCCGTGAGGAGGTCAGCGCCTGGCCGGAGGTGCTGTGCGCCGACGTCGCCCGGAACGACGAGGCCGCTGTGTAGCCGACCTGCCGGGTGGGGGCCGGGCGCCCGGCGTCGTGCGGCGGCGTCGCTCTAGGGTGGGAGGATGAGCACCGAGTTCCGATCCCGCCGCCGGCCCTCCCCGATGGGCGGGGCCAAGCCCACCCGCGCGGACCTGGAGCGCTTCGCCACGGATGACCCGCACGCCCGCGATGACGTGCTGCCCTACGGGCCCTACGCGGGGCGGCGGATGCGGATGCTGATCGTCGGGGTGAACCCCAGTCTGTGGACCGCCGCCGTCAACGCGCCCTTCGCCCGGCCGGGCAACCGCTTCTGGCCCTCGCTGCACGAGGCCGGGGTGACCGAGTATCGCCTGGACACCTCGCGGGGACTGAGCGAGCAGGACGAGGAGTATCTGCTGCGCCGGGGGTTGGGCATGACCAACCTGGTGGGTCGGGCCAGCGTCCGTGCAGATGAGCTGAGCCGCGAGGAGCTGCGCGACGGTGCGGCCGAGCTGGTGCGGCTGGTGCGCGAGTACCGCCCGGAGCGGGTCGCGGTCGCCGGGATCACCGCCTTCCGCATGGCCTTCCGCCGCCCGAAGGCCGCCCTGGGCCGCCAGGACGTCGCCGAGATCGAGGACTGGCCGGAGGACGTGGCCCTGTGGGTGGTGCCCCAGCCCAGCGGCCTGAACGCCCACGAGACCGTGCACACCCTGGCCGAGAAGTGGCGGGCCGTCTGGGAGGCGGACCTGGCCTGACGGACGGAGTTCCCGCTGACAGGCGGCCCGCCGTACGGTATCTCAGCGGTGGACGCCGGGGTCCGGGGACTCCTCGAGCTGCTCGGCGATGGAACAGAAGACGTCATCGGCGAGATGGTCGTTGTGGAACCGGGCGAACATGCTCGGTCCCTTGCGCAGCAGCCCCATCGCCAGCCGCGCCGCTCCCCCGGCGAGCTCAGGAGCAGCCAGCACTGCGACCAGCTCGTCCGGGGTATCCGTGAAGATCTGCCGCACTGCTCCGACGGGTCCGTAGGAGACCTCCTGATGAACGCCGGGGTCCAGGACGGCGACGTCGGTGTCCGCAGCGACGTTGATGAATCCCTCGATCCGTGATCGGCCATTCCCGAGGGCCTCCCCGATCACCAGAGTCTCCACGTTGTTCACGCTGATCGCCGCCAGCCGCCGCCAGTCCGGACGGCGCCCCGTAGAGGGCAGAGCGGTCATCACCCAGAAGCGACCCTCTGTCACATGGGGCCAGGGCAGGCAGCGCCGAACGTAGCAGGCAAGCATCGCGACGACGTCGTCGAAAGCATCCTGCCGACGCAGCCGCTCATACCCCGAGCGAGCGCGGCGGCGACGCCCCGCGGACGCTGCGCGGTCCCCGATCACGCATGGCTCCGTCCGTCCATCCAGCCACTCGGCCTGCTCCTGCCGATCCACCAGCACGTCGAGGGCATCCGAGCGCAGAGGGAGGCTGACCAGATCGATGTTGCGCAGCGACACCCCCTGCGCGGCGAGTCGGGAGATCACGTCTCTCTCGATCTGGTTGAGCCGTTCCCGCTCTGCGGGCAGGAAGCTCACCGCGACGATCTCCCCCGGCCAGCGACGTCGGTGGGAGGCGAAACGCGACAGCAGATCCACGGTCTGTCCGACGTAGCGCTCTCCATCGGAGAACTCGAGGATGTAGATGCCCATCCTGGGTCTGTCCGGCTCCAGGATCGCAGCGAGTGCTGTTGCGTCGTCGAGGACCCACCGGGTGAAGCGGGATGACGGGCTCCTGGATTCCATGCCGCCCATTCTCGCCCATGTCAGCGGGGAGGCGTCGGGGCGGGGGCCCGGGTACCCGCGGGCAGCAGGCCGGGAGCCGCGCGCAGCAGCAGGAGCAGGAATGGCAGCTCCACCAGGGTCTGCACCACCACCGCGGGGGCGGCAGCGGACAGCTCGGCGGGCAGGGCCAGCACCAGGGGCAGCACCACCAGGGAGTTGCGGGCCACCCCGCTGAAGACCACCGCCCGCGCACCCGCGGCATCCAGGCGCAGCACCCGGCACGCCAGCGTTCCCAGCAGCGTCATCACCACGGCGAACAGCAGATACACCGGCACCAGCCCCAGCAGACGACCCAGCATCGGCAGCACCTGCCCGATCTGGGAGAGCACCGCCGCGGCCAGCACCAGGGCGGTGGTCGGCACCATCCCGGCCTCCACCACCTCGACCGCACGGGCCCCGGACCGGCGTCGGGCCGCCCACGTCTGAGCGGCGACGGCGGCCAGCAACGGCAGGAGGATCAGCACCGCGAAGGCCTCCGCGAAGGGCCCGGCCCGCACCGTTCCCGCGGCCTGCGGGCCGGCCAGGAGGGCGAGGGCCGGGGGCAGCAGGAGCATCTGGCCGGACAGCAGCAGCGGGGTCGCGGCCAGCAGTCGGGCCCGATCCCCGCCGGCCATCCCCGCGAAGACCAGCACCCAGTCCACGCACGGCGCCAGGAGCACGAACAGCACCCCGACGCGCAGCGCCGGATCCGGGACCAGCACGAGGGCCAGCAGCACCGCGAGGGCCGGGGCGATCACGGCTTTCACGAGGGCCAACCCCAGCAGGAATCGCCGGTCCCGCAGCCCAGCGCTCAGGCGCGCGACCGGCACGCCGAGGAAGGTCTGGAACAGCAGCAGACCGAGCAGGGGCGTCAGGGCCGCTTCCGCCGGACCCGCGGCGTCGGGCACTAAGACTCCAATGCCCGCCGCGAGCGCGACGGCCGCCAGGTACACCCACACCTGGTGCCGCTGCGCCCACTGCCCCGCCGTCATGACACCCATGGTGACACGCTCCGCGGCATGCAGGGGGATCGGTTGAGGTGCGGGGTTCTTGCTGAGGTGCGGGGTTCGTGCTGAGATGCGGCCCGCCGTGCGGCATCTCAACACAAACGCCGCATCTCAGCACAGCACCGACACCTCGACGGCGGGCGGCCCCGGTCAGCCCTCGGACAGGCCGGTGACGCGCAGGGTGATGTTGATGCGCCCGGTCTCCAGGCCGCAGTCGGCAGGTGCCGTGCCGGGGAAGATGCGCGGCACCCCGTGGAAGGCGAAGCGGGAGGGGCCACCGAAGACGAACAGGTCCCCGGAGGCCAGCCGCAGGTCCGTGTACGGGCGGGAGCGGGTCTCGGTGTTGCCGAAGCGGAACAGACAGGTGTCCCCGATGGATACGGAGACCACCGGGGCGGAGGAGCGCTCGTCCTTGTCCTGGTGCATGCCCATGCGCGCGGCGTCGTCGTAGTAGTTGACCAGGGCGGTGTCCGGCACATAGGCGCGGGCCGCGGCGTCGTCCCCGGTGACGGCTGCGATGCCCTGCTGGCCCATGCTCACCATCCAGTCCGGCACGGGCAGCACCCGCCGACCGTTCACGTCCACGGCCTCGCGGGTGTAGCCCTCGGGACGCCAGTGCCAGCCCAGGCACACGGTGCGCACGCTCATCTCGTGTCCGCGGATGCTGGCCGCGCGCGGCGGAACGGGGCCCGCGGCCCAGTCGCGGAATCGGGCGACCAGCCACCGCTGCTGAGCCGGGGTCAGCCACCCGGGGACGTGGTGGGCGCCCTCGGGCAGCTCGACGGCGGGGCGGGCCAGCGCGTCGTCGCCGAACAGGCCGGGGCTGGTCGAGTTCACGCGTCCGTGCCTTCGAGGGTGAGCAGGGTGCGTTTGGCCTCCAGTCCGCCGACGTAGCCGCCGAGTCCGCCGTCGCTGCGCACGACCCGGTGACACGGCACGATGACCGGCAGCGGGTTGGAGGCGCACGCTGTGCCGACGGCGCGCACAGCCTTCGGGTTGCCCGTCCTCTCAGCGAGCTGGCGATAGGTGCGGGTGACGCCGAAGGGGATGCGCTGAAGGCCCCGGCGCACCCGCTCGGCGAAGCCGGTGGAGAGGCTGCGGTCCAGGGGCAGGTGGAAGTCCTGGCGCCGCCCGGTGAAATACTCCCCGAGCTGAGTCGCAGCTGAGTCCAGATGGTCCCGGGCCTGCGGGGCGGTCTCGGCGGCGTCGGTGGCTCCCTCGAGGTGTCGAGTCAGCTGCTCCACCACGTCGTCGAATCCCTGCTGCTCGAAGGCGACCCGCACCAGCCCGCGGGGTGTGGCCGCCAGCAGCAGCGGACCGAGCGGAGTGTCCAGGGTGCGGTGGGCGAGCAGAGAATCAGCTTTCCACGGGCCCTCGTCGACCATCGAGATCCCGGAGCCTCCCGGGATCTCGCCGCCGCCAGACGGCAGAGGCCTCGGGGAGGATGCCAGGGTGGAACGGGCCGGTAGCTCACAGCGATAGCGACGACTGGTCGGCCACCGTGGATCCGCCGCCGCAGCGGAGATGCGAAAACCGAGGCGACGGTAGAAGTCCACGGCGTCGTCATCCGTGTGGGCGACGAACTGTACGCCCCCGTGGGCTTCTCGCAGGCGACTGACCAGTCCTGAGCCGATGCCATCACCGGTCGCGTCCTGCGCTACAGCGAGGTATTCCAGCTCGATCTGCTGGGGCCGGATGCTGGCGGCGGCGAACCCCACGAGCTCATCCCGTCTGCGCGCGGCAAGGAGCTCCATCCCGGGAAGCTCTTCATCGCGGATCCGCTGAAGCTCGGCTTCCGGCAGCTCAGCCGCCCGGTGCAGGAGGGCGAGGAAATTCGGGGAGTGCAGGTCCCGCCAGGTCAGTGCGCCGAGGATGTATGGAGGGCCAGTCATGGATCTACGGTACGCCCCAGCGCATGGGTTTTTCAGAGCAAAGCGCGGCGCTCGTCCTCATCAGCGCTTGCGCCGACGTCGGCGACCACGGGTCGACGGGCATCGGCAGGAGCGGGAAGGAGTGGGCCGTCTCCTCGCCGGTGTGCCGGCACGGAGTCGTTCATCGGTACATTTCTCGGCGGTGCCCGACCCTGAGCATGAGGATCATGAGTTCTTCGTGGTAGATGTCCCAGAATCTCGCAACTTGCACATGTTGCGCTCCAGGGTCGGGAGGACGACGTCGAGCCCCTCCGCGAAGGTCGCTACCCCACCAGCCCCTGGTCCAGGAGGTAGTCGGCGGCGTCGAGGACGGTGTCCTCCACGGGGCGGGGCCGCCACCCGAGGAGACGGGAGGCCTTGGTCGCGTCGTAGGTCGGCTGCGGGCCGATCAGCGTGTTCATCACCGCCATAGTCGGGCTGAGGCGGGCACCGAGACGGTCCTTGAGCAGGCGTGCCATCTGCGGCATCGTGATCCGTCCCGGCTGGGCGAGGAACCGCTGCCCGTCGGCCCGCTCGTCGGCCATGGCCAGGAGGTGCAGGGCGGCGAGGTCGCGGACGTCGACGGCGTGGTAGGTGGCCTTGGGACTGGGTGCCCCGCGCAGGATGCTGGTGAACAGCCGGTGCGTGCTCGACCCGCGCCCGCCCATGAACGGCCCGAGGATCGCCCCCGGCAGGATCGTGGTGAGGGTCGTCCTCGACTGCCGCGCGATGATCTGCCAGGCCGCCTTCTCGGCGTCGACCTTCGATCGCATGTACTGGGTGATGCGCCGGTCCCGCGGGTCGGTCCAGTAGGTCTCGTCGATGGTCCGCCCGAGGTCGGCGCGGCTGGGATAGGCCGCCGCGGCCGAGGAGGTCATCACGACCTTGCCCACTCCGGCGGCGATCGCGGCGTCCAGGACGTGGCGGGTTCCGGCCTCGGCCATCGGCACGAGACTCGGGTCCTGGTGGTTCTCGCCGCTCAGCGGGGAGGCGGTGTGCAGGACGACGTCGGCCCCCTCGACTCGACGGCTTCGGCCCAGCCTGCGGCCGACCCGAGATCCGCGGTGGCGAAGGAGAGCTTCTCCGTGCTCACCCCTTCCTCGGCCAGCATCTTCACTACGGCCTGTACCTTGGCCTCCTGCCGGACGGTCGCGCGGACGGTGTGGCCCTGGTCGAGCAGCAGGCGGATGGTCCATCCGGCGAGGAAGCCGGTGCCTCCGGTGACGACGACGACGCTCATGATGCGGTTCTCCTGACGTTAGGGGGCTCTCAGCGCTCGGACGCCGGGGGGTGGAGGTGCCGGGCGAGCCAGGACTCGGAGGCGGCGAGGTACGCCTTGGCGACCGGGGTGCCGCCGAGGAAGGACTCGAGGGCGGTCGGCACGCCCGCGTCACCAGCCGTTCGGCGTAGCGGCGGTCCTCCTCATAGAACAGCTCGATGTCCCCGACGCCGATCCACGCGGGCGGCAGCCCCGCCAGGTCCTCCCGGCGGGCGGGCACCCCGTAGTCGGGCACGGACTGCGCACCGGCTTCCCGCCCGAGGTAGGCCGACCAGCCGACGGCGTTGGAGGTGTTGTTCCACAGGTAGTGCCGGATGCCGTCGAGGGAGCGGTCCGCGGCGGTGCGGTCATCGAGCATCGGGCAGAACAGCCACTGCGCGGCCGGCTGCCGCCCGCCGTCGTCGTGGATGCGCTGCACCAGTGCTGCGGCCAGTCCCCCGCCGGCGCTCTGCCCGGCGACGGCCAGACGCGCCGGATCGACGTCGCTCTCCCCCCCGCCCGCTCGAGGAGGTGCCGCCACACCGCGTGCAGGTCATCCAGCGCCGCGGGGAAGGGCGAGCCCGGGGCCAGCCGGTATTCGGCGGCGTAGACGACGACGTCGAGGTCGCGGGCCAGCCGGGCGCAGCGGCCGTGGTCCTGGGCGGCGGATCCGACGATGAAGCCGCCGCCGTGGATCCACAGCACTCCGGCCCGCTCGCGTGCTCCGGCGGGGGTGAACACATGCACGCCCGCGCCCGGCCAGAGCTGGTGGAACCGATGCCGCATCCCGTCCGGCAGTCTTCTGGGGGCCCACACCCGGGCGCTGCCCGCCTGCATCAGCCGCAGCAGCAGCGGACGGTTGACGGGCGGGTTGGGGACGAACCGGAAGACCGGGCGCAGCTGCGGATGCAGCGCGGAGGGGCGCAGGCGCTCGGTCATTTTCGGTCCCCTCGGTGTCTTCGCGGAAGGGCGGTATGTGTCGATGGTGTCACCGGAGCATCGGTGAGGGAAGGCCTCACCCGCGGGGGCTGTCCCAGGGGTTGATCAGCGCGACGCCCATCGGCTGGAAGTCCGCGACGTTGCGCGTGATCACGGTCAGACCGTGCACCGCTGCGGTCGCAGCGATCAGCGCGTCCCGTTCCGGTCGCGGATCGGGCACGTGGAGCCGAGCCGCCCGCCGCGCCACGGGAACGTCGACCGGCAGCACACGGCCGCTGAACATGGGCAGCAGGTCCTCCTCGAGCCACGTCTGAAGCCGAGCGGCCTGCGAGGGATCGCGCCGACCCACGCAGGTGATCCCGAGTTCGACCTCCAGCACCGTGATGGCGGAGAGGTAGAGGTCGGAGGGCCTGCGCTGGGATACCCACTGACGCACCGAGGGGTCCGCGCGACTCTTCGACCGGCGCAGCTCGCTGATGACGTTCGTGTCCAGCAGGCACCTCACAGCTCCGGGTCCTTCAGCTCCATCTGAAGCGGCTCGAAGTCGACGTCGATGTCATCGTCCATGCTCAGGCGCTCGACCAGGTCGGGCCCATCCTCCGCGAACCCGCGGTACTCCTCGATGGTGAGCAGCACGTAGGCAGGCTGACCACGATCGGTGATCACCACCGGCCCGTTCTTGGCGGCGCGTTTGGCCGCACTGACATCCCGGTTGAACTCCCGTGCGCTCATCGTCGTCATGGTCAACACCCCCTGTAGGTACGTACCTACACCTTATTCGGCTCCGGCGGCCGCGACGGCCATGACGAGGGGGCGTCATCGTGGATGAGGTTGCGGATCTGGCGACACGCGGCGGATATGATGCGAACCGTGTAGGTCACAGGCCGAGCTCGTGTCGAAGCACGTCGAGCGTGACGCTCTCCCCCTCCTCGGCCTTCGCCGCATCGTAGGCGGCGATATCTTCGAGCTCCTCGGCCGCCGCCGTCAGCCGATCGAGGGTGTCGGCATCTACGATCGCACCCACCCGCCGATCATGGCGCGTGAGATATACGGGCTCGCTGTGCGCCAGGTCGATGAGCCGACCCAGCTGATCGCGCGCCTTGGTTGCAGGGATCTCCATGAACAGAGAGTAGCCCAGAAACTCGTTTCAGATGGGTCCGCACTCGAGGCTCCGCGAGCGGTTTCGGTCAGAGCGACATCGGGATCACCCCAGTGGAGCCACGGCGGACGGAGGATCCTCCAATCCGGCATACATGTTAAAGCCGAGCTCCACCTCATCCCCCGCCGCCGTCGAAGAACATCATCGCCCGCGCGAGGTCATCGCGCACCGGGGTCGGCAAATCGTTGACTCCGCCGACATCCTGTGCGGCGGTCAGCAGAGCGGTTCCGATGTGAGGCCTGCGGGCAGCTCTGCTGAGGATAGCGGGGTCCTCGGCTTCTATGGACCGACCGTCCTCCTTCGCCTGGGTGCCGATCTGCTCCTTCACGGCGTCATCAAGATCCCGCACGATAATGGATGCCATCGGGAGCCACCTCCTCTGCTATCAGTCACGCTAGCGTCCGGCGAGGGCCCTCGCTAGGGATTCCATCGCTCGAGGGAACGACGAGACCGCCGTCCTCTCGCAGCGAGAGCCCCCCGCTCGCGCGCGGTTCGGGATGCCCAAAGCTCACACGGTCAGCTCGTAGCCCACAGGCGAATCTCCTCCCAGCCGTCAGGCACTCCCATGTGGGAGAGGGGAACGATCGCCACGGTGGGGAAGGTCTTCACGACGGCGGGGAGAATCCTGCCTCTTCCTAAGCCCAGCCGGTCCAACAAGAATTGGACGAGCGTGAGCTGGGCGAACGTACGGTTCCATTCCTGCGAATCCATGTCGAGGTCCGGGTGACGTCCGGCCTGCGGCAGTTTTGGTGTGATCGTGTGGACACGGTTGAACAGTCGCCCGTGGTGTGCGCAGATATTGCGGACGAGATTGAGTGCTTTGAGCCAGCTAGCCAGCTGCGGTGCTCTGAGCTCGCACGCTCCGGCAACGGCCTCCTGAACATTCCGGGGAGAAAATCCGTAGAGGTAGGTCAGGCTCCCCCAGTCCATGAGTTCGGTTGCCACCCATACCGGCAGCACCCCGCCATATTTTGCGTGATGGTGGGCGACGAAGTCCTCGCGGGACCGTCTCAGTTCCTTTTTGTAGCGACGAAGCCACGTCGGGTAGCGGTCACCTTGTCGGGCGGTGGGGCCGAGCTTCGACGGCTCGAGGTGCGCGCACGGGTCGATGCGGCCGAGCTCGTGGCCCAGCAGCGCTCGGATGGTCAGCTCGATCGGCGCCAGGGCCGCGAGGGTGGCCGCCCTGAGATTCATATCGAAATCGTACAGCGCGACGACATCACTGAAGCGCGACCCAACGAGGAAGTCATCGCAGCGACCGGAAGGTGCCTGCCTCCGAAACGGGTACCAGTAACCGCTAAGACGGTAGTAGTTCACTCTGCGAAGCGTCTCGGCCGCGGCGTCTCGGTCTCCCATGTCCATGCCACGCCCGGCTAGGATCTCCACCTGCTCGGCATACGTCTTGTACGCCTTGACGTTCTCACCCACGAACACCGCCTGAGGGTAAAATGAGGACCGGCCCTGGGCCTAGCGAAGTAGGCGGAACCGGTCTTGGTGCTCTCACCTTACCCGGTCGCAGGGGCTCTCGCAAGAGCAGGCGGTGCCGACCATGTCAGCCCAGTGAGCTCACACGTTGAACCGGAACTCCACCACGTCCCCATCCGCCATCACGTAGTCCTTCCCCTCCATGCGGACCTTGCCGGCGGCCTTGGCTTCGGCCATGGAGCCCAGCTGGTCCAGGTCGGAGAAGGAGACGATCTCGGCCTTGATGAAGCCGCGTTCGAAGTCGGAGTGGATGACGCCGGCGGCCTGCGGGGCGGTGTCCCCCCGGCGGATGGTCCAGGCGCGCGCCTCCTTCGGCCCGGCAGTCAGGTAGGTCTGCAGGCCGAGGGTGGAGAAGCCGACGCGGGCCAGCTTGTCCAGGCCGGATTCCTCCTGGCCGGACATCTCCAGCATCTCGCGGGCCTCCTCCTCGTCCAGCTCCACCATGTCCGCCTCGAGCTTGGCGTCCAGGAACACGGCCTCGGCCGGGGCCACCAGCTCGCGCAGCTGCGCCTGGCGCTCCTCGGAGGCCAGCACGGCGTCATCGGCGTTGAACACGTAGATGAAGGGCTTGGCGGTCAGCAGGTTCAGCTCCCGCAGCTGGGTGGTGTCCAGCTTGGCTGCGGCTGCCCCGCGGAAGATGGTCTCCCCGGACTCCAGGATCTTCTGGGCGGTCTGGTACGCCTCGAGCTGGGCGGGGTCGCCCTTCTTGATCTTGACCTGCTTCTCCAGGCGCGGAATGGCGTTCTCCAGGGTCTGCAGGTCCGCGAGGATCAGCTCGGTGTTGATGGTCTCCATGTCGCTGGCCGGGTCGATCTTCCCGTCCACGTGCACCACGTCCGGGTCCTCGAAGGCGCGCACCACCTGGGCGATCGCATCGGCCTCGCGGATGTTCGCCAGGAACTGGTTGCCCAGCCCCTCCCCCTCGGAGGCGCCCTTGACGATCCCGGCGATGTCCACGAAGGACACGGTGGCCGGCAGGATCCGCTCCGAGTGGAAGATCTCCGCCAGACGCCCCAGCCGCTCATCCGGCAGGTTCACCACGCCCACGTTCGGCTCGATCGTCGCGAACGGGTAGTTCGCGGCGAGCACGGTGTTGCGGGTCAGTGCGTTGAAGAGGGTCGACTTGCCGACGTTGGGCAGTCCCACGATTCCGATAGTCAGTGCCACGTCAGCCCACTCTACCGGCTCGCCCGGCCCCGCACCGCCGCCCCTCCCGGCGCGTGCCGGCCGGCCCCGGACGACGACGCCGCGCCGTCACAGCTCGAAGAGCGGAACATCCTGGAAACCCGCGGGATGGTCTGCGGCGCGCTCCGCCGCGCCCCGTCTCCCCGCACTCCGGTCCTGCGAGCGCCCCCGCCGCGAGGCCGAGCCCGCCCTACCCGACCCGTCCGCGGCGTCGGCATCGGCATCCGGGGTGCGCAGCAGCCGACCCAGCTGCTCCACCCGCCCGCCGGCGTTCTCGACGTCGTTCACAGCCCGGGCGATCAGCTCCAGGGAGATCTCCGGCATCGGCTCCAGCCCGTGCACCACCCGCTCGTGCAGCTGACTCGGGGTGTACGGCAGGCCCAGGCGCCGAGCCACCAGCCACGTCACGGACTCGGCCTCGGTCTCCGCGCCGGCGTCACTGACCCACTCCCGGCGCGCACCGGCCGCCCGGCCCGACGACACCCTGGCGCCGGTCTGAGCGTCATCCTCCGCGGGGTGGCGCACGTGCCCCAGGCACACCACCGCGAGGCCCTTGACCAGGGTCAGGAAGGTCGCGGTGGGATCCGGGCCGGGCACCAGCCGCGCCTCCCACCACACGGTGCTGCCCGGCCTGGCCGCGACCTCGCCCTGACCGGGCGGACCGAACTCGGCGTGTGGCAGCGGGACCATGCGCACCGACGGGGCGGAGGCCTGCTCGGCGAGGTCCGGGGTCACGTTCAGCGCCCCCAGGCGCAGCAGGAACCGGCGCAGCCCCTCCCGCGTCACGGCGCCCTCCCCCGGGAAGGGACGGTGGAAGCTCTCCGGCGGAGTGGGACCCTCGGTGTCCGTGACGTCGTAGAGGAACTCCACCGGGCCGAAGGGCTGCAGCGTGATCAGCCGCTGCGCCCCGGGACGGATGCGCCGCCCGACCTTCCGCCACCGCTCCTGGGTGGCCACCCGATGGGTCTCCGGCCGCTGCACCTGCACCAGCCACGCGTTGTACCCGCCGATCCGCGGCATCCCGGCCACGGCGTCTTCGAAGCGGCGCAGCTGGGCGCCGGTGCGCGGGGCGCGGGCGGCGTCCAGCTGATCGGTCTGGAAGAGATCACCCTGCTGCTCCCGCGCTGTCATGGCACCATCCTACGGAAGCGCTGCGCGAGCATGGCCGCCGCGGCCGCACGCAGCTCCGGGGCCGACGACGACGCCACCTCCGACGCCGCCACCCCGGGCCCGCCGGAGCTCACTCCACCCGGGAGGTCACCGACGTCGGGTGCTCCACGGTGCGCGAGACCGTGCAGTCCTTGTCATGGGACAGCGCCACCAGCCGCGGCACCATGCGCTCGGCCTGCCGACCGGGCCCGTCGTCCGGGAAGCGCACCCGGAAGCTCAGCTCCACATCGTTCAATCGGGCTCCGCCGGTCTCGTCCGTGCCCTTGATCGCCGAGGCCTCCACCGCGAAGCTCTCCGGTTCGGTGCGCCGGGAGGTCACCACGTCCACGTCCACCGCGGAGCAGCCGGCGGTCGCGGCCAGCAGCAGCTCCACCGGGGAGAGCAGGCCCTCCCCCTGCCCGAAGTCCAGGGTGGCACCGGCGGCGTTGACCGCGCGGTAGCGCTTCTGCCCGATCCGCTCGATGGTCACCGACCGGTAGCCGGGGTCCTCGGTGCGGGCTGCACTGGCGGCGTCCTCCGAGGAGGGAGCGGTGGAGGCGGCGACGTCGGCCGCGTCGTCGGGCTGGGCGGGCTGGGGCTGCGTGTTCTCACTCATGCCCGGCACAACCGGGAGGCTGCGGCGGGGTATTCCCCTGACGGATGTCACGGGCAGGTCATGACACCGGCGATCCGCCCCGGCCCCGCCCCAGCGGGAGGCTGGAGGCATGACAGACAACGCCATCCGGGCTCGCAGCCTGGCCAAGACCTTCCCCGCCCGCCGCGGCGCCGGACCCGTGCACGCCGTGCGCGGGGTGGACCTCGACGTCTCCCCGGGGGAGGTGATCGGGCTTCTCGGACCCAACGGCGCCGGCAAATCCACGCTGATCGACATGATCCTGGGGCTGACCACCCCCACCGGCGGTGAGCTGCGGGTCTTCGGCGCCTCGCCGCGGGCCGCCGTTCGCGCCGGACGGGTCGGGGCCATGCTGCAGTCCGGCGGACTCCTGCCGGACCTGCGCGTGAAGGACACGGTGCGCATGATCGCCGCGACCCACCCCCACCCGCTGCCGGTGGACCGGGTGCTCGCCGAGGCGGACCTGACCGGGATCGCCGATCGGCGCGTGGGCTCCTGCTCCGGCGGGCAGCAGCAGCGGCTGCGCTTCGCCCTGGCGGTGCTGGCGGACCCGGACCTGCTGATCCTGGATGAGCCGACCGCCGGCATGGACGCCGCCGCCCGGCACGACTTCTGGCGCGCCATGCACGCCCAGGCCGAGTGGGGCCGCACCATCGTGTTCGCGACCCACTACATCGAGGAGGCCCAGGACTTCGCCGAGCGCATCATCATGGTGGGCGCGGGCCGCATCCTCGCGGACGGACCCACCGACGTCGTGCGCCGCCGGGTGGCCGGCGCCACCGTCTCCGCGGTGCTGCCCCCGGGCCTGGACCCGCGCACCCTGCCCGGGGTGCTGGCCGCGGACCGGGACGGGGCGCGCACCCGGCTGTCCACCGCGGATTCCGACGCGCTGGCCCGCCACCTGCTCACCGCGACCGACGCCCGGGAGCTGGCCATCGCCCCGGCCTCCCTGGAGGATGCCTTCCTCGCCCTGACGGATGCCGGGCATCCGTCGGATCCCCACGACGCCGCCACCCCCGGAAAGGCCTGATCCATGTCCCTGACCACCTACACTCTGCTGGACCTGCGCCGCGTGCTCACGGATCGCGCCGGCCTGTTCTTCTCCGTGGCCCTGCCCGTGCTGTTCTACCTGATCTTCGGGGCCATCCAGGACTACTCGGACACCCCGATCGGGGACGGAAACACCGCCGCGTACGTGATGATCGGCATGGCCGTGTACGGCGGCGTCACCGCGGCCGCCGGCAGCGCGGGATCCACCGTCGTCGAGCAGTCCACCGGCTGGGGCCGCCAGCTGGCCCTGACCCCACTGAGCCCCGGGAGGTTCCTGCTCTCCAAGACCGTGGTGATCCTGGTGCGCTCCGTGTTGCCGGTGCTGGCCGTGAACCTCGCCGGACTGTTCACCCCGGCCCAGATGCCCGCGGGGCAGTGGATCGGCACCGCAGCGCTGTCCGTGCTGGTCTCCCTGCCCTTCGGGTTCTACGGGATCCTCTTCGGCCAGCTGTTCCGCAGCGAATCCGCCGTGTCCATCTCCTCCACCGCCCTGGTGATCTTGAGCTTCCTCGGCAACGTCTTCTCCCCGCTGCCGCAGTCCCTGCTGGAGGTCGGGCGGTTCACGCCGCTGTACGGTCCCGCCGCGCTGGCCCGGTACCCGCTGAGCGACGGCATCCAGGGCATCAGCGACGCCCCCTACTCCGTCACGGACCCGCTGTGGTATGCCATCATCAACTCGGTGGTGTGGGCCGCGGTGTTCGCGGTGATCTGCGCCGCGCTGCTGAAGAGGGAGAAAGGACGCGGATGAGCCCGACGACGCCGAGCACCCCCTCCGCGTCCGGCACGTCCGCCGGCTCCCTCGCAGGCTCTCCCGCCCGGGACCGCGGCCGCGGGGTGCGCGGCGGCCTGGCCTGGGGGAACATGCTGCAGGCCGGCATCTGGCTGATCTTCCTGGCCTACCCCGCCAACCTCATCCTGCGCGAGGATCTGACCGGCGGCGAGCGCCTCCTGGCCGTCGCGACCCTGGTCCTGTTCGCGCTCGCCTACCTGCTGGGCTTCGGGCGCATCCCGCTGACCGTGGACGAGGGAGCCGAGAGGGCCGCGTGGCGGATGCTGGTGGCGTGGTGGGCGCTGCTCATCGGGTGCGGCCTGGTGCTGGCCGCGGTGCTGGGCGGACAGGCCCTGGCCGGACTCACCCCGTACTACGTCGCCACCGTCATGTTCACGACGACGCCGCGGCTGGGCCTGCCCCTGTCCGCGGTCATCGTGCTGGGGGCCACCGGGGCGGCCGCGCTCAGCGCCGGCCCCCAGGGGGTGCTCTACCTCAGCGGGGCCCTGTACATCGGCTCGGGCATGGTGATCGTGTCATCGCTGATGGAGCATCGGGAGCGCGGCCGACGCCGGACCGCCGAGGCCCTGCAGGCCGCCCGCGAGCGCGAGCAGGTGGCCCGCGACGTCCACGATCTGCTGGGGCACTCCCTGACGGTGATCAATCTGAAGGCGGAGGTGGCTTCGCGGCTTCTGGCTTCCGATCCGGAGGCGGCGCGGGCCGAGCTGGAGCAGATCTCCCGGACCTCCCGCACGGCCCTGGCCGAGGTCCGCTCCACCGTGACCCGGCTGCGTCAGCCGGATTTCGCCGGTCAGATCCGGGCCGCGGCCCGCGCCCTGGAGACCGCCGGGGTGCGCGCCGAGCTGCCGGACCCGCAGGCCGCGCAGGACGCGGCGGGGGCGGATGCGACGGTGTTCTCCTGGGCGCTGCGCGAGGCCGTGACCAACGTGGTGCGCCACGCCCGGGCGGGCACCTGCCGGGTCACGGTAACCCGGGGGCTGCTGGAGGTCGCCGACGACGGCGTCGGCTGGTCCGGACGCTGCGGCGACGGTCTGCAGGGACTGTCCCGGCGCATCGCGGAGGTCGCCGGCGGCCGGCTGGAGATCCTCGCGGCGGAGCCGGAGACCGGCACGGTGGTGCGGGTGCACACGACGTCGCGGGCCGCAGCAAGCGCCGACAGGCCCGCGGGCCGGACCACGGGAAGGGAGAGCAGATGAGCATCCGCGTGCTGATCGCCGATGACCAGGACCTCGTGCGCGGGGCGCTGGCCGCGCTGCTGGGCATGGAGCCGGATCTGGAGGTCGTGGCGCAGGTGGGCCGCGGCGACGAGGTCGCGGCCGCGGCCCGGGAGTCCGGGGCCCAGGTGGCGCTGCTGGACATCGAGATGCCCGGGGCCACCGGCATCGAGGCGTGTGCGGCCCTGGGTCGGGAGGTGCCCGGATGCGTTCCGGTCATCGTGACCACCTTCGGGCGTCCCGGGTACCTGAAGCGGGCCCTGGCGGCCGGGGCCCGCGGCTTCGTCGTGAAGGACACCCCGCCGGATCGTCTGGCCGAGGCGGTGCGCCGGGTGCACGCCGGGCTGCGGGTGATCGACCCGACCCTGGCCGAGGAGTCCCTGTTCACCCCGGAGAATCCGCTGACCGAGCGGGAGGCGGAGGTCTGCCGGGCCGCGGAGGACGGCGCCCGGCTGCGCGAGGTGGCCGCCCGGGTGCACCTGAGCCCGGGGACGGTGCGCAACCACCTGTCCGCGGTGATCGGCAAGACCGGGACGGACACCCGCTACGAGGCCGTGCGCCAGGCCCGGGACAACGGCTGGCTCTGAGCCGATCCCGACGAGCCGCACCGGGGCTGCGACGCCGGGCCGCGATCCTTGGGCCCGATCTGGCGCTCCGATCCCGACCTTCCGGGTCTGCGGGCTCGGTGCTCCGGTCTTCCGGGGCGGGCGGGGCTCGGCGGGCCCAGCGTTCGATCTGTCAGTCGGGGCTGGCACAGTGGAGGCCATGGACCCTCTCTCGCTCATCGTCGTCGCCATGCTGGCCCTGCTCCTGGGGATCGCGCTCGGGTATCTCCTGGCCGGCCGGTCCCGATCCTTGGATGCCGGGCTCGCGGAGCAGAACTCCCGGCTGCGCGCGGAGCTGGCCGGCGCCGCGTCCACCGCGGATCAGCTGCGCGAGCGCGTGGACGCCCTGGAGGCCCGCTCCGCACGGGATCAGGACGTGCTGCAGGCCCTGGCCCCGGTGCGCACCCAGCTGGCCACGGTGGAGCAGCAGGTGCGGCTGATGGAGCGGGAGCGGGCGGACCAGTTCGGCGCGGTGCGCGAGGCCCTGGAGGGGGCCCGGCGGGGGCAGGAGGAGCTGCGCGAGACCACCCACGGGCTGTCCTCGGCGCTGCGCTCCACCAGTGCCCGCGGCTCCTGGGGCGAGGTGCAGCTGCGCCGGGTCGTGGAGGCCGCGGGGATGACCTCACACGTGGATTTCGCCGAGCAGGTCCACGGCCGGGGTGCTGACCGGGACGGCGCGGACCGCGCGGTGCGCCCGGACATGGTGGTCGCCCTGCCCGGGGGCAAGGAGATCGTGCTGGACGCCAAGGCGCCGCTGAGCTCGTACCTGGAATCCCAGGAGGCCCAGGAGGAGTCCGAGAAGGCCGCCTGGGAGGCCAAGCACGCCAAGGCCGTGCGGGCCCACGTGGACGCCCTGGCGCAGAAGCGGTACTGGGAATCCCGCCAGGTCAGCCCGGAGATCGTGCTGTGCTTCCTGCCGGTGGAGTCCGCGCTCTCGGCGGCGCTGCGAGCGGACGGCACCCTGTTGGATCACGCCGCGGCCCGCGGCATCGCCCTGGTCTCCCCCGTCTCCCTGCTGGCGGCGCTGAAGGCCGTGGCCCTGTCCTGGCGGCAGGAGAGCGTCTCCGAGAATGCCCGCGAGCTGCTGGCCCTGTCCCGCCAGCTCTACGACAGGCTCTCCACCGTGGGCGGTCACCTGCAGGATATGGGCCGGGCCCTGACCCGCTCCGTGGAGTCCTACAACAAGATGCTCGGCTCCCTGGAATCCCGCGTGCTGGTCACCGCTCGGCGCATCAGCGACCTGGATCCGGCGGCCACCGCGGATCCGCGGCTGGAGGTGCCCGGGGTGCAGGCCGCGGCCAAGCCGATCACGGCCCCGGAGCTGCTCCGGGAGCAGCCGCCGACGACGCCCCCGCGGTGAGCGCCCCGGCCGCCGCCTCCTCGGGGTCTCAGCGTCTGGTCACAGCACCTCGGCGTTGCCCCGGCGGGCGGCGAGCACCACGTGCGCGATGATCAGCAGGACGGCGGCCCCCAGCCCCACGCCCAGGCTCGTCAGGCCCCAGCTCGGCTGGTTCTGCGTCAGCGCGGAGACCAGGTGCCGGGCCACGACCCCGCCGGCGCCCTCGGCTCCGGCCACGGCCTCCTGCATCCGCTGGTGCAGCAGCAGGAACGCCCCCCAGGTGGCAAGCCCGGAGGCCGCGCACACCGCGCCCAGGGTCAGGGCCCACCAGCGTCCGGCCAGCACCGCCGCGGCCAGAGCGGCCACCGCCGCCAGGGTGATGAGCACCGGCAGGCGCCCGGTCCACTCCTGGCCGACCCGGATGAAGGCCGCTCCGGGCGCCTCCTGGGCGCCGTCGGGAACCTGCTCCACCGCCACGAGGTGGTCGCCGTCCTCCAGGCCCAGGTCCACCCCGATCGCCGAGCGGACCCGCTCGTCCACGGCCCGGTACAGCGGGGAGGCGTCCACCACCAGGGTCTTCCGGTCCGAGCCGTCGAAGTCGGCCTGCTGGGTCTGGCGCGCCGTCTGCTCCCAGACGCTGCGGAACTCCTCCGAGTCCGCGGCCTTCTGGGCGGCGTCATGCATGATGCCCTCGGCCTTGTCGTGGAACCAGTTGCTCAGCCCGCTGAACAGGTGCCCCTGGGAGTTCCCGTCCCCGAGGTACCGGGTGACGACCTCGGAGGACATCACATCCTGCACGGAGGCGTCCACCAGCTGATCCCGGAACTGCTGATCCGAGGAGAGCGAGCTCGTGGTGGCCACGAAGCGGTCCTCGTTCTGCAGGTCCTGCTGGAACCAGCACAGGGCCACGCTGAGGGCGGCGAGCGCGACGGCGACCAGCCCGAGCAGCACGGCCAGGACGCCGCGGATCGCGGAGGAGAGGGAGTGGGACATGGGCACCAGCGTAGCCGCTGCCGCCGGTGGGCGAGCCTGGGGACTGCCCCGGCCCGGGCCCCGTCCGTCCACAGCGGGAGCGGCCGAGGCGGCGCACAGGGGCCCGGCGAGTCCCGATCTGTCAGTCGCACCTGGTAGGGATGGACCCATGACCTCCACCTCCGATCCCTCCGCGGCCGCCGGGCACCAGAGCGCGGCCGCGCCGCGCCGCGCCGGTGCGGGCCCCGCCGGGGCCCAGGGGTCCGCCCCTCCGCCGGCCCGCGCCAGCCAGACCACCCCGGAGAACCCCTGGCCCCTGCACGTGCTGTCCCGGAAGATGCACGAGTACATCGCCCGGTGCGCTCCCACCTGGGTCGAGGGGCAGATCATCGAGCTGAACCGCCGCGCCCGGGTCACCTACCTGACCCTGCGGGATCTCAGCGAGGAGGTCTCGGTGCCGGTGACGCTGTTCGCCCAGGAGACCGCCCGCCTGGGTGCGGATCTGGAGCGCGGCATGCGGGTGGTGGTGCGGGTCAGCCCGGACTTCTGGCAGAAGACCGGGCGGCTGTCCATGATCGGCTCCGGCATCCGCCAGGTGGGCCTGGGAGACATGCTCGAGCGCATCGAGCGGCTGCGCCGCAAGCTCGACGCCGAGGGCCTGTTCCGTCCCGAACGCAAGCGCCGCCTGCCCGTGCTGCCCCACCGGGTCGGGCTGATCACCGGGCGGGATTCGGATGCGGAGAAGGACGTCATCCGCAACGCCCGGCTGCGCTGGCCGGCCGTGGAGTTCGCCGTCCGGGAGGTCGCCGTCCAGGGGGTGCACGCGGTGCGCCAGGTCGGGGCGGCCCTGGCCGAGCTGGACGCGGACCCGGAGGTGGACGTCATCGTCATCGCCCGCGGCGGCGGCGCCCTGGAGGACCTGCTGCCCTTCAGCGAGGAGGAGCTGATCCGGGCGGTGGCCGCGGCCGGAACCCCCGTGGTCTCGGCCATCGGGCACGAGGCGGACCAGCCGCTGCTGGATCACGTGGCCGATGTGCGGGCCTCGACGCCCACGGACGCCGGCAAGCGGGTGGTCCCGGACGTGGAGGAGGAGCATCTGCGCATCGGGCAGGCCCGGTCCGGGATCCGCCGGGCCGTGGAGCTGTTCCTGGATCGGGAGTCCGCCGGCCTGGCGCAGTTCCGCTCCCGGCCCGTGCTCTCCCGCCCGGAGACCATGCTCCTGGCGCGCGAGGAGGAGACCGACGCCGCCCGGTCCCGGGCCCTGCGGGCTGTGGAGATCGCGGTGGATCGGCATCGGGAGCGCATCGAGGCGCTGCGTTCGCGCGTGGTGGCCCTGTCCCCGCAGCGCACCCTGGACCGCGGCTACGCCGTGGTCCAGACCGAGGGTGGCGCGGTGATCCGCGACGCCGACACCCTGGCCGCCGGGGCCGAGGTGCGGGTGCGCGTGGCCGCCGGCGCCTTCGACGCCGCGGTCACCGCGGTGCACCCCGCAGGCGCCGAACCCCCAGCGCCCGAGGAACCGGTCCCCGAGAAGCCAGCGCCCGGCGAGCCAGCCGCCGACGCCGGAGGCGTCGTCGAAGACCGAGAGACCCCGGAGCCTCCCGAGGCGGCGGATCCCGCCGCGGACCAGAACCCATCACCCGAATCAGCATCCGAGAACGAGGAGCACCGATCATGACCGACCAGCAACAGCAGCAGGACGCCGAGGGCTTCGCCCCCGTGGAGCGGCTGAGCTACGAACAGGCCCGCGAGGAGCTGATGGGCATCGTCTCCCGGCTGGAGTCCGGGGCATCGAGCCTGGAGGAGTCCCTGCGCCTGTGGGAGCGCGGGGAGGCCCTGGCCCAGCGCTGCGAGCAGTGGCTGGACGGGGCCCGCGAGCGCCTGGACGCCGCCAAGGCCCGCCGGGCCGACGCCGCCCGGGACTGAAGCCCCGCACGCGCCCCGGCTCAGCCCTCCTGGTGGTAGCCGTCCAGGAACTCCCCCAGCCGGTCCAGGGCCGTGTCCAGGGTGGAGACGTCCGGGAGGGTCACCAGGCGGAAGTGGTCCGGGGCCACCCAGTTGAAGGCCGTGCCGTGGCTGATGAGGATCTTCTGCTCCTTGAGCAGGTCCAGTGCGAAACGCTCGTCGTCGACGATCCCGAAGCGCTCCACGTCCAGCTTGGGGAACAGGTACAGGGCGCCGTCGGCCTGCCGGCAGCTCACCCCGTCGATCGCGTTGAGCTTGCGGTGGGCCAGGTCGCGCTGCTCCTTCAGCCGCCCGCCGGGCAGGATGAGGTCGTTGATGGACTGGTAGCCGCCCAAGGCGGTCTGGATCGCGTGCTGGGCCGGGACGTTGGCGCACATGCGCATGTTGGCCAGCAGCTTGATGCCCTCCAGATAGTCCCGCGCCTTCCACAGCGGCCCGGTGACGGCCAGCCACCCGGCCCGGTACCCGGCCACCCGGTAGGCCTTGGACAGCCCGGAGAAGGTCAGGCACAGCACGTCGTCCTCGGCCAGCACCGCGGTGTGGACCATCTCGGCGCCGTCGTAGGTGATCTTCTCGTAGATCTCATCGGAGAACAGCACGAGTTCGTGCTCGCGGGCCAGGTCCACGATGGCCTGCAGGGTCTGGCGGGAGTACACCGCCCCGGTGGGGTTGTTGGGGTTGATCACGACGATGCCCTTGGTGCGCGGGGTGATCTTGGCCCGCAGGTCCTCGATGTCGGGGTTCCACCCGTCGGCCTCGTCGCACAGGTAGTGCACCGGGGTGCCGCCGGACAGGGCGACGGAGGCCGTCCACAGCGGGTAGTCCGGGGCGGGCACGAGGATCTCGTCCCCGGGATCGCAGAAGGCCTGCAGGGACAGGGTGATCATCTCCGAGACCCCGTTGCCCAGGAACACCTCGTCCGGCTGCAGATCCAGGATGCCCTGGGTCTGGTAGTACTGCACGACGGCGGTGCGCGCGGAGTAGATGCCCCGAGAGTCCGAGTAGCCCTGGGCGTGCGGCAGGTGCCGGATCATGTCCATCATCACCGCGTCCGGGGCTTCGAAGCCGAAGGGCGCGGGGTTGCCGATGTTCAGCCGCAGGATCCGATGCCCCTGGGCCTCCATCCGCTCGGCCTCCTCCAGCACCGGGCCGCGGATGTCGTAGAGGACGTCATGGAGCTTGTGGGACTGCCGGAATTGAGCCATGTGATCCAGCGTATACCGATCCGGTCTCAGAACCGGACCCGGCTCAGTCGGTGCCCTCCTGGACCCAGAACGCGGCGGCATCCTGCGCGGAGACCGCATCCGGCCCGCTCATCAGCTGATCCAGGAACGTCAGGTCCGAGGTGCTGAGCTTCCCTGACACGGTGTTCAGGGCGTCCACGGCGGAGGAGGGCAGGGTGTCCGCGCGCACCACGGGCACCACCTGCTGGGCGATGAAGTCGGCCTGGGGGTCCTCCAGGACCACGAACCCGTTCTGTCCGATCGCGGCCGATGCCGTGGGGATGTCCGCCACGTCCACGGTGGCATCGGCCAGCTCATCGACCAGCCGGGAGGGATCGGACTGCTCCACGTAACGTCCCGGGGAGCAGTCGTAGAGACGGCGCAGCCCGGCCGTGCCGTAGGAGCGCTCCGCGAACCCCGGCGGGGTGCCGAAGCGCAGCTTCCCGCAGTGCGCGGCCAGGTCCGAGATGCTGGACAGCTCGTACTTCGCGGCGGTCGCGCGGGTGACCACGAGGGCGTCGCGGTTCTCCGCGGAGGCGGGATCCAGGGTGCTCAGCTGCCGCGGCAGGACCCGATCCACGGTGGAGGAGATGTCCCCCGGGGACATTCCCTGCACGTTCAGCCCGGTCGGGGTTGGGGTGGGTCCCCCCGAGGCCGAGGCCGCCCCCGACGCCGCCGCGGAGACGCTCGGGGTGGGGGCCTCGGTCACGCTGGGGTTGCGGGCGCCGTCGTCGGTCAGGTGCAGCAGCAGGGCCCCGGTGTAGTCGGGGGTGATCAGGGGCGCCTGGTCCCCGCCCTCGGCCATGGCGCTGAGGTACTCCTGCCGGGTCCCGCCGTCCACGACCTCCACGGTGTAGCCGGCATCGCGCAGGGTGCGGGCGTAGATCTCCGCGATGACGCCGGTCTCGGCGCTGGTGCCCCGCCCGATGCGCACGGTGCCGAAGGCCGAGGCGGAAGGGTCCGGGGTGATCTCGTCGGTGCCGCCGCACCCGGTGAGCAGGAGCAGCAGTGCCCCGGCGAGGCAGAGCAGGCGCACGATCCGGCGGGACACGGAGCTCATGGTCTTCGTCCCCTGCTTCAGTGCTTCAGGCCGTAGTAGCGGGCGGCGACCTCCACGAGGGAGACCTTGCGCAGGGAAGGCAGCTCCTCCAGCGGCACCCACCGGACCCCGTCGGTGGAGTCATCGTGCGCGGTCACGCCCTCGGAGCCGCCCACGATGTACCCGCGGTAGAGGATGCGCAGGGCGTGGAAGGTGCGGGCGTGGCCCTCCTCGTAGTACTTGCTGTCCACCCCGAGCAGCCCGTCCAGGGCCACCCGATACCCGGATTCCTCGTAGGCCTCGCGGATCGCGGCCTGCTCGGCGGTCTCCCCGACCTCCATGCCCCCGCCCGGCAGGGTCCACGCGGCCCGCTCCGGGTGGCGCTCGCCGGTCCAGTGCGTGAGCAGCATCCTGCCCTGCTCGATGATCACCACGTAGGCGGCCGGTCGCGTGTCCATCACAAGTGCCATGCCCTCCAGTCTAGAGAATCGCCGTCGACGATCGCCGGGGTCCGATCCCTCCGGCCAGGCCCCACTCCGTCCATCCGCCGCGGCCCGGCACCCGGGTGGCGCCACGGCCTGGCACCCGGTGCCACCCCGACGCCGGAAGGTCCACCGGGCGTTCAGGCCGCGCTGAGCGGCGGCGCAGGCGGCGCGGATAGGATCGCGTGCATGAGCACCACCAGCGCGCCTCTGCTGAACGCCGTCACCGCCGCCTCCGTGTGGGACGAGGTCTCCACCCCCTCCTTCTGGCTGGACGCCCCCCTGCGGATCCTGCTGATCCTGCTGATCGCGGGTGTGGCGAACATCCTGGCCCGCTTCCTCATCCGCAAGGTCACCGACGGGGTGGCCCGGGGCACCAAGGCCCGCATCATCTCCCGGCGCACGGAGAAGGGGCTGCGCTGGGTCGAGGACACGGGGCTGTCCAACGAGCGCCAGTACCAGCGGGCCAAGACGGTCGGGTCCGTGCTGCGCTCGGTCGCGAACCTCACCATCTGGACGATCGCGGTGCTGATGATCATCTCCGAGCTGGGATTCAACATCGCCCCGGTCATCGCCTCCGCCGGTATCGCCGGTGTGGCCCTGTCCTTCGGCGCGCAGTCCCTGGTCAAGGACTACCTGGCGGGGATCTCCATGGTTGCGGAGGATCAGCTGGGCATCGGCGACGTCGTGGACCTCGGGGAGGCCAGCGGCACCGTGGAGTCGGTGGGTCTGCGGGTCACGCAGGTGCGCGACGTCGAGGGCACCCTGTGGCACGTGCGCAACGGGGCCGTGGTGCGGGTGGGCAACCAGTCCCAGGGCTGGGCCCGGACCGTGCTGGACATCCCGGTGGCCTACAACAGCGACCTGGATGCCGTGACCGAGCTGCTGCTGGAGACGGCCCGGCGGGTGCGGGAGACGACGGAGGAGGGCAAGTCCATCCTGGATGACCCGGAGGTGTGGGGCGTGGAGCAGATGAGCGGCGAGTCCCTGACGCTGCGCCTGGCGGTGAAGACGGCGCCGCTGCAGCAGTGGGCGGTGGCCCGGGTGCTGCGCGCCCAGATCAAGCGGGCCCTGGACCGGGAGGGGTACCGGATGCCGCTGGCCAACCAGTCGATCATCCACCAGACCTCCAGCTTCGCCCGGATCACCCCGGAGCAGGCGGCACAGGGCGCGCAGGGGGCGACCTCGGCCGGCACGGCCGCGGCGGTCAGCGCGGAGACCTCCGACCCCTCCGTGGGGTCTTCCTCCCGCGGTGGGGGGCACTCGACGGGGAGCGGGTCCGCCGGGAACCGGCAGAAGTCCGGTCGCCGCTGACCCGGCCCCGCTTCCCCGCTGGTGCGGGCCGCTTCTGCGCGGCCTCGCCCCGGGAGCTTCCCGCCCGGCGGCCCCGGGTGATGCCCACGAACTCCTGGATCACGGCCTCCTCCGCGGCCGCCTGCTCACCGGAGGCCTGCGGTTCCGGCAGACGCGGCCACACCAGGTGCACCTCGGTCTCGGGCAGGTCCGGGACGGGACGGTGCACCAGATCCTTCCGGTGGTGCAGCCGCGCCAGGGACATCGGCACCACGAGCAGCCCCAGCCCCGCCGCGACCAGCTCGACGGCGTCGCCCGTGTGCCGCATCGCCGGGAGCTCCCGCTCGATCTGCCCCGCGGCCTGAAGGTGCTCGGCGCGCAGCCGCGCCCACGCGGGGACCTCGGCCAGGTCCTGGAGCAGCCGCTCGGAGGCCAGCTCGGCCACGGGCACCTCATCCAGGAGGGTCAGCACGTGGTCGGCCGGCAGCACGACGACGGGCCGCTCCCGGTACAGCGGCACGGCGTGCCAGCGGTCCCGGTCCCGGCTGCCCGGGGCGGCCTCGGGGCGCAGGAGCGCGGCGTGAGCCTCCCGACGCTGGAGCACCGCCAGCGGATCCTCGTCCTCTTCCAGGGGCACGGGGTCCAGCGGGATCCGGGCGCCGAAGCGCTCCTGCCACCGCCCGAACCACTTGCTCGGCATGATCCCGGGGACGAAGGCGACGCTCAGGCCCCCGGTGGCGGGCCGCACGGTGGGTCGGTGCGCCGACGCGCTGGTGCCGGGCTCGTCATCGGTGCCATGGACGTCGGAGGCCTCGACGCAGACGGCCTCGACGTCGGCGGTGGGGTGCTCCGGAGCGGCGTCGCCGGGCAGCGGGTGGGGCGGCTGGTGGGACATGGGGACAACCTAGCAGGCGCCCGTCCGGTGACCGGCCTCCGGTTTTGACGCGCGCGGACACAGGCCATACGATGGGGTGGTTACCGCACGGGGCTATAGCTCAGTTGGTAGAGCGTTTCGTTCGCAATGAAAAGGTCAGGGGTTCGATTCCCCTTAGCTCCACTGCCAGGAAGGCCGCGGATCCGCCAGCACGGCGGATCCGCGGCCTTCCGCCGTTTCCGGGCCCGCCCCGGCCCGGTCAGCCGCGCAGGCGGTGCGCGCGACGGCGCGCCAGCAGCACCAGGATCAGCGCGAGCGCCGCGGCGAGGCCGAGCACCCACGGCCGCTCCAGCCAGGCCCAGACCACGGCCATCCCGACGGTGCCGTAGATGCAGCCCCAGATCAGGGTGCCCAGCAGCATCGCGGGGATCCACCGCGTCAGGGGCATGCGGGTGATGCCGGTGGTCAGGATGACGGCGGTCTGGAAGCCGACCGTCACGAAGCAGACCGGCACGGCCAGCGCTCCCCACCGATTCACGAAGGCCGCGGCCCGGCGGTACAGGGGCGTTCGCAGCGCCGCGCGGACCCGGTGCACGCGCCGTCCTCCGGCGGCCGCACCCCGGCCGAGGGCGTACACGATGCTGGTGCGCAGGATCCCGACGGCCCAGAAGAAGAGGATGGCCAGCCCCCAGTGCAGCCCTTCGATCCACTCCTGCATGCGCTCCACCTTAGCCCAGCCTGACCTGAATCGACGCCGAATCGACGGTTTTGCCGACGCTGCGTCAGCAAGAAATTCCGGGGAATCCATCCGTCGGGGTGGCGCCCCGCCCGGGATTAGGATATGTTTTCATTACCAAATAGCCGGGAGGCACCTGCGGGGACGGTCAGCTGGGAAGCTCGCCGGATGAAGCGCAGGCGGCAGCCTCCATGTGAGTGAAGACCTTCTTCCTGTGTGTGACGCAGAATGGCCCCGGGGTTCGCCCCGGGGCCATTCGTCTGCCCGGCCCACTCTCCCGCCCACCGCGCCGGCATCGAACGGGAGCCGCTCCGACGCCGGGCGGCGTCGGGGCGGCAGATCAGCGGATCGCGGGCCGGTGGGTCAGCGGGTCAGGCTGGAGAATCCCTCGGCCAGCTTCCAGGACAGCGCGGTGCGCAACTCCCCGGCCAGCAGGCCCGCACCGTAGCGGTCCAGCCCTCGGCGGCGCATCACCCGGGCCGCCCGATCCAGCCACTGCACCGCGGCGCGCAGGTCCAGGAGGCGCCCGACCTCGGACTGCACGGACTTCGCCTCCTCGCGGGCCTCCCCGGCGTCCTCGCGCTGCTTCTTGCGGATCAGGTCCGCCTCGTCCAGGGATTCGATGACGTAGCGCAGGCCCTTGGCCGCCTTGCGGACCTCGTGCAGGCTCTCCGCGGCTTCCTCGGGCTCGGCCTCCTCCACGGCGCGGCGGGCCGGCTCGATGCGCTTGCGGTAGCGCTCATCCAGGGTCTCCATCATGTGGGTCCCCAGCTTCTTGGCAGAGAGGTCCTCCGCCCACCCGCACAGCTGCGGGCGGCGCACCAGGGACTCCAGGGCGGCCAGCACGTCGCGGTAGCCCTCGGAGTCCAGGACCGCGTACCCGCCGCGCAGAGCGGCCTCCCGGTCCTCCTCGAGCAGCTGGCTCAGCTGGCGGCGGGCCTTGCGGGTCAGCTCCGCCCACTGCTCCGCGCGCATCAGCACCTCCCCGACGACCTCCAGGTCCCGGGCCGCGCCCAGCGCCTCGCCGGCCTCCTTCAGCCCCTGCGAGACGGTCTCGTCGAACTCCGGGTCCAGACCGCCGCGCAGGGCCCGCAGGATCGAGCGCATGGTGCGCAGGCGGATGCGCATCTGGTGCACCGAGTCCTCCACGCCCGCGCGCACCGCGACGTCGAGGATCCGCAGATCCGCGAGCACCGGGCCGGCCAGCTCCGCCACGAGCCGCTGGCCGCCGGTGAGCTGCTGCTCCTCCGACTCCGACTCCGACGGCTCCGGAGCGGAGGCGATCCCCGCCCTCTCGTCGAAGGCCGCGTCCTGACCGAGCGCGCGGGCGATCTTGGCGACCGCGGTGGACCGGCTCGCTCCGGCCTCCTTCAGGACCTTGCGCACCCGCTTGAAGATCTTCTCCTGGCGCTTCCCCGAGAGCTCGGGATCGGTCAGCTCGACCTCCCACTCCCGCCAGGTGCGCTCTTGCCCGGTGCGGTGATCCACGGAGCGCACGACGTCGTCGGCGAACTCGGCCACCTCCCGCCCGTCCTCGTCCAGCACCGCGGTGCGGGTGCGGCGGGTGGCCAGGTGCGCGATCGGCTCCAGCTCCCGGCCCAGGGTCAGGGCGCTGACCAGGTCCCGGGCCGCTGCGGGCATGCTCGTGCGGTCCTTGAGCAGCGGCACGTGGATCTCGTGGCGGCGCCCGTCCAGGGTGAACTTGACGTGCCAGCCCTCGTCCGGGCCACCCCGGCGACGGCGCAGCACGGTGCTCGCGGCGGCGAGATCCCGCGCGGCGGTGTCGTAGTAGGTCGCGTCCAGCTCGTCCACCGCGGTGGTTCCCGGGCGCAGCCGCTTCAGGGCGGACCAGTCCGGGTGCGCCTCGGCGGGTGCTTCGTACTTGCGTTCGATCTCCACGTGCGAGGTGCTCATGGCTGAGGGCTCAACTCCTGGGGTCTCAGGCGCGGCGACGGGTCAGCACATCGTCCAGGTCCAGGGCGCCGCGGCCCTTGGCCTCGGCCTCGGCGAGGCTGCGGGTGGTGCTGCGCGGGGCGGCGGGCTGGCTCAGCGGCGCCGGAGCGGGCCGCTGAGCCTCAGGGGCGTCCATGTAGGTCGGCCGCGGCACCGCGACCGGCTCCCAGGTGGCATCGCGAGGCACGAAGTCCCCGTGGCCGGCGGCGACGCGGCGGGCCTGCTCCCGCAGCATCTCCCGCTGCGCGCGGGCGTCCTCGGCGGACGAGGCCGCGGCGCCGGAGGGCGTCGGACCGGAAGCGGTCTCCCGGGTCGCCTCGGCGGGCGCGGCGCTTCGGGCCTCACCGGACTGCAGGTCGAAGGGCTCGGCCGCGGTACGCGCGGACGGACGCGAGGCCCCGGCGTCGGAGGCGGTGCCGGTCGGCAGATCCTCGACCTCGCGCACCGGGCGGGTGCGCACGGTGGTCCTGGTCCGCTCGGTCAGCGCGAGCCAGCGCAACCCCGCCAGGCACCCGAGGCCGAGGATCAGCAGGAACGCCGGCAGCGGCCAGGTCAGGGCGGTGAACGGCGCGAGGACCAGGCCGATCAGGCCGAGGGCCAGGCAGGCCAGGGCACCCAGGGCGACCCCGACGCGCCCGCGGCGCAGCCCGGAGCCGGTCGCGGGGGCGGAGGAGGCGGCGGAACGGGTCCGCCGCGGCACGGTGACGCCGTCGCGACGGGGCTGCTCGGCCTCGTCGGCCTCAGGCGTGAGCACGGCGCCTTCTGGGGCGGGGGACGGGGTACTGATCATGTCGTTCCTTTGACGCAGTAGCACGGGGTCCCGGGGGAAGGCGGGGTCCGGTCTCTCCTCGAGCACGTCCCGGGCGAGCACCTGCGCGACGACGTCGGGACGCCGTCGGCGGTCGAAGCCGTAGGCCCACTTCAGGAGCAGGGCGACGGCCAGGACCAGCAGCACGCCGGAGGCGGAGAACACGGAGGATGACACATCCGGGAGTCTACCGCCTGCGGCGCGCGGTTTCGCGCTCGTCCACAGCAGTCGCTCCCGGAGAGGACGAGGGCCGCCGTCGGCGTGCGACGGCGGCCCTGAGCCTTCACTCCTGGGGCAGCTCGGCCACGAAGTCCTTGAGCCAGGAGCGCAGCCCGGGCCCGAGGTCCTCGCGCTCGGAGGCGAGGATGACGTTGGCCTTGAGGTAGGAGAGCTTGTCTCCGGTGTCGAAGCGGCGGCCCTTGAACACGACGCCGTACATCCCGGCGCCCTCCCCCTCGGCCTGGCCGAGGATCTGCATCGCGTCGGTCAGCTGGATCTCCCCGCCGCGCCCGGGAGGAGTCTGCTCCAGGACCTCGAAGATCCGCGGGTGCAGCACGTAGCGGCCGATCACCGCGAGGTTGGACGGCGCCTCCTCCGGGGAGGGCTTCTCCACCAGGCCGGTGACCCGCACGTACTCCTCGCCTTCCACGGGCTCCACGGCGGCCGCACCGTAGGCGCTGATCTGCTCGCGGGGGACCTCCATGAGGGCGACGACGCTGCCGCCGGTCTTCTGCTGGGCCGCGATCATCCGCGTCAGCAGATCCTCCTTCTCATCGATGAGGTCATCGCCGAGCAGCACGGCGAAGGGGTGATCGCCCACGTGGGTCTTGGCCCGCAGCACCGCGTGGCCCAGCCCCTTGGGGTCTCCCTGGCGCAGGTAGTGCAGCTCGCCCAGGGCGGTGGCCTGCTGCACGGAGGCCAGCAGGTCGTCCTTGCCGGACTCCTTCAGGGAGGCCTCCAGGTCCGGGACGCGGTCGAAGTGGTCCTCCAGGGCGCGCTTGGAGCGCCCGGTGATCATGAGGATGTCGTCCAGCCCAGCGGAGACCGCCTCCTGCACGACGTACTGGATGGCCGGACGATCCACGACCGGCAGCATCTCCTTGGGGCTGGCCTTGGTGGCCGGCAGGAATCGCGTGCCCAGACCGGCCGCCGGGATGACGGCCTTGGTCACGGGCTTCGGTGAAGTATTTTCGGTCATATCGTTACCTTAGCCGAGTCCACCCGCGCGAACCCGTGGATGACCTGGGCGCCCGGCCAGCATCCGCTGTGCCTGCCCGCCCCCGTTCCGGTTCCGCTCCCGGACCGGCCCCGACCGAGGATGGAGGACCCGATGGCACCGAGCGGCCCCGAGGCGCAGTCCCCTGACCCCGAGGCGCAGCTGGCCCGGGCCAAGCAGGACCTGCGCGCGGAGCTGGTGCGCCGGCGACGGCAGCGTGGAGTGGGCCCGGATGCCGCGGCGCGACGCCGAGAGCTGGGCCTGCGCTGGGCCGAACACCTGGAGGCGCTGCTGCGCCGCCTGCCCGACGGGGCGCTGATCGCGGCGTATCTGCCCACCGACACCGAGCCTCCCCTGCTGCCCGCCCTGGCGGGCGCCCACGCGGCCGGGCACCGGGTGATCGCCCCGGTGAGCCTGCCGGGACGGCGCCTGGACTGGGTGCGGTGGGAGCCGCAGACGCCGGTGCGCACCTCGGCGTTCGGGGTGGCCGAGCCGGTGGGGCAGCGGCTCGGCCCGGAGGCCTTCGCGGCGGCCGACGTGCGCCTGATCCCCGCCCTGGCCGTGGATGGGCGGGGCGTGCGCCTGGGTTGGGGCGGGGGCTTCTACGACGCGGCCCTGGCCGCCGCCCCGGCCCGCGATGCGCAGGCCCTGGAGATCGGCGTCGTGTTCCACGACGAGCTGCTGCCGGCCGGGGCCGTGCCCGCGGGGCCGCACGACGTCGCGGTGCCGCTGGTGTGCACCGAGCGCGGCCTGCTGCGCCGCACGGATCGCGGGTGGGTCCCGGCGGGCTAGAATCGTGCGCGGCCACCGCGCCGTGTCACCGCTGATCGCCTCGTCAGGAGTCCCGTTCCCGTGCCCGTCTACGCCTACGAATGCAAGAGCTGCCACCACGCCTTCGACATCCGCCAGTCCTTCGACGACGAGGCCCTGACCCGGTGCCCCGCCTGCGGTGAGCAGACCCTGCGCAAGAAGTTCGGCACCGTCGGGGTCACCTTCCGCGGCAGCGGCTTCTACAGCACCGACTCCCGCGGCTCCTCCTCGTCCTCCGGCTCCTCGCAGGACTGACCGGGCCGCCGGACCTGGGGACCGGGAGGCAGCACCCCGTTCCCGCTCCACAGCCGCCCCGTGTCCCCGCGCCCGCGACGCCGGATCGGCGGGCCCGGTGGGCCAGGCTGGGGGCATGTCACCGCTGAGTCTGCCGCGCCGCACCTCCTCCCGCGCCCGGGTCGTGCCCTGGGGCATCCGCTGGCGCTCCCGCATCACCCGCCGGGCCCGCACCCTCGGGGTGCTCCTGCTGATCGCCGGGGCGCTGAGCACCCTGCTGCTGCCGCGCGGCCCCGCAGCCGAGGGCGGTGCGCAGGTGCTGGTGGCCGCCGGGGATCGGCCGGTGGGGCACGTGCTCACCGCCGAGGACCTGCGGATCGTGGACGCCGCCGGGGGCTTCGCCGAGTCCGCGGATGCCCCGGATGCGCGGGGCCTGCGGGAGGAGCTGGAGGGCGCCGCACTCGCCGTGCCGGTGCGCTCCGGCCAGCAGCTGGCCTCCGGGATGGTGCTCGGTCCCGATCTGGCCGAGCACCTGCCCGAGGGTCTGGTGGCGACGTCGGTGCGGGCCAGAGATCCCCAGGCCCTGTCCCTGCTGCGCGTCGGCGGTCCCGTCACGGTCATCGGCGCGAGCGCCGAGGGCGCCGGAGTGGAGGTCTCTGGAACGCTTCTGTGGGCTCCGCGCGGCGCGGCCGAATCAGCCGGCGGGCTCGGCGGCGGCGAGGACCCGGCATCGCGACTCGCGCTCGTGGCCGTCACCCCGCAGGATGCCCGGCGCCTGGCCGGGCTCAGCGGCGAGGCCACGGTGGTCATGGGTGCCGCGGACGAGCCGAGTCCGGAAGCCCCGGAGACCTCCGCCGAGGCGCCCTGAGCGCGCGCCGTCCAAGACCGAGACGACGGAGCACCGGCCCGAGGGGCACCGGAAAGCAGAGAGACGCCGCGGCGCCCTGCCCGTCGGGCGTCGCAGGGGTCACCCCCGGGGAAGGCGCTTCAGCCCCAGTGCGGCGGGCGCTGCTCGCGCAGCCACCGCCCCCGGGCGTCCTCCGAGCCCTCCCGATTCTCCCCCGACACGCCGGTCCCCCGGCTCGAACCCGCCTCGGTCTGCCGGGCCGAGAACCCGGCCAGGCGCTGCGGCTCCCCCTGGCTCACGGTGGTGCCGCCGGTGGCCCGGCGCGGACCCCGATGCCGGATCCGGCGGGGCCCGCGGGGGTCACTCATCGTCCTGCTCCCCGTCGTCGACCGCCGGCTCCAGGCCGAGCAGGCCGAGGATCCGATCGGCCACCCGCTGGGGATCGGCGAACACGTCCACGGCCCAGACGGGTGCGGGATTCCAGCCGGTGGACTCCATCCGCTCCGGGCGCAGCCGGGAGCGCTCCCGCACGGACAGCGCCGCGTAATCCCGGGTGCCGTCCGAGATCAGCCCGACCGGGAAGCGCAGGTCCTCGGCCCGCAGGCCGCCGCGGGTGCCCTGCCCCGCGGTGCGCTGGCGGGGGCTGGGCACCGCCCCGGCGGAGAGGGACTCCCGCCCGGAGGTCGCGACGGCGTCGACCTCCTCCCCCGGGCTCACGCGCACCTGCGCCCCGCCGACCCGCAGACGCCGGGCCAGATCCGCCAGCAGCCAGTCCGCGGCCTGCTCCTCCTCCCGCGGATCCACCACGGACAGGAACGCGCTGGAGGAGGCGGCCGGGCCCTCCTCCGGGCGTCCTTGCGTCTCGCGGGCCCGCTCGGCCTCCTCCTCGCGGCGACGGCGCACCCGCCGCATCAGCTCGAGGAGATCGGGCATGCCCCCGCGCAGCGCCGAGGCCTCCAGGCGCTCGACGTCGAAGGAGGTGACGATCCGGGTGTGGAAGCGGGCCGCGGTCACGGCCATGACGAAGCGCTGGGGCCCGTGCTCCTGGGCCAGCTGCCCGAAGTGCTCGGGTCGGGATCCGGCCTCCGGAGCCACCCCGAGGCTGAAGATCACCCGGTCCCGGCGCAGCCCGGCGGCCCGGGCCAGGTCCAGCACCCGGAAGGGCTCGCGCCCGGGCCGGAAGAACCCGGCCAGCTCCGGGTGGCGGCCCAGGCCGTAGCGGACCCCCTCGGCGATGCGCGCGGCGTGCCGGGGGCTGGCGGTGATCACCGCGAGGGACTGGCGCGGGTTGCGGGCGGCGTGGTCGAAGACCATCTCCACCACGGCGCGCACCTCCGCGGCCGGGGAGTCGATCAGCGGGGCCCCGAGCCGGTCATCGGCCCGGTCCGGGTGCACCACGTCCACCCGCAGGGACCGGACGGGGCCCACCAGCTCCTCGCCGTAGGGCAGGGCCCGCAGGGCGCCGTCGTAGCGGGTCTCGTTCAGGTGCTCCAGCAGCGCGGGGTCCCGGCAGTCCTGCACCCGGGTCAGGGTGCGCTGCGGGAGGATCCGGGAGAGCACCTCCAACGCGGATTCCACGGGCTGATCCGTGGGCTCCTGCTCCGCACCCAGGGTCGGGGAGACGACGAAGGGCTGCGGGTACCCGGCGTGCACGTCGCCGAAGGCGATCACCTGCTCGGTGCGCGCCAGAGCCGCCAGGCAGGCGCCCAGCGGGGTGGACTCGGCATCCAGGATCACCACGGCGTCCACCGCGGCCTCCGGCGGCAGGGTCCTCCCGACGGCGAAGGGACTGGCGCACCACACGGGCTTGAGCCCCGCCAGCACCTCCGGGGTGCGCTGCAGGTAGGTGCCCAGCGGGGCCGGGGCGCCCTTGAGCAGGCGGCGCAGCTCCCGGGCCTGCACGGGGCGCCGGTTGATCCGGCGCTGCCAGCCGCGGGCGATGCCGTGGCGCACCCGCGCCGGCCCGGAGGCCACGTGCGCCAGGTCCGCGCGGCGGAAGGCGGACTCCCAGGCCGCCAGCCGCTCGCCGGTGACCAGGGCCGTGTCCGGGTGGTCGAGCATGATCTCGAAGGCGGACTGCCACCAGGCCAGCTCCAGCTCGTCCGCGACGCGCCGGCCCGGGACCTCGCGCCGCTCCAGGTCGGCCAGCAGCTCCTGCAGCCCCTTGCCGCGCAGGACCGCCAGCAGCCGCTCCCGCTCGGGCAGGGTGTCCAGCAGGAAGCGGTCCCCGGCCATCTCCTCCAGCACGCCGACCAGCTGCTCCACGGGCAGCTCGGGGTAGTCCCGGCGAGCGGGGCTGTCCTCCATGACGATCTCCAGGCCCGCCAGCTCCTCGCCCAGGTGGCGCTGGGTCGCGACGAGCCCGTCCAGCTCCTCCGGCACGCTGACCTGGCGATCGTCGACGGCGTCGGCGCGCCACTGCTCGCGCTGCTCCTGGACCTTCACCAGCGCCCGGTGCAGGTCCGCGATGTGCACCTGGGCCAGGATGTGCTCCTTGGCGGCCCGGCGCAGCCGGGAGCGCTGCATCGCGGACATGTCGATGCCGCGTTCCCGCCGCCACCCGGCCGAGGCCGTGGCCGCGATGAGGTCCGTGACGGGCTCGGCGAAGACCTCCGGGCGGAAGCGGGTCAGGGACTCCCGGATGCCCTGCAGCAGCTGCAGCTGCTCCTCCCACCGGCGCAGGCTGGCGCCCGGGCGCAGGCCGACGGACTCGAAGGCGGCCGCCACGGCCCGGGAGTGATCCCGCGTGGTCTGCAGCAGGTGGCGCACCAGGGCCCGGGCCTGCTGGGTGTCCTCGGCGCTGACCAGGCGAGCCCCGTACCAGGGGGCCTTGCGGGTGGCCGGGGAGAAGGCCCGCAGCTCCGCGGCCCGCTCCAGCTGGGCCACCGTCTCCCGGCGGTCCACGGTCGCATCCAGGACGGCGCGGGTGAAGCGCACGCGCGTGGCCGGGGCCGGATCCTTGGCGGTCAGCGCCGCGAGGGTCTGCATGGCCTGATACGGGGTGATGTCCCAGCGCTCTTCGCGCCGGTGCAGGGAGCGGACATGGCGGCGCAGGTTCTCCCGGGTGCGCACCAGCTGCTCCCGGTGCTCCTCCAGGCGCGGCGCCTCGCTGCGCTCCACCTCCACGAGGGTGCGCACCAGGTCCGCGCTCAGCTGCTCCGGCTCGACCTGCGCCTCCAGCTCCAGCAGGTGCTGCCCCAACCCCAGCTCCCGGAGGCGGGCGACGGCGCTGGCGAGGCTCTCGCGCCGCTCGGCCAGGACCAGCACGGAGCGGCCCTGTTCGGTGAGGGCGGCCACGGTGTTCACGGCCGCGCGCAGGGCCCCGGTGCCGGCGGGGGCGGTCACCGCGAGGGACTCCCCGGCCCGGGCCAGCTGCAGGATCTCGGAGACGTCGTCGTCGGCGTCCTCGACCAGCACCTCCTCGGCCGGGTCCAGCTCATCCGGGTCGACGACGCGGTGGCGCAGGTCCCGGGGCTGACGCGGGGCGTCCACCTGGGCGCGGTTGAGATCGGACAGCTCCCGCAGCAGCCCCGAGGCCCCCCGCTCGGGCAGGGGCCCGACCGTGTCGGAGAGATCCGCGAAGGTGGAGACCACGGTGGTCGCCTCCACGTTCATTCCGGGCACCCCGGCGGCCACGGCGCGCAGCGCCTCGAAGACCGGCTCCGGGGTCAGGCGGGAGCCGGAGGTGGCCTTGGCGGGCAGGCCCGCGGCCTCCAGGTCCACGCCGTGGTCCCGGCGCAGCACGCGCACCAGGGCGGGATTCAGCCGGGCGCCGCCGCTGATGCGCAGGTCGAAGTCCTCGCCGTCGGGGTGCGGGGTGATGCTCACCGGGGCCAGCACGACGGGGGCGATGTGCCGGCGCTGGGCGCCGGTGCGGGCATCCCGGGTGATCCAGGAGGCGGTGCCGGCGGCGAGGAATCCCGCGGAGAGCCCGTGCTGGGCGTCCAGCTCGACGGTCTTGGCGCGGATCGCCTGGGCCGAGCGCATGCCGGCGGACAGGGCCGTGCGCTCGCGCAGGATGGTGGACAGACGCGTGCGGCGCCCGGCCAGCAGCTGGGCGTAGCCGGAGGGGTTGGAGGTCGTGAGGTCGATGTGGACGTTGTCCACCAGGTTGAAGTCCAGCAGCGCATCCGGGCCGGTGTAGGCGTCCACCTGCCGCAGCCACGGGTCCAGGATCAGGCGGTCGTCCTCGGCCGCGGCCGACGACGACGCGGGCTCGGTCTCTGCGTCCTCCGCGGCCTCCTGCCCGGGGACGGACGTCGGCTCCGGGGCCGATGCCGCCTCGACGTCGGGTCTCTGCTCGGTCCCCTCTCCGGCGACGTCGGTCTCCGGGGCCTGCGGGGCCGGGCGGGCGTCGGCGGCCCGGTCCGGTGCCTCGGCGGTGGCCGGGGGCGCGCCCCACGGCAGGGGGTGGCCCGCGGGGGTGGTCTCCGGCTCCCGGGCGGATGCGGCGTCTCCGGTGGCTGGCGGCTGGGTCACGGTGCCTCGGTCTCCCGTCGGTGGATGGGGCGGTGCTCGCGGGCGCGTGGGCGTCCGCACACCGATTCTAGGCGCTGGGCCCGCGGGTGCGCGCGGTGGGCGCGGAAACGCGCACGGGCCCCGGGGCCGCCGTCGAAGGCGGCCTCGGGGCCCGCACCGTCCGAGCCTGGCCGCAGGCTCATTCCCACTCGATGGTTCCCGGGGGCTTGGAGGTCACATCCAGCACCACCCGGTTGACCTCCTCGACCTCGTTGGTGATCCGGTTGGAGATCCGCGCCAGCAGGTCGTAGGGCAGGCGCGACCAGTCCGCGGTCATCGCGTCCTCGGAGGAGACCGGGCGCAGCACGATCGGGTGACCGTAGGTGCGCCCGTCGCCCTGCACCCCCACCGAGCGGACCTGGGAGAGCAGGACCACCGGCATCTGCCAGACCTCCTCGTCCAGCCCGGCCCGGGTCAGCTCGGCGCGCGCGATCGCGTCCGCGGCGCGCAGGATCCGCAGGTTCTCTCGGGTGACCTCCCCGATCACCCGGATCCCCAGGCCCGGGCCCGGGAAGGGCTGGCGGGCCACGATCTTCTCCGGCACGCCCAGCTGCCGCCCGATCGCGCGCACCTCGTCCTTGAACAGGGTGCGCAGCGGCTCCACGAGCTCGAACTGCAGGTCCTCCGGCAGCCCGCCCACGTTGTGGTGGGACTTGATGTTCGCAGCACCCTCGCCGCCGCCGGATTCGACGACGTCGGGGTACAGGGTGCCCTGGACGAGGAAGCGGATGTCCTCGGCCGGGCCCTCGATCTCGGCGACCAGCTTGCGCTGGGCGTCCTCGAAGGAGCGGATGAACTCCCGGCCGATCGTCTTGCGCTTGGTCTCCGGGTCGGTGACCCCCTCCAGGGCGGAGAGGAAGCGCTCGGACTCGTCGATGGTCACCACGCGGATGCCCATGGTCTCGGCGTAGTCCTGCTCGACCTGCTCCCGCTCGCCCTCGCGCAGCAGGCCGTGGTCGATGAAGAAGCAGGTCAGCTGGTCCCCGACCGCCCGGTGCACCAGGGCCGCGGCCACGGAGGAGTCCACCCCGCCGGACAGCGCGCAGATGACCTTCGCGTCCCCGACCTGGGCGCGGATGCGCTCCACCTGCTCCTCGATGACGTTGCCGGTGGTCCAGGTGGGCTCCAGCCCGGCCACCTCGAACAGGAAGCTCTCCAGGACCTGCTGGCCGTAGTCGGAGTGCCGCACCTCCGGGTGCCACTGCACCCCGGCCAGGCGCCGGTCCGCATCCACGAACGCGGCCACGGGGGCCCCGTCGGTGGTGGCCAGGACCTCGAAGCCTGCGGGGGCCTCGGTCACGGAGTCGCCGTGGCTCATCCACACGTTCTGGGTCACCGGGGTGCCGGCCAGGAAGGAGGCGCCGCCGCTGAGCGTGGCCTGGGTGGCCCCGTACTCGCGCAGCCCGGTGCGCGCGACCGTCCCGCCCAGCGCCCGGGCCATGACCTGGAAGCCGTAGCAGATGCCGAACACCGGCACGCCGGCCTCGAACAGGGCCGGGTCCCCCGCGGGGGCCTCGGGGGCGTAGACGCTGGCGGGCCCGCCGGAGAGGATGATCGCCGCGGGGTTCTTCGCGAGCATGTCCTGCGCGGACATCGTGTGCGGCACGATCTCCGAGTAGACGCGGGCATCGCGCACGCGGCGGGCGATCAGCTGGGCGTACTGGGCGCCGTAGTCCACGACGAGGACCGGGCGGTCCTCCAGATCACCGGCGGCTGGGGTCTCGGTGGGGGTCACACTCGTCCCTTCGGAAGGTCTTCGGGGTCTGCTTCCGACCCGGGCGGGCGCACGCGTGCGGCCGCGGGGTCGGCTCCGATCCCCCAGTCTAGGACACCCCGCCCGTGGGCCGGGGCGGGCTCGCGCGGCGGCGTCGCGGGCGGTGTCCGAGACGGATGAGCGGCGGGCGGGTCAGTAGCGGCGAGTCGCCTGCGGGTTCTCCCGCAGCTGCGCCAGGGTCTCCCGGTGGATGCGCCGCTCCACGATGAAGGACAGGAACGGCACGACCCCGCCCAGGGCCATCACGATCAGCTGGGGCATCGGCCAGCGCATCAGCAGCCACACCCGGAAGCAGGCCAGCAGGTAAACGACGTAGAACCAGCCGTGCACGATGAGCACCCCGGTGGAGACGTTCACTCCGCCGGTGAGGTTCCCGGTCTCCCGGTTCAGCCACCCCAGGGCCACGTGCTCCCCGGTCTGGGCGTTCTGCGCGGAGGCCAGCAGATCGTAGCCGAAGCCGTAGCGGGTGATCATCTCCGCCACCAGCAGCAGCAGGAAGGTCCCGGAGATCCACGCGCAGTACTTGTAGAAGGTCAGGGCCCCGCGGATCTGGGCCTCGGTGCCGCCGAACTTGCGTCGGCCCACCCGCAGGTTCGCGGCCTGCTCGGGGCTGGCGCCGGGCGGCAGCGGCACGGTCTTGCCGTCGGTGCGCTCCACCGGGCGGGGCGCCTCGGCGGGCTGGGACGGGTCGGCGGGATGCTGGGTCATTCGGTCACCTCGTGGGGTCGGGGGACGCGGCGGCGTCGTCGAAGTAGTAGTACTGGCCGGCCTCGGCATCGTAGTAGAAGTACCGGCCGGTGGACTGCTCGTAGTAGATCCGGCCCTCCTCCCCCGCGGCCGGCGCGGGGTCGAAGAACTCCTCGGGATGCTGCCGACGCCGGTGGGAGTCCGCGAGCATCCGCCACCACAGGAACAGGGCGAAGCCGGCGAAGACCACCCATTCCGCGGCGTAGAAGATGTTGAGCCAGTTCAGGGAATCGCTGGTGTACTGCTGGGCGCGGATCGGCACCAGACCCTCATCCGGGGCGGACAGCCGGGCCGCATCCGTGAGGTGGTCCGCGCCGTCCAGGGGCAGCGACTGCCCGGCCGGCACCTCCGCATCCGCGGTCACCGGCGCCGCGTACAGGGGGGCCTGCCAGGTGTTGGTCAGCTCGGCCGTGGCCGCGCTGCCCAGGATCCGCGGGTCCCGGGAGCCTTCCGAGGAGACCGGCCCCTCGTTGGCCACCAGCCGCCCGATGACGGTCAGCTCCCCGTCCGGCTCGGCCGGGATCCGCGCCGGGTCCGCCTCGGTGGTGAAGCCGCGGGCGACGGCGACCGAGAAGGTCCCCTGCGCCCGATCCGGCTGCTCATCGGGGATGAAGCGGGACACCACCCAGTAGCCGTGCTCCCCGTCCTTGACCCGGGAGCCCACCAGCACGGAGGATCCGTGCTCGTAGTGCCCGCTGGTGCGCACCATGGTGTCCGCCTCGGAGGCGAGCACCGGCTGCAGCGGGGCGGCCACGGAGGCCAGCGGGACCACGGCTTCCTTGGCGGGGTCCGCGGAGACCTCGTGGGCCGAGGCCGAGCCGAGCTGCCACCGGCTGAGCAACATGAACCCGGTCGCGAAGACCAGGGCCAGCAGCAGCCCCGCCAGCCAGCGGGGCGTCAGAGCGAGTTTCAGCACCCCACCACCCTATCCCGCCGTCGGCGAGCCCGCCCCTGAGCCCAGCGCCCGCGGGGCCCGTGAGACCCGGGCGCGCCATCCGCTTGCCACGCCGGGAGCGTGGTGGCAGGATGACGCTTCGTGAACGCACCCGCGGGCCCTGCACCACTGCATCCGTCGGCTCCCGCCGACTCCTCCTCCGCACCCTTCGACACCGTCTCCCTGGAGCTGCCCCACGGTCACCCCGGACCGGTGCTGCCGCTGGTCATCGCCGCCCTCGGCGTCGTCTTCGGGGACATCGGCACCTCCCCGCTCTACGCCGTGCAGACGGTGTTCACCCTGCACGACCGGTTCATCGCCCCCACCGAGGAGGACGTACTCGGCGTCGTCTCGATGCTGCTGTGGTGCCTGTTCCTCATCGTCACCCTGGCCTACATCACCTTCATCATGAAGGCCGACAACCAGGGCGAAGGGGGCATCCTGTCCCTGGCGGCCCTGATCCGGCGCAAGCTCGGCCTGCGCTCCCGACGCGCCGGCGCCGCGCTGGTGCTGGCGATCATCGGCGCCGCCCTGTTCTACGGCGATTCGCTGATCACCCCCGCGGTGTCCGTGCTCTCGGCCGTGGAGGGCCTCAGCGTCGCGGACCCGGGGCTGGAGGAGGCCGTGGTGCCGATCGCGCTGGTGATCCTCACCGTGCTGTTCCTCGTCCAGCGCTGGGGCACCGGGACCATCGGGAAGGCCTTCGGGCCGGTCATGGTCGCGTGGTTCGCGGTGCTGATCCTGCTCGGCCTGCCCCACCTCGTGCAGAACCCCGCGATCCTGCGGGCGCTGTCCCCCACCTACGCGCTGTCCTTCGCCGCGGACCGCCCGATCGTCGCCTTCGTGGCGCTGGGCGCGGTGGTCCTGGCGGTGACCGGCGTGGAGGCGCTGTACGCGGACATGGGCCACTTCGGGCGCCGGCCGATCCTGCTGGGCTGGCTGTGCCTGGTGCTGCCGGGCCTGGCGATCAACTACCTCGGGCAGGGGGCGCTGATCCTCTCCGACCCGGCGGCCATCGCCAACCCCTTCTACCTGCTGGCGCCTTCCTGGGCGCAGCTGCCGCTGGTGGTCCTGGCCACCTGCGCGACCGTCATCGCCTCCCAGGCGGTGATCTCCGGGGCCTTCTCCGTGTCCCGGCAGGCCACGCGCCTCTCGCTGCTGCCGCGGCTGAAGGTCGTGCAGACCTCCCGGGAGCAGGGCGGGCAGATCTACATGCCCACCGTGAACTTCCTGCTGTTCCTCGGGGTCCTGGCCCTGGTGCTGATCTTCCGCTCCTCCTCCTCGCTGGCCGCCGCCTACGGGCTGTCCGTGACCGGCACCCTGCTGCTGGAGTTCTCGCTGTTCCTGCTGCTGGCCCAGGCCGTGTGGGGCTGGTCCTGGCCGCGGCTGATCGCGCTGGGCGCGGTGATCGGCGGGCTGGAGCTGCTGCTGTTCGGGGCCAACGTGCTCAAGGTCCTCTCCGGCGGGTGGCTGCCGCTGCTGATCGCCTCGATCGCCGCGACCCTGATGCTCACCTGGCGGCGCGGCTCGCAGATCATGTTCGGCCGGCGCGCCGAGATGGAGGGGCCGATCGAGCAGTTCGTCGCCTATGTCAAGGAGCACCGCGTGCCCCGGGTGCCCGGAGTGGCCGTGTATCCCCACGGGGATCCCAGCACGGCGCCGCTGGCCCTGCACTCCAACGTGCAGTTCAACCACGTGCTGCACGAGCACGTGGTGATCATGACGATGAAGAACATCGGGGTCCCGCACGTGCGCCACGAGGACCGGCTGGTGGTCACGGAGCTGGGCGATCCCGGGGACGGCATCGTGCACGTGCTGTGCCGGGTCGGGTTCAACGACTCCCAGGACCTCCCGGACGCCCTGCGCCTGGCCGTGGGCCGCGCCCCGGAACTGGAGTTCGACCCGCGGGAGGCCACCTACATGCTCTCCGTGTTCCGCATCGAGCGGGGCCAGGACCGCTGCATGCCGCGCTGGCAGAAGGCCGTGTTCCGGCTGCTGGAGAAGTTCTCCGCCAACAAGACCCAGGTCTTCCACCTGCCCCCGGACTCCACCACGGTCATGGGCGCGCAGGCCGAGCTGTAGGCGCCGCCCGGTCCGGCGCCGGCGTCCCAGCTCCGGCGCGCCGACGTCGACGGCCCCGCACCCGTCCCGCCCTCGGGCGGTCGGGATGCGGGGCCGTCGCAGCGGGGTCGCTCAGTAGCGCTGGCGGTGGGTCAGCACGACGTCGGAGCGCTGGAACTCCTTCAGATCCGAGTACCCGGTGGTGGCCATCGCCCGGCGCACCGCGCCCATGAGGTTCGAGGTGCCGTCCACGTGGTGGCTGGGCCCGTAGAGGACCTCCTGCAGGGAGCCGACCTGCTCCATCGGGGTGCGGGTCCCGCGCGGGAACTCCGGGTGGTGGGCCTCCGGACCCCAGTGGTACCCGCACCCGGGGGCCTCCGCGGCCCGGGCCAGGGGCGCGCCGATCATCACGGCGTCAGCCCCCATGGCCATGGCCTTGACCATGTCCCCGGACAGGCCCATCCCGCCGTCGGCGATCACGTGCACGTACCGGCCGCCGGACTCATCCAGGTAGTCCGAGCGCGCCTGGGCGGCGTCGGAGATGGCCGAAGCCATCGCGGCGTGGATGCCCAGGGCGCGGCGGGTGGTGCTGGCCGCTCCCCCGCCGAAGCCCACCAGGACCCCGGCCGCACCGGTGCGCATCAGGTGCAGGGCCGGGGCGTAGCCGGCGGCCCCGCCCACGATCACCGGGACGTCCAGCTCGTAGATGAAGCGCTTGAGGTCCAGGGGCTCCTGATTCTGGGACACGTGCTCCGCGGAGACGGTGGTCCCACGGATCACGAACAGGTCCACCCCGGCCTTCACCACGGTCTCGTAGTGCTCCTGGGTGCGCTGCGGGGTCAGGGCCCCCGCCACCACGACCCCGGCCTCGCGGATCTGGGCCAGGCGGGCGGTGATCAACTCCGGCTTGATCGGCTCGGCGTAGATCTTCTGCATCCGGGAGGTCACCCGCGGCATGTCGTCCCGGGGTAGCAGGGAGATCTCCTCCAGGTACGGCTCCGGGTCCTCGTAGCGGGTCCACAGCCCCTCCAGGTTCAGCACCCCGAGCCCGCCCAGGCGCCCCAGGGCGATGGCCGTCTCCGGGGACATCACGGAGTCCATGGGCGCCCCGAGGATCGGGGTCGGGAAGGAGAAGGCATCGATCTGCCAGTCCGTGCTCACGTCCCGGGGATCGCGGGTGCGCCGGGAGGGGACCAGGGCGACGTCGTCCAGGGAGTAGGTGCGGCGGGCGCGCTTCCAGCGCCCGATCTCGATGTCGTTCACGGGTGTTCTCGTCCTTTCGGGCTCCGACGCCGGGCGCGGCACACCACCCGGGAAGGGGCGTGAGCGGGCCGGGTCGGAGCGGGCCTCAGCGGCGGTAGTTGGGGGCCTCGACGGTCATCATGATGTCGTGCGGGTGGGATTCCTTCAGCCCCGCCGGGGTGATGCGCACGAAGCGGCCCTTGTGCTTGAGCTCGTCGATGTCGTGGGAGCCGACGTAGAACATGGTCTGGCGCAAGCCCCCCTCCAGCTGGTGCAGCACCGCGGCCAGCGGCCCGCGGTAGGCCACCTGGCCCTCGATGCCCTCCGGGATCAGCTTGTCCTCGCCCTTCACGTCCGCCTGGAAGTAGCGGTCCTTGGAGTAGGAGACGTTCTTGCCGCGGGTCTGCATGGCCCCCAGCGACCCCATGCCGCGGTAGGCCTTGAACTGCTTGCCGTTGACGAAGATCAGGTCCCCGGGGGACTCGTCGCACCCGGCGAGCATGGACCCGAGCATCACGGAGTCCGCCCCGGCCACCAGGGCCTTACCGATCTCCCCGGAGTGCTGCAGCCCGCCGTCGGCGATCAGCGGGACGCCTGCGGGGATGGTGGCCTTGGCGGATTCGTTGATCGCGGTGATCTGGGGGACGCCGACGCCGGCGATGATGCGGGTGGTGCAGATCGAGCCCGGCCCCACCCCGACCTTCACGGCGTCGGCCCCGGCGTCGACGATGGCCTGGGCGCCCTCGCGGGTGGCGGCCTGCCCGCCGATGATGTCCACGTGGTCCGCGGCCGAGTCCTTCTTCAGCCGCGCGATCATGTCCAGCACGCCCTGGGAATGGCCGTTGGCGGTGTCGATGAACAGCGCGTCCACCCCGGCCTCGATCAGGGCCATGGCCCGGTCGTAGCCGTCGCCGAAGAAGCCGACGGCCGCGCCCACGCGCAGGCGGTCCTCCTCGTCCTTGGTGGCGTGGGGGTACTGCTCGGTCTTGGTGAAGTCCTTGACGGTGATCAGCCCCGTGAGCTTCCCGGCGTCGTCCACCAGCGGCAGCTTCTCGATCTTGTGGGAGGACAGCAGGGCGAAGGCCTCGTCCTTGCTCATCCCCTCGTGCCCGGTGACCAGGGGCATCGGGGTCATCACCTCGCGCACGGTGCGCACGGGGAACTCGGATTCCGGCAGGTAGCGGGTGTCCCGGTTGGTGATGATCCCGACCAGCGTGCCGTCCTCGTCCACGACGGGCAACCCGGAGACCTTGTAGTGCCCGCACAGCTGGTCCAGCTCCTCGAGGGTGGCCTCGGGGCCGACGGTCACGGGCTTGGTGATCATCCCGGATTCGCTGCGCTTGACCCGATCCACGTGCTCGGCCTGGTCCTGGATGGACAGGTTGCGGTGGATCACGCCCATCCCGCCGAGGCGGGCCATGGCGATGGCCATGCGGGAGTCCGTGACGGTGTCCATGGCCGCGGAGATGATGGGGGTTTTCAGGGTGATACGCCGGGACAGGCGGGTGCGGGTGTCCGCCTCCGAGGGGATCACGCTGGTGTTGCCGGGCAGCAGCAGGACGTCGTCGTAGGTCAGGCCGGTCAGGCCGAACGGGTCCTCGGACAGTGCGGTGGGCTGAGTCACGGGTGGTGAGCCTTTCGCTGGGCGCGGGCCGCGTCCGGGCGGGCCGCTCGACGGACACCGAGGCGGCTTCCGCGGGACACGCGGGTATTCCTCCCCCCATCCTAGACGCCGGGCCGGAGGTCCTCAGCCGTCGATGCGCTGGGCCGCGTCCGCGGTCCGCCGAGCCGTCTCGAAGCGTTCGTCGAAGAACGCCTGGGCGGTGCGCACGTAGGTGGCCGTGATGTGGTTGTCGTCGATGTAGGTGTACACGTTGCCGACCTCGGGCGGGCAGCGGCCTTCTGGGCAGATGATGTCGTCCATGTCCACGGAGGCGTATCCGGGAATGGACCGCTGCCAGACCAGCGTGGGATCGCCGGTGCCGGCCGTGACGTGTTCGAAGGTGCAGGCATCCAGCCCCTTCTGCTTCTCGCAGTCCATGTGCGACTGAGGGAAGCGGGCGTTGTCCCTGATGCCGATAACTCGGATGCCCTGGCCCGACCATCGGCGAACCTGCTCCTCCGTTCCGGGCCGGATGACCTCTGCGGCGCCGTCATGGGTGGCGAAGGTGGACTGGATCACCAGGTCGTCCGGGTGCAATCGGTTGATCAGCTCCTCCGCTCGAGGCACCCACTGCTGGCACTGCTCGGAGCCGTTGTCCTGGGCGGTGGTGAAGTAGCACCCCGGGTGGCGGATGAAGATCAGATCTTCGTTGCTGCGCCGCGCCCGATCCATCATCGCGGTCATCCACTGCTCCGTGTGGGAGTTGCCGACCGCCACGACGGTGCGGTCAGGCTGATCCTGGCGCACCGAGTAGTAGCACTGCTCGCCGGGCAGGCCGGCGGGTGCCGGATGCATGACTCGATCGCAGGTGCTGCCCAAGTGGCTCTGAGCCCAGTCACCGACCCGCACCACCTCGGTGGGGGTCAGTTCCGGATCAGGATCTCCTTGGTACACGTACCCGGACTCCAGGATCCTGGCCCCGGGGTAATCCCGCTCCGCATGAGCATCCAAGACCGCCTGGCGGTGGCGGATCTGTCCCTGCCATCCCATCGCCGCGCCCAGCCCCAGGCACAGGCACAGGCCGATGACCGCCAGGGAGCGCCAGCGCCCGGCCTCGGCCCACCGCCAGGAGCGCAGCGGCGCATCCACCCAGCGGGTCAGAGCGACGGCGCCGGCCAGCGACAGGGCCAGCAGGCCGACCCCGGAGACGAACCCGGCCTTCTCCTGGCCGACGTGGGAGAGATAGAAGACCAGCAGCGGCCAGTGCAGCAGGTACAGGGCGTAGGAGTATCCGCCCAGACGCACCAGAGGACCCCAGGACAGCAGACGGTCCGCACCCCAGCGGGTGCCGGTCTGCCCCGCGAAGATCACGAGGCTGGCCGCCAGCGTCGGCCACAGGGCGATCCATCCGGGGAACGCTCCCTGCACGTCCAGGACCGCTCCGCACAGGAGGATCGCCGCGACCCCGATCCACCCCAGCCCGGCCCGCACCCGGGCCGGGGCGCGCAGCAGCGGCAGCAGGATCGCCAGCAGGGAGCCCAGGGCGAACTCCCACAGCCGAGCGAAGGTGTTGAAGTACGCGGACTGCTGATCCGCACTGGTGAGGATCACCGAGAAAGCCAGCGACGCCGCGAAGACCAGACCGAACAGCGTCCCCAGCACGGCACGGGCCGGTAGGCGCAGGCCCCGGATGATGAGGGCCCCGAGCGCGAACAGCAGGGGCCAGGTCAGGAAGATCTGCCCCTGCACGGACAGCGACCAGAAGTGGCGCAGCGGGGAGGCCGCACCGGAGTCCGCGGCGTAGTAATCCACCGCGTGGGCGATCGAGTACCAGTTCTCCCAGTACGTCAGCACCGAGACGGACTCCCGCAGGATCGGCAGCCAGCGCTCCGGACCCAGCAGCGCCCGCGTGCCGACCAGCACCAGCAGCACCGTGAGCACCGCCAGGGGCAGGATCCGTTTGAACACGTGCACCCAGTACGTGCTCAACCGCCGCCACCCGATCCGCTCCCCGCGTTCGATCCGGCGGGTGAAGGACAGCGTCATCAGGAACGCGGAGATGAACAGGAACACATCCACCCCGCCGGAGACCCGACCGAACCAGATGTGGTACGCGGCGACCAGCAGCACGGCCAGCGAGCGCAGCCCCTGGATCTCCGGCCGGAATGCCGGGGCGGGGGCAGGGGCCCGACCCGTGCCCAGCCCCACGGCGTCGCGGACGGTGGACGGCGGCTGCGTGCCCGGGGCCGCGGCGGGGGCTGAGGGGATCGATGATGGCGGGGTCATGCGGAGAAAGGGGGATCCTCGACGAGGCGGCGACTGCGGAAGTGAGCGTCCCCGCTCCGAGCGGGGGCAAACCCTCACATCCTAGCCGAATCGGGGCTTCCGGCTCGGCAGCCCCGTCCCCCTCCCCACGGGGTTCCGACCTGAGCGCACCGGCTCCGCGGCCCTCGCCTCCGGGCTGATGCGGCGGACGGAACGCGCGATCCCCGCCGCCGGAGGCCCCGGTTGGACGGGGCATCGGGCGACGGGGATCGCGCGGAGACGGGCCCGTGCATCACGGGACCCGGAGGGAAGAGGCTAGTCCTCGTCCTCCTCCTCGGGCTGATCCACCACCAGGGTCTCGGTGGTCAGCACCAGGGAGGCGATGGAGGCGGCGTTCTCCAGGGCGGAGCGGGTGACCTTGACGGGGTCGATGACCCCGGCCGCCACCAGATCCTCGTACTGCCCGGTCGCGGCGTTGTAGCCGTGGCCGACCTCCTGCTCCGCGACCCGGGCGGCGACGACGAATCCGTCGGCCCCGGCGTTCTCCGCGATCCAGCGCAGCGGCTGGTTCAGGGAGCGGCGCACGATGTCCACCGCGGTGCGGGCGTCCTCGGTGCTCAGGCCGAGGTCCTCATCCAGGGCCTTCGCGGCGTGGACCAGGGCGGAGCCGCCGCCGGCGACGATGCCCTCCTCCAGCGCGGCGCGGGTGGAGGAGACAGCGTCCTCGATGCGGTGCTTGCGCTCCTTGGCCTCGACCTCCGTCGCGGCGCCGACCTTGATGACGGACACGCCGCCGGCCAGCTTCGCCAGGCGCTCCTTGAGCTTCTCGCGGTCCCACTCGGAGTCCACGCGCTCGACCTCGGCGCGCAGCTGGGCCACGCGCTCGGCCAGGGCCTGCTCGGAGCCGCCGCCGTCCACGACGGTGGTCTCGTCCTTGGTCACGGTGACCCGCCGGGCGGTGCCCAGCTGGTCCAGGGTGACCGAGTCCAGGGTGATGCCCAGCTCGGAGGTGATGACCTCGCCGCCGGTGAGGATCGCCAGGTCCTGCATGATCGCCTTGCGGCGGTCCCCGAAGCCGGGGGCCTTCAGGGCGACGACGTCGAGGTTGCCGCGCAGCTTGTTCACCACCAGGGTGGACAGAGCCTCGCCCTCGACGTCCTCGGCGATGATGGTCAGCGGCTTCTTGGCCTGCACGACCTTCTCCAGGACCGGCATGAGGTCCTGCACGGAGGAGATCTTGCCCTGGTGGATCAGCACCAGGGAGTCCTCCAGCACGGCCTCTTGCCGCTCGGCGTCGGTCACGAAGGACGGGGACAGGTAGCCCTTGTCGAACTGCATGCCCTCGGTCACGGACAGCTCGATCTCCGTGGAGGAGCCGTCCTCGATAGTGATCACACCGTCCTTGCCGACCTTCTCGAAGGCCTCGGCCAGCAGCTGGCCGATCTGCTCGGACTGGGCGGAGATGGCCGCGACGTGCGCGACCTCCTGACCCTCGACCTCGCGGGCGTTGGCCCGCAGGCGCTCGGAGACGGCCTGCACGGCCGCCTCGATGCCGCGGCGGATCTCGTTGGGCGCGGCACCGGCGGCCACGTTGCGCAGCCCCTCGGTGACCAGCGCCTGGGCGAGCACCGTCGCGGTGGTGGTGCCGTCGCCGGCGACGTCGTTGGTCTTGGTGGCGACCTCCTTGGCCAGCTGGGCACCGAGGTTCTCGTAGGGGTCGTCCAGCTCGACCTCGCGGGCGATGGTCACGCCGTCGTTGGTGATGATCGGCGCTCCCCACTGCTTGTCCAGCACCACGTTGCGCCCGCGGGGGCCGAGGGTCACCTTGACGGTGTCGGCGAGCTTGTCCACACCGGCCATGAGGGCCTTGCGGGCGGCGTCATCGAATCGCAGCTGCTTTGCCATGGAACGTCATGACTCCTTGTCGTGAAGGGTGGATGCGGGTCTCGTGCGCGGTGCGCGCGAGACTACTTCTCGACGACGGCCAGCACGTCCCGCGCGGAGAGCACGAGGTACTCCTGGCCGGAGTACTTGACCTCGGTCCCGCCGTACTTGGAGTAGATGACGACATCGCCCTCGGCGACGTCCACGGGCACGCGGTTGCCCTTGTCGTCCACGCGGCCGGGGCCCACGGCCACGACCTTGCCCTCCTGGGGCTTCTCCTTGGCGGTGTCCGGGATGACCAGCCCGGAGGCGGTGGTCTGCTCGGCCTCGACGGGCTGGACGACGATGCGGTCTTCCAGGGGCTTGATGGAGACGGACATGGTGGACCTTCTTCCTTGGGTTGTCGGTACGCGGCATGAGCCTGTGGGTGAGGCGAGCCAACCGTCGTCGCGGTGCCGATTGAGCGCCAGGCCCAGTTAGCACCCTGAGTGCCAGAGTGCTAAAGCCGACTCTATTCCGGGCGTTAGCAGAGGGTCAAGGCGAGTGCCAGCCTCCGCCGAGGGCGGAACCGACGCCGCCGTCCGGGGCCCGGTTAGGGTGGAGCGCGTGAGCCTCCCCGACCTCTCCCCCGCCCCGCCAGCACCCTTCGACGAGCAGGAGCTGACGCTGCTGGCCGGCCTGGACTACCGCGAGCAGGACGCCCTGGCCGCCTCCACCCGGCTGCGCGCGGCCGGACTGGACGCGGACCGGGCCGCCGCCGTGCTGACCCAGGCCAAGCTGCGCGGCGAGGCCGCGGCCAAGTTCGGACCCGAGGCCGAGCACCTGCTGCTGACCCGGCCGGGGCTGGAGCAGGCCACCCGCCGGGCCGTGGCCGAGCACCACGCCGCCCGGTTGCGCGCGGCCGGACTGGGCTCGGTGGCGGACCTGGGCTGCGGGCTGGGCGCGGACACCCTGGCCTTCGCCCGGGCCGGGCTCTGCGTGCTGGCCGTGGAGATCGACCCGCACACGGCTGCCTGCGCGGCCGCGAACCTCCGGTCCTTCCCCGACGCCCGGGTGCTGGTCGGCGACGTCGAGCAGCTGGAGCCGGGGCAGCTGAGGTGCCCGGACGGCGGCGCGATGACGGCCCTGTGGCTGGATCCGGCCCGCCGGGAATCCGGCCGCGGGCGCACCCGGCAGCGGATCTTCGACCCCGAGGCCTTCTCCCCGCCGTTCTCCGTCATCCGCCGCCTGGCCGCGACCGGCGTGCCGATGGGGGTCAAGATGGGCCCGGGCATGGACCGGGCCGCGATCCCCCCGGAGGCCACCGCCGAATGGGTCAGCCACGGCGGGGACGTGGTGGAGGTCGTCCTGTGGTTCAACGCCCTGGCCACCCCCGGGGTGCGCCGGCGCGCCACCGTGCTGGGACCGGACCCGCTGGTCCCGCGGGCTCTGCACGTGCTGGACTCCCCCGTGGCCGCCGAGCAGGAGCCCGCGGCCCCCGTCGGCCCGCCCGGGGCGTACCTGTACGAACCCGACGGCGCCGTGATCCGCTCCGGGCAGGTGCGAGCCCTGGCCGAGGCCGTCGACGGGCACCTGCTGGATGAGCGCATCGCCTATGTGACCTCCGATGACGCCCGAGAGCTGGACTGGGCCCGGTGCTGGCGGATCGCGGTGCGCCTGCCCCTGCACGAGAAGACCCTGCGCCGCTGGGTGCGCGAGCACGGCGTCACGTCCCTGACCGTGAAGAAGCGGGGGGTCGACGTCGTGCCGGAGCGGCTGCGCAGGCGCCTGCTGGCCGGTGCGTCCCGGGGGCCGGGGTCAGGCGGGAGGCACGCGACGCTGCTCGCGACCCGCTGGGACGAGCCCGGCGGGGAGCAGCGGGCCTGCTTCGTCGTCGAACCCGTCTGAGCCCGCTCACCTGCTGGGATGCCGCCATCGGCCGGTGACCGGCGCGGATAGGATGAAGCGATCACGTCTGGAGGCCCTCATGCTCGAATTCGCCAGCTCCACCCAGTCCACCCTCGGCATCGAATGGGAGGTCGCCCTGGTGGACCGCGCCAGCGGCGCGATGATCGGGGCCGCGCCCGAGCTGTTCGAGGTGCTCACCGCACCTCACCGGGACCTCATCCACCCGGAGGGGCTGACCCCGCACCTGACCCGGGAGTTCCTGGCCAACACCATCGAGATGGTCACCGGCGTGAATGAGCGGGTCGGCGAGGCCGTCGAGCAGCTGGCCGGGATGGTCGAGAAGATCCGCCGCCACACCGACCCCCTGGGCGTGGAGATCTTCTCCGCCGGGACCCACCCCCTGGCCCGGTGGGAGGAGCAGGTCATCTCGGACAAGGAGCGCTACCGCAAGGTCCTGGAGCGCACGCAGTACTGGGGCTACCAGATGATGATCTACGGGGTGCACGTGCACGTGGGCGTGGATTCCCGGGACAAGGCCCTGCCCACCGTGAACCACCTGGTCAACCACTACGGGCACCTGCTGGCGCTGTCCGCGAACTCCCCGTTCTGGCAGGGCCACGACACCGGCTACGCCTCGCAGCGGGCCATGATCTTCCAGCAGATCCCGACCTCCGGGATGCCGTACCTGTTCCAGCGGTGGGAGGAGTTCGAGCAGTACACCCGGGATCTGATGGACACCGGCGTCATCGAGGAGGACTCGGAGAACCGCTGGGACGTGCGCCCGGTGCCGCGCTACGGCACCGTGGAGATGCGCATCTGCGACGGCGCCTCGACCCTGCAGGAGATCGGGGCCATGGCGGCCCTGACCCAGTGCCTGGCGGAGGAGGCCTCCCGCACCGTGGAGGCCGGCGGCACCATCCCAGTGCTGCGCCGCTGGAACGCGGAGGAGAACAAGTGGCGGGCGGCCCGCTACGGGCTGGATGCCGAGGTGATCCTGGATCCGAGCAACCGGGAGGCGCCGCTGCGCGAGGAGATCCCGCGGATGCTGGATCGACTGGCCCCGCTGGCCGATGACCTGGGCTGCGCCGAGGAGCTGGCGGAGATCGAGCGGATCCTGGAGCGCGGCACCGGGGCCGAGCGGCAGCGGCGGGTGGCCGCCCGGCACGACGGCGACCTGCGCGCCGTCGTGCGGGACCTGACCCGCCTGACCCGCACCGGGTACTGACCGGCGGCGGCCCGGGCCGGGTCTCAGGGCAGGCGGCTCACGAAAGGAGAATCAGGGCAGGCAGATCGAGGTGACCGGCAGGGACGGGTCCGGGGTGAAGCCCAGCCCCGTGGGGGCCGTGCCCGCCGCGACCAGGCGCGAGCCCAGGGCCGCGACCATCGCGCCGTTGTCCGTGCACAGGCTCAGCGGGGGCACCACCAGGCGCACCCCGTGCTGCCCGCAGCGCTGCTCGGCCAGGGCCCGCAGCCGCGAGTTGGCGGCCACGCCCCCGCCCAGCAGCAGCGTGCCGATGCCCTGCTCCGCGCAGGCCAGCATGGCCTTGGCGGTGATGACGTCGGCCACGGCCTCCTGGAAGGAGGCGGCGACGTCGGCCACCGGCACCGGCTCCCCGCGCGCCTCGAAGCCCTCCACCACCCGCGCCACGGCGGTCTTCAGCCCGGAGAACGAGAAGTCGTAGCGGTGCGGCCCGGGCGCCTCGGCGCTGCCGAGGTACTTGGGCGCACTGAGCCCCCGGGGGAAGCGGAAGGCCCGAGGGTCCCCCTCGCGGGCGACCCGATCGATCGCGGGACCCCCGGGGTAGGGCAGCCCGAGGATGCGGGCCACCTTGTCGTAGGCCTCCCCGGCCGCGTCATCCAGGGTCGCCCCGAGCAGGCGGACGTCCCCGGCGATGTCGTGCACTCGCAGGATCTCCGTGTGCCCCCCGGAGACCAGCAGCGCCCCGAGATCCTCCGGCAGCCTCCCGTCCGGGCCGGTGACCGCGCCGGACTGCCCCTCCAGCAGGCCCACCCCCACGTGCGCGACGAGGTGGTTGATCGCATACAGCGGCTTGCCGGTGGCCGCGGCCAGCGCCTTGGCCGCGGCCACCCCGACCATGAGCGCCCCGGCCAGGCCCGGGCCGCCGGTCACTGCGAGCGCGTCCACCTGCCCCAGCTCGACGTCGGCCTCGGTCAGGGCCGCGTCCAGCGCGGGGATCATGGCCTCCAGGTGCGCGCGGGAGGCGATCTCCGGGATCACCCCGCCGAAGCGCACGTGCTCGGCCATCGAGGAGGAGACGGTGTTGGTCAGCAGTCGGTTCCCGGCCACGATCCCGATCCCGGTCTCATCGCACGAGGACTCGATGCCCAGCACGATCGGCTCGCGGTTCATTCCTGCTCCTCCTCGGTCTGCGGGTTCCCGGCCAGCGCCTCGGCGCCGACGGCCCCGATCGACGCCGTCCCGGTGAGGGCGGCACCGGTCGGGCCGGCCCCGGTCAGCACCGCCCCGTCCCGTCCGGGCTGCGGGGCCAGGTCCTTCTGCATGATCACGGCGTCGGCCCCGTCCCGGTAGTAGCGGGGCCGGATGTGCACGGCGCGGTAGCCGAGCCCCTCGTACAGGGCGCGCGCCCGGGCGTTGTCCTGGCGGACCTCGAGCATCATCCGCTGCGCCCCGGCGGTGCGGGCCTGCTCGTGCATCCGGTGCAGCAGCCAGCGCCCGATGCCGCGGCCCTCGTGTTCGGGAGCCACGGCCACGGTCTGCACGTCGGCGATCTCGGCGACGGCCATCATCCCGGCGTAGGCGATGACCTGTTCGGCCTCGTCCAGGACCGCGGTGTAGGCGCGGGTCGGGTGGGCGATCTCGGCGCGGAACATCTCGACCGGCCAGGCGTCGTGCGGGAAGAGGCGGGTCTCCAGCGCGTGGACCGCGGGGATGTCCGCCGCGCTCATCGGGCGGTGGCGGCAGTCTGAGGGCAGGGCGGGGCTCATCGGGTGGCCTTCTTGCGGGCGGCGGGCACGACGGCGTCGGATTCGCGCAGGTACAGGGGGCTGGTGCCCGCATCCAGGCTGTTCAGGCCCCGGCGCACCCCGGCCCGGGCGAGGTCCGCGGCCTGCGGGTGCGCCTGCTCCCACCCGGGCAGGGCGGGCAGCTGCTCGGGGTACAGTCCGGCGCCGCGCCCGACGACGGGCGGCAGCCGGTCCTGCCCGGTCAGGGCAGGGCCCAGCAGGTCCCGGATCCCCTCGGCCTTCCCGACCGCGGGGCCGGCCTCGCGCGCCCAGCCCCGGGCGGGGTCGGTGCGGTAGGCCGCGGCGTAGACCTCTCTGCGGCGGGCGTCGGCGGCGGCCAGGAAGGGCGCGCCGTGGACGGGCAGGTCCCGGTGAGCCGCCTCGGCCAGGGCGTCCAGGCTCATGACCCCGCGCACGGGCACCCCCCAGGCCCAGCCCAGGGCCCGGGCGGTCATGATCCCGGCGCGCAGTCCGGTGAAGGGGCCGGGGCCGATGCCGACCAGGATGAGCCCCAGCGCCGTGCCGGGCACCCCGGCCTGCTCCAGGAGCCGACGCAGCCCCGGCGCGGTGGCCTCCGCGTGGGAGCGGGTGTCCTCGGTGGCGAAGGAGCCCAGCACCTCGGCGCGGCCGACGAGGTCGGGGCCCGCGGCCTCGGGGGCGCCGGCGTCGTCCGGCAGGCGCAGCAGGGCGCCGCTGGCGATGGAGGAGGTGTCGCAGCTGAGGATGAGCACCCGCCTAAGTGTAGTTCCCCCTCCCGACGCACCCCCGGGGCGCGTCAGCCGCGCAGGGCGGCCTCCAGGCGCCGGGCCAGGTCCCGCCCGGCCTGCCCGGTCCAGCGGGGCCCGAACGCCGCCAGCCGGGCCCGACGCGGGTCCTCGTCGTCCTCGTCGCCCTCCACCACCGGGGCGGCCTCCCCCGTGGCCCGCTCCAGGGTCAGCTCCAGGCGAGACTCGGCCAGGTGCTCCACCAGCCCGCGCCCCCATTCCACGACGGTCACGGCCCGGTCCTGGGTGGCCTCCAGATCCAGGTCGTCCACCTCCTCGACCGAGCCCAGCCGGTAGGCGTCCACGTGCACCAGGTCCGGTCCGCCGGGCCGGGGGCCGTCGGGGTCGTTGGGGTGGATGCGGGCCAGGACGAAGGTCGGGGAGATCACGGAGCCGCGCACCCCGAGGGCCTTCCCCAGGGCGCGGGTGAAGGTGGTCTTCCCGGCGCCGAGCTCACCGGTGAGCACCAGGAGGTCCCCGGCGCGCAGCGCGGCGGCCAGCGCCCGGGCCAGACGGCCGGTCGCGGCGAGGTCGGGCAGGGCCACCTCGGTCAGCGGTTTGGGCAGTGTCTCCTCTTCCCCGGGACCGGGGGCGGCGGGCCGGCTCATGCCGACTCCCCCGCCGCGGCCTCGCCCTGCCCGCGCGCCCCGTCGGCGGCCTCGGTCTCACCTTCGGCTTCGGAGCGGGGCGTGAGGTAGACCCGGTCCACGCGCGGGGAGATGCGGGTGACGATCTCGTAGTTGATGGTCCCGGCGGCCTGCGCCCACTCCTCCACCGCGGGGTTCTCCCCGGTGCCGAACAGCACGGCGGGGGCGTGCAGGTAGCCCAGGGCGGGGTCGCTCAGCCCGGGCTCGCCAAGGTCCACGACCATCTGGTCCATCGCGACCCGCCCCACGACCCGGAAGGTCCGGGCGGGCGCCCCGGCCGGGTGGATGCGCACCGGGCCGTGTTCGGCCACGCGGGGGACGCCGTCGGCGTAGCCGACCGGGATCAGGGCGAGGGTGGTGGGGGTCTCGGTTCGGTAGCGCAGCCCGTAGGAGACGCCCTGCCCGGCCGGGACCTCCTTGACGGAGTCCACGAAGGTCTGCAGGGTCATCGCCGGGCGCAGCCCCAGCTCCTCCGACGGGATGCCTGGGAACGGGGACAGGCCGTAGAGAGCCAGGCCCACGCGCACGGCGTCGCGCAGGATCTCCCGGTGCTGGGCGTCGTCGCCGTCGGCCAGGGCCCCGGGGGTGTTGGCCAGGTGGCAGGTCCGCGGGTTCAGGCCCACTTCCCGGGCCTGGGCGACGGCGGCGTCGAAGCGGGCCAGCTGCTCGCGGGTCTCCGGGCGGGTCGGCTCATCGGCCACGGCCAGGTGGGAGAAGATGCCCACCACCTGCACGAGGCCCTCCTGCTCCAGGGTCCTGGCCCGGGCGGCGAAGCCGGGCCAGTCGCGGGCGGTGGCGCCGTTGCGGCCCAGGCCAGTGTCGATCTTCAGGTGCACGCGCGCGGTGCTCCCGGTCTGCCGGGCGGCCTCGGCGGCGGCCTCCAGATCCCAGCCGGAGACCCCGAGCTCGACGTCGCGGGCCACAGCCGCGGCGAAGTCCGTGGCGCGGGTGTGCAGCCAGGCCAGCACGGGCGCGTCGATCCCGGCCTCGCGCAGCTCGAGGGCCTCGCGCACGTGGGCCACCCCCAGCATGTCGGCACCTGCGCGCAGGGCGGCCCGGGCCACGGGCACCGCACCGTGCCCGTAGGCGTCGGCCTTCACGACGGCGATCAGCCGGGCGGGGGCGCAGCGGCGACGCAGCACCCGGACGTTGTGCTCGACGGCGCCCAGGTCGATCAGCGCGGCCCGCTCCGGGGGGAGCTGGGCGGAATCGGCCGTGGGGAGCGTGCTGGATGAATCGGGATCGGCGGAGGGGTCGGGGCGCTGTTCGGGCTTGCTCATGCGGCCATTGTCCCACCGGTCCCCGCGCCCGCGCGCCGCACCCGGCGGGCGGTGCGCTGGACGGCGGGCAAGCGGACGCCGGGGTGTCGGTGAGCGCACCGCAGCGGCGCGCGGGCATGGCCTAGACTCGGGTGCTGTGACTGCGCCCCCGGATGCCCCACCACCCGCCGCCCAGCGCACCGTCGCCGCCGACGAGCGCGCCCCGGGATCCCGGGGGCTGGTCCTGCACGTGCTGAGCATGCACACCTCTCCCCTGGCCCAGCCCGGCGACGGGGACGCCGGGGGCATGAACGTCTACATCGCGCACCTGTGCGCCGCCCTGGCCCGCGCCGGGCATCGCGTGGAGGTCTTCACCCTGGACACCTCGCCCGACGCCGCGAGCGCCCCGTCCGTGCGCACCGCGAGCCCCGCGCCGGGACTGCGGGTGCACACCCTGGCCCTGCCCGCGGCCGCCGGGGCCGGCAAGGCGGATCTCGCCCGGCTGACCGGGGCCTTCGGGCGCGCCTGCGCCGAGGTGGCGCAGCGGCTGCCGGCCCCGGATGCGCTGCACGCGCACTACTGGCTGTCCGGGCAGGCCGCCCTGAGCCTGCGCGAGCAGCTGGGGCGCACGGCGGAGCGGCTGCCGCTGGTGCTGACCCTGCACACCACGGCCCGGATCAAGAACCGCCACGCCGGGGCCGGGGAGCCGCCGGAACCGCAGGAGCGGGCCGCGGCCGAAGAGGAGCTGCTGCGCGCTACCCAGGCCGTGATCGCCAACACCGACACCGAAGCGCGGGAGCTCGTGCAGCTGTACGGGGCGGATCCGCGGCGGCTGCACACGGTGCCCCCGGGGGTGGACGCCGCGGTCTTCCACCCGGACCCCGAGCGACCCACCTCCCCAGCGCCCGCCTCGCAGGAACCCGGATCGCAGACACTCGCCTCTCCGGAGTCCGCGCCGGAGGATGCCGCACCATCCGCGCGGGAGACGAGCGAGGACCCCGCGCCGTTCCGCATCCTGTTCGCCGGGCGTCCCCAGCCACTGAAGGGCCCCGAGATCCTGATCCGAGCCCTGCCGGAGCTGATCCGCCGGGTCCCGGGGGCGCGGCTGGAGATCCGCGGCAGCGCCTCCCCGCAGTACCTGACGCGGCTGCGCGCGCTGGCCCGGGACGAGGGCGTCCTGGCGCGCTGCCGGTTCACCCCGGCCTGCCCCGCGCCCCAGCTCGCGTCCGCGATGCGCGCGGCCGACGTCGTGGCCTGCCCCTCCTCCTCCGAGACCTTCGGTCTGGTGGCCCTGGAGGCCCAGGCCTGCGGCACCCCGGTGGCCGCCTCCGACGTCGGCGGGCTGCGCACCGCCCTGGAGGACGGGCGCGCCGGGCTGCTGGTGCCCGAGCGCACCCCGCGGGCCTGGGCCCGGTCCCTGGCGCTGCTGGCCGAGGATCCGGCGCTGCGCGCCCGGCTGCGCGCCCGCGGCCTGGCCCACGCCCGCACCCTGACCTGGGACGACGCCGCACGACGCACCGCCGCGGTCTACGCCGCCGTGGTGGGCGCCCGCTGACCCGCGGGCCTCGTGCCTCGGTCTGCCCCCCCACACCCGATCTGACCTGACCCCCACCCCGATCCCCGACCCGAGAGGACCTCGTGAACACCGCCGCCTCCACCCCGACGAGCCCCGACGCCGAGGCCGCGCTGCGCGAGCACCTGGATCGCGCCCGCATCACCGGCCGGGTGGCCACCCCGCGGGAGGACAACCTCGCCCACATCCAGGGCTTCCTGGACGGCGTCGAGCACCTGGGCTTCGGCGTGGTCCAGGACCACCCGTGGACCTGGGAGGAGGTGTTCGCGCTGATGGTGGAGAAGGTCGGGATCGACCCGGACCCGCGGCATCGAGAAGGCCAGGACACGATCGGCGCCCGGCAGTGCGTCACCGCCCTGCGCACCTACCGGCGCCTGCTGCACGAGGCCGTGGACCGCGGCGCGCGCCTGCTGTTCGCCACCGGGCACCCGGCCGGGCTCTACCCGATCTACCGGGAGCTGGCCGCGTGGGCCGAGTCCCGCGGGGCCGAGGTGGTGGGCATCGAGGAGGGCATCGCCTTCGACGGCGGGGACCTGCGCCAGATCGAGGGCGTGGTGATGTTCCAGCAGTACGGCTCCCTGGCCCATACCCACCTGCCGCAGCCGATGGACCTGGTCCTGGAGCAGCTGCGCCGCAGCCCGTCCGGTCTGCCGGATCTGGTGATCGCCGATCACGGCTGGGCCGGGGCCGCCGCCCAGGCGGGGCTGGCGACCCTGGGCATCGCCGACTGCAACGACCCGGGCCTGTTCGTCTCCGAGGCCCAGGGTCAGCTGCTGGTGGCGGTGCCGATGGATGACAACGTCCTGCCGCACCTGTACGAGCCGGTGATCCGCTACCTGACCGCACGGGACTGACGCCCGCATCACCCGGGTCCCGGGCGGGCGGGCCCCAGCGGCTCCCTATACAGAGGGGCGGGGGACGGAATCAGCGCGACCCCGCGGGGACCCCGCGGGCCGCGCGATACGGGGCGGTCGGGGACCGCCCGCGTTCCGTCCCGATCGATCACATCAGACTTCTTGGGGGAGAGGTTCCGAAGACCGTGGCACCACGCGCGCACCGGCCGCCGCTGACCGACGGCGACGTCCATCGCATGACCTGGCCGAACAAGGCCGTCCGAGTCCTGGCGGTCACCGACGCCCTGTGCATCATCCTGGCGGTGGTCGTGGCCCAGGCAGTGCGCTTCACGGACGACGGCGCCCACCTGCCCACCACCACCGGGGACTCCTCGGTCTCCTACACGCTGCTCTCGGCCTGCCTGGTGCTGGCCTGGTGGGGTGCCCTGTGGCTCGGGGGCGCGAGGAACTCCCGGATCCTGGGGGCCGGCAACGCCGAGTACATCGCGGTGGTGCGCTCATCGCTGTGGCTGTTCGCCGCGATCGCGATCGTCTCCTACGCCTTCGCGGTGCCGCTGGCCCGCGGATACGTGCTCATCGCGCTGCCGGTGGGACTGGTCCTGCTGATGCTGGCCCGGTGGGCCTTCCGCGTGTGGCTGGTGCGCCGACGCAGCAGCGGACGCGCCCTGATCCGGGTGCTCATCATCGGCGACGCCCCGTCCTCGGCGCACCTGGCCAACGTGCTGCACGGGGCCCCGGCCTACGGATACAGGCCGGTCGCGGCGTACCTGGCCGGGTCCGCGCCGGGCAGCGTGCTGGAGGAGCACCCCGAGCTGCCCATCCTGGGCTACGCCCCGGACCCGGAGCAGATCATGGCGGCGGTGCAGGAGCTGGCGATCGACGTCGTGGCCGTGTCCACCGGTCACCGGATCAAGCCCCGGCGGATGCGCCGCCTGGGCTGGCTGCTGGCCGATGAGCACGTGGGCCTGATGATGGCCACATCGCCGGGCCCCGCTTCCACACCCAGCCCCTGAACGGGCTGCCGCTGATCCACGTGGGCACCCCGCGCATGCGCGGGCCCGCAGCCGCCGTCAAGCGCCTCATCGACGTCGTGGCCTCCGCCGTCGGCCTGCTGCTGCTCTCGCCCGTGCTGCTGGTGCTGGCCCTGCTGGTCAAGGCGGACTCCCCCGGCGGGCCGGTGCTGTTCCGCCAGGAGCGGGTCGGCTACCAGGGCGAGCCCTTCCGGATGCTGAAGTTCCGCTCCATGGTCCCGAACGCGGAGCAGCTCAAAGCCCAGCTGATGGAGCGCAACGAGGGCAACGGCGTGCTGTTCAAGATGGCCGACGACCCGCGGATCACCGGGTGGGCCGGTTCATGCGCCGGTACTTCCTGGACGAGCTGCCGCAGCTGTTCAACGTGCTGCGCGGGGACATGTCCCTGGTGGGTCCGCGCCCGCCGCTGCGCGAGGAGGTCGAGCACTACGAGCAGGACGTGCACCGGCGGCTGCTCGTCAAGCCCGGCATCACCGGGCTGTGGCAGGTCTCCGGGCGCTCGGACCTCTCCTGGGAGGAATCCACCCGCCTGGACCTGTACTACGTGGAGAACTGGTCCGTGCTCTCGGATCCGCTGATCCTGCTGAAGACCGTGCGCGCGGTGGTCGGCAAGGACGGCGCCTACTGACCATCGGCCAGCCGGCCCAGCACCTCCGGGATCCGCTCGGCGGCTACCGTCGGCGGCACGGGCCCGGGGGCGGCGGTGGAGATCCCGCGCTGCACCAGCAGCCCGGCCGCCGCAACGCCGGCCCACTCGCCGTCGGCGCCCTCGGCCCGGCCCGCCTCGACCCGCGCCCAGTGCGCGGCCAGTCCCGCGCCGAGGATCCCGGAGAGGGTGTCCCCGGAGCCCGCGGTGGACAGCCACGCGCTGTTGCCGCGGTGGGCCCACACGGTGCCGTCCGGGGCCGCGACCAGCGTCGTGGTGCCCTTGAGCAGCAGGGTCCCGCCGAGCGCCTCCCGCGCCGCGCGCACCCACACGAAGGGCGCCGCCTCGATCTGGGCGCGGCTCGGGGAGGTCTGCACCTCCTCGTCCTCGGGAAGCCCGGCCTCCCGGGCGGCGCGCACCAGCCGTTCCCCGCGCTCCGGGGCGAGCCGGGCCACCCATTCGAGGGCCTGGGCCAGCTCCCCGGCGTGCGGGGTGAGCAGCACGTGCGCGGGGGCCGGGTCGCCGTCGGCGGCGCGGTGGGCCAGCATCTCGATCGCCGCGGCGTCGGCCAGCACCGGCACCCCGGCGTCCAGGGCCTGCTCGACCTGGGCCTGCTGGGCGCGGTCGGTGGCCCCGGAGCCCACGGCCCAGGCCTGCACCCGGTGGGCCCCGACGTGCTCGCTGCGCACGGCCTCGGGGGTGCTCACCGCGAGCGCCGAGGCCAGGGCGTCCCCGCCGACGAAGCGGACCATCCCGGCCCCGGCCCGCACCGCCGCGTGCACGCACATCAGCCCGGCCCCGGGGTACTGGTCCGAGCCCGCCACGGTGCCCAGCACCCCGCGGGAGTACTTCTGATCCCCCTCCACCGGCAAGGACCAGTACCGGGGGAAGTCCTCCTCCTCGGCCTCGCGCAGCGCGGGCGCGGGCAGGTCCGCGCCGATCCCGAGGTCGGCACAGCGGATCCGGCCCACCAGGGAGGGCTTGGGCGTGGCCAACAGGCCGCTCTTGATGCCGATGAAGGTCACGGTGGCGTCCGCGGCCAGCACCGGCCCGGCGACGGCGCCGGTGGTGGCATCCAGCCCGGAGGGCACGTCGCAGGCCAGCACCAGCGGGCGGGCCCAGCCCCCGGTGCTCCGATGCCCGGCGCTCCGATGCTCGGTGTTCCGATGCTCGGTGTTCCGCCCGGTGCTCTCCTGGATCCGCCGGACGAGCTCGGCCGGGGCCTCGCGCAGGCCGCCGCGACCGCCGGTGCCGAGCATCCCGTCGATGATCAGGTCCGCGCAGGCGGCGGCCCGGGCGCAGGCCGGCGCGCCGGCCTCCCCCAGCCCCAGGACGAAGCCGCCGGCCCCGCGCAGGTCGGCCAGGCCCTCCTCGTGGGCCTCGGAGCCGGTGAGCACCGCGGTGACGCGGGCGCCGCGGGCGCGCAGCAGGGCACCGGCGTGCAGGGCGTCCCCGCCGTTGTTCCCGGAACCGGCCAGCACCACGACGTCGGCGCCGTAGGCCCCGGAGGGCCGGTGCCGCAGCATCCGGGCGGCCTCGACGGCCAGGGCGTGGGCGGCACGGGCCATCAGGGGCGCTCCGGCGGCCAGGTGGGGCTTCTCGGTGGCGGTGATCTGCTCGGCGGTGTAGGCGTTCAGGACCATGTGGACTCCTCCCAGCGGCGGGCCAGCTCCAGCTCGTCGGGGCTCAGGTGCTCGGCGATCACGGTGGCGACCGCGACCCCGGCGTCGTGGGTGATGGACAGGTGCCAGCGGTTGATGCCCAGCCGCTGGGCGGTCTCCTGCACGGTGCCGGTGACCACCAGGCGCGGTGCGCCGTCGGCGTTCTTGCGCACCCAGCAGTGCTTCCAGATCATCCCGGGCGGGGCGTGCAGGGTCTTGGCGACGGCCTCGCGCACCGCGAAGCGCCCGGCCAGGGTGTGGGCGGGCAGCTCGTGCTCCTCGGGGGTGAACAGTCGATCCAGCAGGCGGGGGGTGCGCTCGATGATGCGGCGGAACCGCTCGATGTCCACCACGTCCACGCCGGTGCCCATGATCATCGGTGCCCTCCTTGCGGGGTCGGTGCCGTCCCGGGTCCCGCCCGGGGTGGTGCTGCGGATGCGACGGCGCCCGCCGCACGGGTCTCGCGCGGCGGGCGCCGTCGGGGGTGTCGCCTCGTGGGGGTCCGGCTACTCCACGGTCACGGACTTGGCGAGGTTGCGCGGCTGGTCCACGTCGTAGCCCTTGGCCGCGGCCATCGCGCAGGCGAAGATCTGCAGGGGCACGGTGGCCAGCAGCGGCTGCATGAGGGTCGGGGCCTGGGGGATGCGGATCACGTGGTTGGCGAACTGCTCCACCGCCTCGTCGCCCTCCTCGGCGATGACGATGGTGATGGCGCCGCGGGCGCGGATCTCCTGGATGTTGGAGACCACCTTGGCGTGCAGGGAGTCCCGTCCGCGCGGGGAGGGCACGATGACGAAGACCGGCTGACCCTCCTCGACCAGCGCGATCGGCCCGTGCTTGAGCTCCCCGGCGGCGAAGCCCTCCGCGTGGATGTAGGCGATCTCCTTGAGCTTCAGCGCCCCCTCCAGGGCCACGGGGAAGCCGACGTGGCGGCCCAGGAACAGCACGGAGCCGGCGTCGACCATGTCGGTGCCGAGCTTCTTGACCTGCTCCTCGGCGTCGATGACGGCCTGGACCTTCTCCGGCATGGCCTGCAGCTCCTCGAGCACGTCCTTGATCTCGTCGGCGTACATGTTCCCGCGCAGCTGGGCGAGGTAGAGCCCGAGGAGGTAGGCCGCGGTGATCTGGGCGAGGAAGGCCTTGGTGGAGGCCACCGCGATCTCCGGGCCGGCGTGGGTGTAGAGGGACGCATCGGATTCGCGCGGGATGGAGGAGCCGTTGGTGTTGCAGATCGCGATGACCTTGGCGCCCTGCTCCCGGGCGTGGCGCACGGCCATGATGGTGTCCATGGTCTCCCCGGACTGGGACAGGGCCACCACGAGGGTCTTCTCGTTGACGATGGGGTCCCGGTAGCGGAACTCGTGGGCCAGCTCCACCTCGGTGGGGATGCGGCACCAGTGCTCGATGGCGTAGCGGGCGACCTGCCCGGCGTAGGCGGCGGTGCCGCAGGCGATGACCACGATCTTGTCCACGCTGCGTAGCACGGACTCGTCGATGCGCAGCTCGTCCAGGGTCAGGCGGCCCTTCTCGTCCAGGCGGCCCAGAAGGGTGTCGCGCACGGCGGCGGGCTGGTCGTGGATCTCCTTGTCCATGAAGGAGTCGTAGCCGTCCTTCTCGGCGGCGGCGGCGTCCCACTTGACCTCGAAGGGCTTGCCCTCGGCGGGGGTGCCGTGGAAGTCGGTGATCTCGTAGGAGTCGGGGGTGATGGTGACGATCTGGTCGTTGTCCATCTCCACGGCCTGCTTGGTGTAGTCGATGAACCCGGAGACGTCCGAGCCGAGGAAGTTCTCCCCCTCCCCCAGGCCGATGACCAGCGGGGAGTTGCGTCGGGCGGCGACGATGCGGTCCTCGTGGTCGGCGTGGATGGCCAGCAGGGTGAAGGCGCCCTCCAGGCGCTGGCAGGTCAGCTGCATCGCGCGGGTGAGGTCCTCGTCGGCCTCGTGGGCGTAGATCTCGGCCAGCAGGGTCGCGGCGACCTCGGTGTCCGTCTCGGAGACGAACTCGTAGCCCTTGCCGGTCAGTTCGGTGCGCAGCTCGGAGAAGTTCTCGATGATGCCGTTGTGCACCACGGCCAGGCGTCCGTCCGCGACCACGTGCGGGTGGGCGTTGACGTCGGTGGGGCCGCCGTGGGTGGCCCAGCGGGTGTGCCCGATGCCGTTGACCGCGTCCGGCAGGGGGTGAGCCGCAAGCTCGGCGTCGAGCTGGGAGACCTTCCCGGCCTTCTTCCGGGCCTCGATCCGGCCGTCCGCGATGACGGCGACGCCGGCGGAGTCGTAGCCGCGGTATTCCAGGCGGCGCAGGCCCTCGAGGATCACGTCGAGGGCGGTGTACTCACGATCGGCTGCCGCAGGGGTGCCCACATATCCAACGATTCCACACATGCGGGCCAGTTTATCCCACCGGTGTCATCCTGGGAGTTCGCTGGCAGCTGTACCGCGGGCCGGGAGCTAGACTGGTGCCCCGTGACTTCCGTCCCGGCCCCACCGCGCACCACGCCGTTCGTGTCCCTGGACCGGGACACCTGGTCTCGGCTCTCGGATGAGATCGAGGTGCCGCTGACCTCCGCGGAGATCGAGCGGCTGCGCGGGATGGGCGATGTGCTGGACGTGGAGGAGGTTCGGCAGGTCTATCTGCCGCTGTCCCGGCTGCTGAACCTGTACGCGAACGCCGCCGGCTCCCTGAACGAGGCGACCAACGACTTCCTCGGCGGGCACCACCAGCGCACCCCGTTCGTCATCGGCGTGGCCGGTTCCGTGGCCGCCGGCAAGTCCACGACGGCGCGGCTGCTGCGGGCCCTGATGAGCCGCTGGCCCACCACCCCGGACGTGCAGCTGGTGACCACCGACGGCTTCCTGCACCCCAACGCGGTGCTGCGCGAGCGGGGGCTCATGGAGCGCAAGGGCTTCCCAGAGTCCTACGACCGGCGGGCCCTGCTGCGCTTCGTCGCCGAGATCAAATCCGGCGCGCCCCGGGTCACCGCGCCGAAGTACTCTCACGTCACCTACGACATCCTCCCGGACGAGGAGGTGGTGGTCACACGCCCGGACGTGCTCATCGTGGAGGGGCTGAATGTGCTGGCCCCCGCCCAGCTGTCCGCCGACGACAAGGGGGCGCTGGCCCTGTCGGACTTCTTCGACTTCTCCGTGTACGTGGACGCGCGCACCCAGGACATCGAACGGTGGTACGTCAACCGCTTCCTGTCCCTGCGCGACTCCGCCTTCCGGGACCCCCGCTCCTACTTCCGCAAGTACGCTGGCCTGACCGACGCCGAGGCTTCCGCGACCGCCCTGGACATCTGGCGGCGCATCAACGAGCCCAACCTCGTGCAGAACGTGGGCCCCACCCGGGGCCGGGCCAAGCTCATCCTGTCCAAGGACGCCGACCACACCATCCGCCGCGTGCTGCTGAGGAAGACCTGATGCCCCGACTGCGCCTGATCGCCGCACCCGCCGTCCTGCTGCTCGGGCTGACCGGCTGCGCCGCCGGATCCTACGACGACGCCGGATCCCCCGCCCCGACGGCCTCGGCCGGGACCGCGACGACCGCGACCGAGCCGTCCGCGGCAGCCAGCGACACCGCGAGCGCTCCCGCCGCCTCTGCCTCGGCCGCACCCGGGGAGCACCTGGACATCTCCTCCCCGGACTCCCCCACGGTGCTGGTGAACAAGACCCACCCGATGGACCCGATCGACTGGGCCCCGCAGGACCTGCAGACCGTGGGCTCGGTGCAGCTGCGAGCCGACGCCGCCGCGGCCGCCCGCCGGATGATCGAGGCCGCGGCTCGGGACGGGGTGAGCCTGAGCCCCATCTCCGGCTACCGCTCCCACCAGACCCAGGAGGCCACCTACCGGCAGTGGGTGAGCACCTACGGGCAGGAGCGGGCCGACGTCGCCTCCGCCCGGCCCGGGTACTCGGAGCACCAGACGGGGCTGGCCGTGGACTTCGGCGGGTCCGGGGCGTGCGATCTGCTGCCGTGCTTCCGGGACACCCCGGCGGCGCACTGGCTCGCCGAGCACGGCGCAGAGTACGGGTTCATCCTGCGTTTTCCCTGGCAGCAGCAGGACACCACCGGGTACTGGTTCGAGTCCTGGCACCTGCGCTGGATCGGGCAGGAGCAGGCCCAGCGGTACCGGGATTCCGGGGTCCACAGCTACGAGGAGTTCGTGGGGGCGGGGCCGGCCCCGAGCTACCGGGACTGATCCGGACGGTGCCCGCGGTGCGCCAACGGTGCCGACCATCACGGTGAATACTGCGTGATCTGTCCGTCATTCGCCGCACAAAGCCTCCGCTGAGAGCGAAACCTGCCGTACGATGGCGATCATGCTCAGTGGATTCAAAGACTTCATCTCCAAAGGCAACGTCATCGACCTGGCCGTCGGTGTGATCATCGGCGGTGCCTTCAGCACGGTGGTCAACGCCCTCGTCGAGTCGGTGCTCATGCCCCTCATCTCCATGCTGATCGGCTCCCCGAACTTCGACTCCTTCCTGGTCTTCGGCCAGGTCAAGGTCGGCGTGTTCCTGACCGCCGTCGTCAACTTCCTCATCATCGCCGCGGCGCTGTACTTCTGCATCGTCATGCCGATCAACAAGATGAACGAGGCCCGCGCCCGCAAGCTGGGCCTGGAGGACGAGGAGCCGGCCGTGGATCCGCAGGTCGCCCTGCTGACCGAGATCCGCGACTCCCTGGTGGCCGGCAAGAACGCCACCGGCGCCACCCCGGAGAAGTAAGGCTTCCCCACCCATCATCATCCGCACGCCGAAGGGCCCCGCACCACCACGGTGCGGGGCCCTTCGAGGTTCCGGGAGCTCCCCTGTTCCCCTGCCTCCCCGAGTCATCACTTCCGACCGAATAATCGGCGATTTCCGGCCGGAAGTGATGACTCGGCGCGGGGGTCTCGGGAGGGGAAGGGTGTCAGAGGGCGAGTTCGCGGGCGACGACCTCGGCCAGGCGCCGGGCGTGGCGGTCCACGGTCTCCTGATCCGGGCCCTCCACCATCACCCGCACCAGCGGCTCCGTGCCGGAGGGACGCAGTAGCACCCGGCCGTCCGCACCCAGCTCGCGCTCGACGGCGGCCACCTCGGCCTGCACCGCCTCGTCCGTGTCCGCGGCGGCCTTGTCCACCCCGGGCACGTTGATCATGGTCTGCGGCACCGGCTCGAAGCGGTGCGCCAGGGAGGACAGGGTCTCTCCCGTCCGGTTGACCTCGGCCGCCAGGTGCAGGCCGGTGAGGATCCCGTCCCCGGTGGTCGCGTAGTCGGACATGATCACGTGCCCGGACTGCTCCCCGCCCAGGCTGAACCCGTCCCGGTTCATCGCCTCCAGCACGTAGCGGTCCCCCACCTGGGTGCGCACCAGGGTGATCCCCTCGGATTCCAGGTACTTCTCCATGCCCAGGTTGGTCATCACGGTGGCCACCAGCGTGTTGTGGGCGAGCTGGCCGGCGTCGCGCCGGGCCGTGGCCAGGATGGACATGATCGTGTCCCCGTCCACCACGTCGCCCGTCTCATCCACGGCCAGGCACCGGTCGGCGTCTCCGTCGTGGGCGATGCCCAGGTCCGCGCCCAGCTCCCGCACCTTGGCCTGCAGGCCCTCCAGGTGGGTGGAGCCGACGCCGTCGTTGATGTTGGTGCCGTTGGGGTCCGCGGCCATGACGTGCACCTGCGCCCCGGCGATGCGGAAGGCGTCCGGGGAGCACCCGGAGGAGGCGCCGTGCGCGCAGTCCAGCACCACGGACAGCCCCGCCAGGGCCGACGGCGCCGGCAGCGTGGAGATCAGGTGCGTGACGTACCGGTCCTCCGCGTCCGCGAAGCGGGAGATGCGCCCGACGTCCGGGCCCTCCGGGTACCGGAAGTCCTGCGCCCGGTAGACCTCCTCGATGCGGTCCTCCACCGCGTCCGGCAGCTTCTTGCCCCCGCGGGCCAGGAACTTGATGCCGTTGTCCGGGTACGGGTTGTGGGAGGCGGAGATCATGACGCCGAAGTCCGCGTCCAGATCCGCCACCAGGTACGCCGCCGCAGGGGTCGGCAGCATCCCGGCGTCGTACACGTCCACCCCGGAGGCCGCCAGGCCCGCGGAGATCGCCGCGCCGATGAACTGGCCGCTGATCCGCGAGTCGTGGGCGATCACGGCCTTGGGGCGCTGCCCCTCGGCCACCTGGTCGAAGCCCAGCACCACCGCGGCGGCCTGGGCCAGCTGCAGGGAGGACAGCGCACTCATCGTCTCGCTGTTGGCGCGCGCACGCACCCCGTCGGTTCCAAATAATCTAGCCATCGTTCCTCAGTCTACGCGGGCGGGTTCTCGGTGCTCGGGCGGTGGGGTCGCCTCAGGGGCGCTCGGGGGTGACCACCGGGAACTGCTCGGTCGTGGCCGGCTGGTCCTCCTCGAAGGTCTTGGACACGGGGCCCACGATCAGCGGGTCCGGGCGCCCCACCACGGAGTGGTCCTTGTCCGGGTACTCGTAGAGGGACAGCACGTGGCGTATCGCCTCCAGGCGGGCGCGCTTCTTGTCGTTGGACTTCACGATGGTCCAGGGGGCGTCGCCGGTGTCCGTGTAGAAGAACATCGCCTCCTTGGCCTCGGTGTAGTCGTCCCACTTGTCCAGGGAGGCCAGGTCCGTGGGCGAGAGCTTCCACTGGCGCACCGGGTCCGTGCGGCGGGCCTCGAAGCGGGCCAGCTGCTCCGCTCGGGTCACCGAGAACCAGAACTTCACCAGCCGGATCCCCGAGTTGACCAGCATCCGCTCCAGCTCGGGGGCCTGGCGCATGAACTCGTAGTACTGGTGCGGGGTGCAGTAGCCCATGACCCGCTCCACCCCGGCCCGGTTGTACCAGGAGCGGTCCATCAGCACGATCTCCCCGCCGGAGGGCAGGTGCTCGATGTAGCGCTGGAAGTACCACTGGGTCTGCTCGATGTCGGTGGGCTTCTCCAGGGCCACCACCCGGGAGCCGCGCGGGTTCAGGTGCTCGGTGAAGCGCTTGATGGACCCGCCCTTGCCCGCGGCGTCCCTGCCCTCGAAGATCAGCAGCAGCTTCTGCCCGGTCTCCTTGAACCACAGCTGCAGCTTCAGCAGCTCGATCTGCAGGGTGCGCTTGGTGCGCTCATAGTCCTTGCGCTTGAGCTTCTCGTCGTACGGGTACCCGATCCGCCAGGCGTCGGAGACGTCGTGACGGCCCTCCAGGGAGCGGGTCAGGGAGCCGATCTCATCCAGCTCCGCGGCGTAGTCCTGGACCACGGAGACCCGGCGGGACCGCTTCTTCAGGGCCTCCTGCACGGCGGCCCGGCGGGTCTCCTCCTGGGCCTCCTCCCCCAGCTGCTCCAGACGCTCCGCATCGGAGAGGTGGGACTTGTCGGGTCGGGCGCTCACGGCATCGTCGTCGTGGTTGTCACTGCTCATGGGCACCAGCTTAGCCAGGGGACGCGGAAGAACCCGCCCTCCCACACCGGAGAGGACGGGTTCTTCGCGTGAACAGCTCAGCGCGCCGCCGGGCGGCGCGAGCGCATCAGCGCTTGGAGAACTGCGAGGCCTTGCGGGCCTTCTTCAGGCCGGCCTTCTTGCGCTCGATGACGCGGGCGTCGCGGGTCAGGAACCCGGCCTTCTTCAGCTGCGGACGGTTGTTCTCCGCGTCGATCTCGTTCAGCGCGCGGGCCACGCCCAGGCGCAGGGCACCGGCCTGGCCGGAGGGGCCGCCGCCGTGGATGCGGGCGATGACGTCGTAGGAGCCCTCCAGCTCCAGCAGCTTGAAGGGGTCGTTGACCTCCTGCTGGTGCAGCTTGTTGGGGAAGTAGACGTCCAGGGCGCGCCCGTTGAGGGACCACTGCCCGGTCCCGGGGACCACGCGCACGCGGGCCACGGCCTGCTTGCGCCGCCCGACGGCGGAGCCGCCGACGGTCAGGGCCGGGCGCTGGGCGGCGGCCTCGCCGGCCACGGGGGCGGTGGACTCGGAGGTGTAGCTGGTCAGCTGCTCCTCGGTGATGGTCTGCTCGTCAGTAGTCTGAGCCACGATTTCTCCTTTGAGTGCTGTTGTCGCAGGCCCGATTACTGGGCGATCTGGGTGAACTCGTAGGTCTTCGGCTGCTGAGCGGTGTGCGGGTGCTCGGCGCCGGCGTAGACCTTGAGGTGCTTCATCTGCTGCGCGGCCAGCTTGTTCTTGGGCAGCATGCCCTTGACGGCCTTCTCCACGGCGCGCACCGGGTTCTTCTCCAGCAGCTCCTCGTAGGAGACGGAGCGCAGGCCGCCGGGGTAGCCGGTGTGGCGGTAGGCCCGCTTCTTCTCCAGCTTGGCGCCGGTCAGGGCCACCTTCTCGGCGTTGACGATGATGACGAAGTCACCGCCGTCCACGTTCGGGGCAAAGGTCGGCTTGTGCTTGCCGCGCAGCAGCGTTGCAGTCTGGCTGGCCAGGCGACCCAGCACGACGTCGGTGGCGTCGATGACGTGCCACTGGCGATCGATGTCGCCGGGCTTCGGGGTGTACGTACGCACGTTTCTTGAACCTTCGTGTCGGTATTTTCTGTGTCGGCGCTAGTTGGGTGTCACGCCGTTCTGCGATGCGTTCGAAGGGGTCTGGGTGAGGGCCAGACGCATCCGTTCGTCCCGATGTCTCGACGCCGCGCCGTCACCTCGCCCTGCAACTGGGCCGACGGTCGCTGGCGGGTGAACCGAGGTGGGACACGCACAACAGCACCCCACTATAGCCGAGGGACCCGCACTTAATCCAGGATCCTCCCTGCTGATCCGGGGCGAAATCCTTCACACCCGGACTGATCCGCCTCCTCAGGAGCCCGGTGCCTCCGACGGCGCGGCCCGGCGGGCCCGGGCCCGCTCGGCCTGATCGGCCCAGCCGGCCGCGTCCTGCGGGTAGGCGATGCGCTCCAGGCACAGTCCCTCCGGCGGGGCCAGCCGGATCTCGGAGTCCCGCACGGGGTGCTCCAGGCGCCCGCGCAGCCAGGCCTCGTCCCGGCGGCCCTCCCCCACCGCCAGGCAGGCCCCGACGATCGCGCGCACCATGTGGTGGCAGAAAGCGTCGGCCTGAAGGCGGGCCTCGATCAGCCCGGACTCCGCCCGACGGAAGTCCACCGAGCGCAGCTCGCGCACGGTCGTGGCGTGCGGGCGGGGCTTGCAGAAGGAGAGGAAGTCGTGCAGGCCCAGCAGCTGCCGACCCGCGGCGCTGAGCTGCTCGGGGTCCAGCTCCCGCGGGGTCCAGGCGGTGTACCCGCGGGTCAGCGGAGACTGGTGCCGGGGGCCGTCGGCGATCCGGTAGACGTAGGAGCGCGACAGCGCGGAGAAGCGGGCGTCGAAGGAGGGGTCCACCGCCGCGGCCGAGCGCACGAGGATCGCCCCCAGCCCGGCGGGCCGGGCGCCGGGGCGCGGGGCCGGGGCGATGCCGGAGAGCACCCGGGTCAGCGCCCCGTTGAGCTTGCGCACCAGCGCCGCACCGGGGTCATCCGGGGCGTGGCGCTCGGCCGTCCCGCGGCGTCCGGGCAGCGCCTCCCAAGCTGCGCGCGGCAGGTCCAGGTGGGCGACCTGGTGCTGGGCGTGCACCCCGGCGTCGGTGCGCCCGGCCACGGTCAGGTGCACCGGGTGGCGCAGCACCAGCTGCAGGGCGTCCTCCAGGCAGCCCTGCACGGTGGTCAGCCCCGGTTGACGGGCCCACCCGGAGAAGGGGGCGCCGTCATAGGCGAAGTCCAGGCGCACCCGCACCGGCGGGTCTGTCTCCGGGAGCGCCGCGCCCAGCGGGTGCTCGCCCGGGGCCTCCGGGGCGGGCTGGGGGCGGGACGCGGCGTTCACGGCGGGGACCTCCTGACGGGCGGGGCGGCGACGGTGCGGGAAGCAGGGTTGCGGGACTGCGACGGCTGCGGGAAGCGGGATTGCGGTCTGGTGCGGATGCGCCACGGGCCCCGAGGCCCCGGTGGGGGGTGCCTCGGGGCCCGTGGCGGGTCCGCGATGGGAGCCGGTGATCCGAAGGATCTGCTCCCGGGCTCAGGTCGTGCCGATCAGGAGACCTGCTGGGCGGCCTCGCCGCCGGCCGGGGCGTAGCCGGCGGCCTTGGCGGACTCGGCGGTGTCGAACCAGATCTCCGCAGTGGTGGACTTGTACCAGCGGGAGCCGGGCACGTGGTACTTCATGGAGTCCGAGTTGCCCTTGACCTCGAAGCCCTCGGGGGCCTCGCCGGACTCCAGCGGGGCGTGCGCACCGGCCGGCAGCTGCTCGTCGGCGGAAGCCTCGGCCTGGGCCGGGGCCTCGGCGGCGGCCGAGGACTCGGCCGGGGCCTGTTCGGCGTTCGAGTTGGCGGCGGCGCGGGCGGCGGTGGTCGCCTCCTCGACGACGGCGCGGGAGGCCACCGGCTCCATGACCAGCTCGATCACGGCCATCGGGGCGTTGTCCCCGGAGCGGTTGCCGATCTTGGTGATGCGGGTGTACCCGCCGGGCCGATCCGCCAAGGCCGGGGCGATGCTGGTGAACAGCTCGTGGACCACGGACTTGTCGGTCAGGGAGCGCATCACGCGACGGCGGGAGGCCAGGTCGCCCCGCTTCGCGAAGGTGATCAGGCGCTCGGCCACCGGGCGCAGGCGCTTGGCCTTGGTCACGGTGGTGGTGATGCGCTTGTGCTCGAACAGCTGCTGGGACATGTTCGCCAGGATCAGCCGCTGGTGGGAGGGGCTGCCCCCGAGGCGGGGTCCCTTGGTGGGAGTAGGCATATCAGTGAATCTTCCGTTTCGTGCGGTCCCGGGTCCGGCGCATCAGCCGCGCCGGGACGGGACCAGGGTTTGCTTCTCGAGTGCGAACGGCCGGTGGTCCGGCCCGAGCGGATCAGAAGGAGGTCTCCTCCTCGTCCTCCTCCTCATCCACCGCGGCGAAGGGCTCGAAGCCGGCCGGGGAGTCCTTCAGGGACATCCCGAGCTCCTGCAGCTTCTCCTTGACCTCGTCGATGGACTTCTGGCCGAAGTTGCGGATGTCCATGAGGTCCGCCTCGGAGCGGGAGACCAGCTCCCCGACGGTGTTGATGCCCTCGCGCTTCAGGCAGTTGTAGGAGCGCACGGACATGTCCAGGTCCTCGATGGGCAGGGCCAGATCCTGGGCCATGGACTCGTCGGCCGGGGACGGCCCGACCTCGATGCCCTCGGCTTCGGTGTTCAGCTCCCGGGCCAGCCCGAACAGCTCCACCAGCGTGTTGCCGGCCGAGGCCACGGCGTCGCGCGGGGCGATCACCTCCTTGGTCTCGACGTCGAGCACGAGGCTGTCGAAGTCCGTGCGCTGCTCCACGCGGGTGGCGGCGACCCGGAAGGTCACCTTCAGCACGGGCGAGTAGATGGAGTCCACCGGGATCCGGCCGATCTCCGACTCGCCGGCCCCGGCCTTGTTCTGCTGGGCCGAGACGTAGCCGCGGCCGCGCTCCACGGTCAGCTCCGCGGAGAACGCGCCCTGCGCGTTGAGGGTGGCGATGTGCAGATCCGGGTTGTGGATCTCCACCCCGGCGGGCACCTCGATGTCCGCCGCGGTGATCTCGCCCGGGCCCTGCTTGCGCAGGTAGGCGACCACGGGCTCGTCGTTCTCCGAGGAGATCGACAGCTTCTTGATGTTCAGGATGATCTCGGTGACGTCCTCCTTGACCCCGTCCACGGTGGAGAACTCGTGCAGCACGCCGTCGATGCGGATGCTGGTCACGGCGGCGCCGGGGATCGAGGACAGGAGGGTACGCCGCAGCGAGTTGCCCAGGGTGTAGCCGAAACCGGGTTCGAGCGGGGAGATGGTGAAGCGCGAGCGGTTCTCCGCGACGACTTCTTCACTCAGAGAGGGGCGCTGTGCAATGAGCACTGATGTTTCCTTTCAGCGAGCATCCGCTATATGACGCAACACAGGTGGGGGAAAACAGGATCGGTGGGCGCCGCCCGGAGGTGGCGGCCGTAGACGGCCCCGGCGACAGGCGGGGTCTTCCGGACCGGGCCCGCCCCTCCCCGGAAGGAGGATGCGCTCGGTGCCGGCAGAGGCGGCGGATCAGACGCGACGGCGCTTGGGAGGGCGGCAGCCGTTGTGGGCGCTGGGGGTCACGTCCTGGATAGAGCCGACCTCCAGGCCGGTGGCCTGCAGCGAGCGGATCGCGGTCTCACGGCCGGATCCCGGACCCTTGACGAACACGTCCACCTTGCGCACGCCGTGCTCCTGAGCGCGCTTGGCGGCGTTCTCGGCGGCCATCTGGGCGGCGTACGGGGTGGACTTGCGGGAGCCCTTGAAGCCCATCTCGCCGGCGGAGGACCAGGAGATCACCGCGCCGGAGGGATCGGTGATGGACACGATCGTGTTGTTGAACGTGGACTTGATGTGCGCCTGTCCGGCGCTGATGTTCTTCTTGACCTTGCGGCGAGAGGTGCGGGCGGCCGCAGCGCGAGTCTTTGGGGGCATGAGTTGGTTCTCCTACGCGAGAGGGTGCTTACTTCTTCTTACCGGCGACCGTGCGCTTGGGACCCTTGCGGGTGCGGGCGTTGGTCTTGGTGCGCTGACCGTGCACCGGCAGGCCGCGGCGGTGGCGCAGGCCCTGGTAGCTGCCGATCTCGACCTTGCGGCGGATGTCGGCGGCCACCTCGCGACGGAGGTCACCCTCGACCTTGAAGTTGCCTTCGATGAAGTCGCGCAGCGCGACGAGCTGGGCGTCGGAGAGGTCCTTCACGCGGATGTCCGGGCTGACGCCGGTCGCTTCCAGGGCCTCGTGGGCGCGGGTGCGGCCCACGCCGTAGATGTAGGTGAGGGCGATCTCCACGCGCTTTTCGCGGGGCAGATCCACTCCTGCGAGACGAGCCATGACGGCGGTTCTCCTTGTAGTTGATCCAGAGGTTTGAGGCATCACTGCCCGGGTGTCCCCGGTCTCCGGCCTCTGTGTCCGGAGGTATCCCCGCGTGTCACGGGGAGCGGTGCCATGTTCTCGAGGCGTCGGAAGCGATCAGTCCCGACAAGGCCGGGGCTTCAGCCCTGGCGCTGCTTGTGACGCGGATTCTCGCAGATCACCATGACCACGCCGTGGCGGCGGATCACCTTGCACTTGTCGCAGATCGGCTTGACGCTCGGCTGAACCTTCATCGCATTCCTTTGCGTTGTTGCAACTGGGGGTCGGACGGCGCGATGCGCGGATCCCGGAGGGATCCGGCGGCGCCGTCGGGGAGCCCTACTTGTAGCGGTAGACGATGCGGCCGCGGGAGAGGTCGTACGGCGAGAGCTCCACGACCACGCGATCCTCGGGGAGGATGCGAATGTAGTGCTGTCGCATCTTCCCGGAGATGTGGGCGAGCACCTTGTGGCCGTTGTCCAGCTCCACGCGGAACATCGCGTTGGGCAGTGCTTCGACCACGGCTCCCTCGATCTCGATGACGCCGTCTTTCTTGGCCATATCCTCCGCTAACGTCGGTGCCCCGCCTGCCGTGGCCCGCGGGGCAGTCTTGCTCGTATCGGTCGGCTCCCCCGCGGCACCTCACCGCGGACACGGGAGGATGACGGCAGAGACGGCCAACAGTCGAGTGTACGGCATCCCCGCGGGAAAGTTAACCCCGGCGCGGGTGAGCTGCGGCTCACGCGGCGGCGAGTCCCACCCTCGCCCCGCCCGACGGCGTTCGGCCCGGCCGGGGCCGATGGGTCGGGGGCCGGTGGCTCACGAAGCGGCGGATCAGGAGGCGGCGGCCAGCTGCCCGCAGGCGCCGTCGATGTCCGAGCCGCGGGTGTCGCGCACCGTGGTGGGGATGCCGTGGGCGCGCAGGCGCTCCACGAAGTTCTGCTCGACCCCGGGGCGGGAGGCCGTCCACTTGGAGCCGGGGGTCGGGTTCAGCGGGATGGGGTTCACGTGCACCCAGCCGCGCCCGCGCTGGGCCAGCTTCTTGCCCAGCAGGTCCGCCCGCCAGCCCTGGTCGTTGATGTCCCGGATCAGCGCGTACTCGATGGACACCCGCCGTCCCGTCTGGCGGTAGTAGTCGTAGGCCGCGTCCAGGGCCTCGTCCACCTTCCAGCGGGTGTTGATCGGGATCAGCTCGTCGCGCAGCTCGTCGTCCGGGGCGTGCAGGGACAGCGCCAGGGTCACCGGCAGGTTCTCCATCGTGAACTTGCGGATGCCCGACACCAGCCCGACGGTGGACATGGTGATCCCGCGCGCGGAGATGCCCAGCCCCTCCGGGGAGGGATCGATCAGCCGGTGCACCGCACCCAGGGAGGCCTTGTAGTTGGCCAGGGCCTCCCCCATGCCCATGAACACGATGTTGGAGACCCGCAGCGGACGGGTCGCCTCCGTGCCGTGCTCGGCCTGCTCCAGGCCCTGCATGGACTTCAGCCGCCGGGCCCCGGCCACCACCTGCTCGACGATCTCCGCGGTGGAGAGGTTGCGGGTCAGCCCCGCCTGCCCGGTCGCGCAGAAGGGGCAGTTCATCCCGCAGCCGGCCTGCGAGGAGATGCACATGGTCACCCGGTGCTCGTAGCGCATCAGCACGGACTCCACCAGAGCGCCGTCGAAGAGCCGGTACACGGACTTGATGGTGTCCCCGCCGTCGGCCTCCAGGGTGCGCACCTCGGTCAGCAGCTGCGGCATCGCCGCGGCGACCATCTCCTCCCGGGTGGCCGCGGGCAGATCGGTCATGCGCTGCGGATCCGTGGTGAGGTGGTCGAAGTAGTGCGTGGACAGCTGGCTGGCCCGGAAGCCGGGGTGGCCCAGCTCCGTGAGGAACTCCTTGCGCCCGGCCAGGTCGAAGTCCGCCAGGTGCTTCGGCGGCTTCCCGCGGCGCGGGGCCTTCAGCAGGATCCTGCCGGGTTCGGGCCGGGTGGTGATCTCCACCGGCGTGGCGGTGCTCTCAGACACGTGGGTGCCCCTTGATCTGTGGTGGTGTGCGTGGTTCCGGTGCGGGCCCGCGGCTACTGCGGGATCGGCGCCACCCGCACGCCTCGGCGCGCGAGCTCCTCGGCGCCGCCGTCCTCGGCGGTCAGGACCCAGATCCCATCCCGGTGGAAGGCCACCGAGTGCTCCCACTGGCTGGAGTGCGAGCCGTCCAGGGTCACGACCGTCCAGTCGTCCTCGAGGACCTCGGTCTGCGTCGATCCTGTCACGAGCATGGGCTCGATGGCCAGGGCCATGCCCGGCTTGATCCTGGGACCCGCCTCACGGGTGCGGTAGTTGGGCACGTCCGGGGCCATGTGCATGGCCGAGCCGATGCCGTGGCCCACGTAGTCCTCGATGATGCCGTAGGTCCCGCCGGACTCGGCGCGCACGAAGTCCTCGATCGCCGCCCCGATCTCCCCGACCCGCTGGGCCGAGGCCGCCGCGGCGATGCCGTGCCACATGGCTTCTCGGGTGATCTCGGACAGCTCCCGATCCTCGGAACCGGCTCGGGGCATCAGCACGGTGCGCGCGGAGTCCCCATGCCAGCCCTCCACGATGGCCCCGCCGTCGATCGAGATGATGTCGGCCTCCCCCAGGGCCCGCGGGCCCGGGATGCCGTGGACCACGATCTCGTTCGGGGAGGCGCAGATGGTCGCCGGGTAGTCGTAGTAGCCCAGGAAGTTCGACGTCGCCCCGTGCTCGGCGAGCACCTCGCGGAAGACGGCGTCCAGGTCCGCGGTGGACACCCCCGGGGCCGCGGCGGCCACGGCCGCGTCCAGCGCCCGCGAGGTCACGACCCCGGCGCGGGCCATGGTGCGCAGCTGCGCGTCGGTCTTGTACTCGATCCTCCGGCGTCCGAACATCAGGACCGGCCCAGCGCGGCCAGCAGGCGCTCGGCGACCTCCTGGACCGTGCCCAGGCCGTCCACGCGGGCCACCAGGCCCCGCTGCTCGTAGAGCCCGATGATCGGGGCGGTCTCGGCGCGGTAGACCTCCAGGCGGTGGCGGATGACCTCCTCGGTGTCGTCGCTGCGGCCCTGCTCGGCGGCCCGGCCCAGCAGACGCTGGACCAGCTCGTCATCCTCGGCGGTCAGCAGCAGGACCCGGTCCAGGGACTGGCCGAGCTCCTCCAGAATCGCGTCCAGCTCCTGCACCTGCGCGGTGTTGCGCGGGTAGCCGTCCAGCAGGAAGCCGCCCCGGGCGTCGTCCTGGCCCAGGCGGTCGCGCACCATACGGTTGGTGACCTCGTCCGGGACGAGGTTGCCGGCGTCGATGTAGGACTTCGCCTCCCGGCCCAGCTCGGTCTGCTCCGAGATGTTCTTGCGGAAGATGTCCCCGGTGGAGATCGCGGGGATGCCGAGCTCCTCGGCGATCCGGGCGGCCTGGGTCCCCTTGCCGGCCCCGGGGGGACCGATGATCAGCAGGCGGTTCATCGCAGCAGTCCTTCGTAGTGTCGTTGTTGCAGCTGGGCGTCGATCTGCTTGATGGTGTCCAGACCGACGCCGACCACGATCAGCAGCGAGGTGCCGCCGAACGGGAAGTTCTGGTTGGCGTTGACCAGCACGAGCGCGACCAGCGGGATCATCGCGATGATCCCCAGGTACAGCGAGCCCGGCAGGGTGATGCGGTTGAGCACGTAGGCCAGGTAGCGCTCGGTGGGTCGACCCGCGCGGATGCCCGGGATGAAGCCGCCGTAGCGCTTCATGTTGTCCGAGACCTCCTGCGGGTTGAAGGTGATCGAGGCGTAGAAGTACGCGAAGGCGATGATCAGCAGAAAGTACACGGCCATGTACAGCGGATGGTCCCCGCGCACCAGGTAGGAGTTGATCCAGTTGACCCACTCCGGCGGGGCCGTGCCGTCCTTCGGCGTCGCGAAGTTCGCGATCAGCCCGGGCACCATGAGCAGGGAGGAGGCGAAGATCACCGGGATCACGCCGGCCATGTTGACCTTCAGCGGGATGTAGGTGGAGGTCCCCCCGATCGTGCGCCGCCCGATCATGCGCTTGGCGTACTGCACGGGGATGCGCCGCTGGGACTGCTCGACGAACACGACGGCGACGATCACCACGAGGCCCACCAGCAGGATCAGGGAGAACACCCAGCCGCCCTGCTCCTTGAAGATGTTGCCCAGGGCGGTCGGGAAGGAGGCGGCGATCGAGGTGAAGATCAGCAGGGACATGCCGTTGCCGACGCCCTTCTCCGTGATCTGCTCGCCCATCCACATGATGATGCCGGTGCCCGCGGTCAGGGTGATGATCAGGATGATGACCATGAGGATCGAGTCATCGGGGATGATCGGCAGCGGGCAGCTGCCCAGCAGGGAGCCGGAGCGGGCCAGGGAGATGATGGTCGTGGCGTTCAGGGCCGCCAGCGCCAGGGTCAGGTAGCGGGTGTACTGGGTGAGCTTCTGCTGGCCCTGTCCGCCCTCCTGGTGCAGCTCCTGGAAGCGCGGGATGACCACGCGCAGCAGCTGCACGATGATCGAGGCGGTGATGTAGGGCATCACACCCAGGGCGAAGATGGACAGCTGCAGCAACGCGCCGCCGCTGAACAGGTTGACCATGTCGTAGATGCCGCCGGTGGTGCCGCCCAGGGCCAGGCACTGCTGGACGTTGCCGTAGCTGACCCCCGGGGCGGGGATGAACGTGCCCACGCGGTAGATGACGATCATCGCGAGGGTGAACAGCAGCTTGCGTCGCAGGTCCGGGGTCTTGAACGCCCGTCCGAAAGCGCTGAGCACATGGCCTCCTGTGGCAGAAGATGGGGTGGCGGGGATGACGCCGCGGGCCCCGCGCACCGTCGGGGCGGGCGGGCGCCGTCGACAGACGGCGGGATCTCCCCGGGCCAGTCTAGGACACTCTACCCGGGGTCGCCGGGCGGGGCCGGGACGGGTACGGGGGAACGGCGCAGGCCCCTCCCCCGGAAAGATCGCTCTCCGGGAGAGGGGCCTGGCCTGATCGAGGAGGGTCCGACGCCGAGGGCGCCGGGACCCCCTCGACTACTGGGCGGTCGCGGTGGCGGTGCCGCCGACGGCCTGGATCTTCTGCGCCGCGGAGGCGGAGAACTTGTCCACGGTGACGTCGACCTTCACGGTCAGCTCACCCTGGCCCAGGACCTTCACGGGCTGGTTCTTGCGCACCGCGCCCTTGGCGACGAGGGACTCCACGGTCACCTCACCGCCCTCCGGGTACAGCTCCGAGATGCGGTCCAGGTTCACGACCTGGTACTCCACCCGGAACGGGTTCTTGAACCCGCGCAGCTTCGGCAGGCGCATGTGCAGCGGCAGCTGCCCGCCCTCGAAGCCGGCCTTGACCTGGTTGCGGGCCTTGGTGCCCTTGGTGCCGCGCCCGGCGGTCTTGCCCTTGGACGCCTCGCCGCGACCCACGCGGGTCTTGGCCTTGTGCGCACCGGGGGCCGGCCGCAGGTCGTGCAGCTTGATGGCGCCCTGGCGCTCTTCGTTGGTCTCTGCCATGGTTACTTGACCTCCTCAACCTTCACGAGGTGAGCGACGGTGTTGACCATGCCGCAGGTCACCGGATCCGCGGTGCGGGTCACGGTGTTGCCCGGGCGCTTCAGGCCCAGGGAGCGCAGGGTGTCGCGCATGTTCTGCTTCTGGCCAACGTAGGACTTGATCTGCGTGATCTCCAGCTTCGCGTCGCTGGGCTGAATCCGCTTGCCGGTCATTACGCACCTGCCTTTTCGCTGCGACGCAGGTAGCTGGGGATGACCTCGTCGTTGGGCAGGCCGCGACGGGCTGCCACCGCGACGGGCTCCTCCAGCTGCTTCAGCGCCTCGACGGTCGCGTGGACGATGTTGATCTGGTTCGAGGAGCCCAGGGACTTCGACAGGACGTCGTGGATCCCGGCGCACTCGAGCACGGCGCGCACCGGACCGCCGGCGATCACACCGGTACCGGCGGTGGCCGGACGCAGCATGACCACGCCGGCCGCGGCCTCACCCTGCACGCGGTGCGGGATGGTGCGGTCCTCGACGCGGGGGACGCGGAAGAAGTTCTTCTTGGCCTCCTCCACGCCCTTGGAGATCGCGGAGGGCACCTCCTTGGCCTTGCCGTAGCCGACGCCGACCATGCCGTTGCCGTCGCCGACGACGACCAGCGCGGTGAAGCTGAAGCGCCGACCGCCCTTGACGACCTTGGACACGCGGTTGATGCTCACGACGCGCTCGAGGAACTTGTCCTTGTCCTCATCGCGCCCGCCGCGGCCGCGGTCGTTGCGTCCGCCGCGGTCGTTGCGACCCCGGCCGCCGCGCTCACCGCGACCGCCGCGGCGGTCGTCGCGCTGCTGGGCGCCGTTGTTCTGGGCCTCGGTGCTCTCGGGTGCAGCGGTGTTGTCTGCCACCTGGGTTTCCTTCTTGTTCGTGGTCTGCTCGCTCACAGTGCCAGCCCACCTTCCCGGGCGCCGTCGGCCACCGCGGCCACGCGGCCGTGGTACTTGTTGCCGCCCCGATCGAAGACGACGGACTCGATGCCGGCGGCCTTGGCGCGCTCGGCGACCAGCTCGCCGACGCGGCGGGCCTTGGCGGTCTTGTCCATCTCGGTTGCGTTGCGCAGCTCGGCCTCCAGGGTGGAGGCGGAGGCGATGGTGTGCCCCTTGGTGTCGTCGATGACCTGCACGAACATGTGCTGGGTCGAGCGGAACACCGACAGCCGCGGGCGGGCCGGGGTCCCGGACACGTGCTTGCGCACGCGCTGGTGACGACGCGTGCGAGCAGCGAACTTCGTCTTGTTAGCCATGGATTACTTACCAGCCTTTCCGACCTTGCGGCGGATCTGCTCGCCGGCGTAGCGGATGCCCTTGCCCTTGTAGGGGTCCGGGGCCCGCAGGCCGCGGATGTTGGCGGCCACCTGGCCGACCTGCTGCTTGTCGATGCCCGAGACGGTGAGCTTGTTGTTGCCCTCCACCGCGAAGGTGATGCCCTCGGGGGCCTTCACCGTGATGGGGTGGGAGTAGCCCAGCGCGAACTCCAGGTCGGTGCCCTTGGCCATCACACGGTAGCCCGTGCCGACGATCTCGAGCTTCTTGGAGTAGCCCTCGGAGACACCCTGGATCATGTTGGAGATCAGGGTGCGGGACAGCCCGTGCAGCGAGCGGGAGACCCGCTCGTCGTCCGGACGGGAGACGGTGATGACGCCGTCGTCCTGGGAGACGGTGATCGGCGCGGAGATCGTGCGGGAGAGCTCCCCCTTGGATCCCTTGACCGCGACGCGCGAACCGTCGATGGTTACCTCGACACCAGCCGGCACCGAGATGGGGAGACGTCCGATACGTGACATAAGATCTCTTCCTTTCTCTATGTACCGACTACCAGACGTAGGCGAGGACTTCCCCGCCGACGCCCTTGGCAGCGGCCTGCTTGTCAGTGAGCAGACCGGAGGAGGTGGACAGGATGGCGATGCCGAGCCCGCCCAGCACCTGGGGCAGGTTGGTGGACTTGGCGTACACGCGCAGGCCCGGCTTGGAGATGCGGCGCACCCCGGCGATGGAGGACTCGCGGTTCTGGCCGAACTTCAGGTCCAGGGTCAGCGTCTTGCCGACCTGGGCCTCCTCTTCGTGCCAGTCCTTGATGTAGCCCTCGGACTTGAGGATCTCGGCGATCCGGCCCTTGAGCTTGGAGAACGGCATCGACACGGAGTCGTGGTGCGCCGTGTTGGCGTTGCGCAGGCGCGTGAGCATGTCTGCGACAGGATCTGTCATGGTCATGTGGGCTCTGGCCCTTCCTCGTGACGGTTTCCTCCCGCCCGCGGGCAGGGGACCTGAAACGTAGTCGTTAGTTGGTCTTGAACGGGAAGCCGAGCGCCTTGAGCACGGCGCGGCCCTCGTCGTCGGTGCGGGCGGTGGTCACCACGGTGATGTCCATGCCGCGCACGCGGTCGATCGAGTCCTGGTCGATCTCGTGGAACATCGACTGCTCGGTCAGCCCGAAGGTGTAGTTGCCGTTGCCGTCGAACTGGCGGTCGGACAGTCCGCGGAAGTCGCGGATGCGCGGCAGCGCCAGGGTCACGAGGCGGTCCAGGAACTCCCACATGCGGTCACCGCGCAGGGTCACGTGGCAGCCGATGGGCTGGCCCTCGCGCAGCTTGAACTGGGCGATGGACTTCTTGGCCTTGGACACCTGCGGCTTCTGACCGGTGATGAGGGTCAGGTCGCGCACGGCCGAGTCGATGAGCTTGGAGTCGCGGGCGGCCTCGCCCACGCCCATGTTCACGACGACCTTGACCAGCCGCGGGGACTGCATCGGGTTGGCGTAGCCGAACTGCTCCTGCAGCGCGGGCACGACCTCGTCGTTGAACTTGGCCTTGAAGCGGGGGGTGGTCTTGGTCTCAGTCATCACAGATCCTTCCCCGAGCTCTTGGACACGCGCACGCGCACGGTGCGCTGGCGTCCGTCGCGCTCGACGGTCTCTTCGCGGAACCCGACGCGGGTGGGCTTGCCGGTCTCCGGGTCGACGATCGCGACGTTGGAGATGTGGATCGGGGCCTCGGTCTTGACGATGCCGCCGCCCTCACCGGTGGTCGGGTTGGCCTTGGTGTGCTTGGTGATGACCCGGACGTTCTCCACCAGCACGCGCTGGGTGGAGGGGAACACGTGCAGGACCTTGCCCTGCTTGCCCTTGTCCGCGCCGGAGATGACCTGAACGAGGTCGCCGCTCTTGATCTTCGCCATGAGTTACAGCACCTCCGGGGCCAGCGAGATGATCTTCATGAACTTCTTGTCGCGCAGCTCGCGCCCAACGGGCCCGAAGATGCGGGTGCCGCGGGGGTCGCCGTCGGTGTTCTTGAGGATCACCGCCGAGTTCTCGTCGAACTTGATGTAGGAGCCGTCCGGGCGACGGGTCTCCTTGCGGGTGCGGACGACGACGGCCTTGACGACGTCGCCCTTCTTCACGTTGCCGCCAGGGATCGCGTCCTTGACGGTGGCGACGATGATGTCGCCGATGCCTGCGTAGCGACGGCCGGAGCCGCCGAGAACGCGGATGGTCAGGATTTCCTTCGCACCCGTGTTGTCGGCGACCTTGAGCCGTGACTCCTGCTTAATCACTGAATACTCCTGTCGTCTCGCCGGTTCTCACGCCGCCGCCGGATGCGCCCTTCGTGAGGGCGGCAGGGCCGGCCGACGCGCCGTGGGCCTTGCGGAACACTTTGGTCGGGATGAGGTGACGCGCCGGTCTCCGCGGCCCGTCCGCTGGGAAGCGGACAGCTGCGGGGTTGGCGGTCGCGCCTGGGATCCCCCATGCCAGGAGCATCTGGACCCGCCCGAGGTCTCGGGCGAATGCGCCCGTCTCAGCGGCATTATGCACTGGCACGAAGGATCCGTGGTGGTGTGCGGTCACGAAGGCCGCACGAATACACAACCATACCACAGCGCACGCGACGGCGCCCCCGCCGCGTCGCGGGGACGACGGGCGGGGGCGCCGACGGGGCGGGTCAGATCACTGCGCGGAGACGGTCACCTTGTACCGTCCGGAGAAGCGGTCCACGAAGGCCGCCATCTGGTCCCGCTTGATCGCGGTCCAGGGACGGAAGGTGCCGTCATCGTAGCCCTTGGTGATGCCGCTGTCCTGCAGCCAGGCGATCTCCTTGTAGAAGGTCTCCCCGCGCTGCACATCCGAGAAGGCGGGGTTCCCGGCCCGGTACTGCGGGGAGCCCGCGGCACGGTAGAAGAACGCGGCCATAGCCCCGCGCTCGACCTTGGCGTTCGGACGGAACGTGCCGTCGCTCCAGCCCTGGGCGATGCCGGTGGCGTGCAGCCAGGAGATCTCCTTGTAGAAGGGGTCGTCCTTGCTGACGTCGATGAACTGCGGGCTGGCCGGCGCCGTGTAGGACGGGGAACCGGCCATCCGGTAGATGTAGGCGGCCATCTGCCCGCGCTCGATGTTGGCCCAGGGGCGGTAGGTGTTGTCGTCCCAGCCCTCGGTGATGCCCTTGTTGGCGATCGAGCGGATCTCCTTGGCGAAGATCGTGGAGTCGGTGACGTCCTTGAAGTCCCGGTCCGTGAGGACCTTGTCCGTGGTCTTCGTGGCCGCCGGGTAACCCTGGAAGGCGGTGGCCTGCGGGGAGACCTGCGAGACCTCGGAGGCCTCGTCGGCGGAGGCGGGGGCAGCGGCGACGCCGACGGTGAGCACCGCGTTGCGGGCCACATCCCCCTCCTTGCCGGACCCGGAGAGCACGTGGATCGTGTGGGACAAGCCCACCGTCCAGGCGGCATTCGAGTTACCGGATCCCGGGAACGGGAAGGTCGCGGAGAACTCGCCCTGGGCGTTCGCGTCCACCGTGGCCACCACGGCATCACCACCGATGGTGGTCTTGCCCTTATCCAGCTTCACACTCACATTCGAGCCCGAACCGTCCTGGGCCGTCCACCCGGTGCCGGTCACCGTCACCTCAGCGCCCTCACGGACCGTCTTCACCGAGGTCACCGTCGCCGTGCCGTCGGAGGCCTTCACAGTCTGCTCCTCCGCGGGAGCCTCCGACTCCGGGGAGGTCTCGGTGACCTTGGTGTCGATCTTGTAGAGGGTGTCCGCGTTGATGGGGCTCAGCTGGGCGCCGTAGCCCTTCTGCTCGGTGTTGGAGGTGCGGGTGGTGCCGCTGGTGAAGTCCAGGGTGAACGGCACGGACTGGTTGGCGTAGGCGCCGGCCTTGTCCACCGCGAAGGCCCCCTCGGGGGTGACCAGGACGTCGTTGGTCGCCCGGGAGCCGGTGTCCACGGAGCTGACGACCTTGCCGGTGCGGGCGTCGATCACCCCGACCTCGCCCTTGCCGAAGTCGGTGACGTAGACCAGGTCACGGGCCTCATCGTTGTCGATGGCCAGGGCCTGGGTCCCGAAGGGGATGGACTTCTTGTACTCACCGGTGGTCAGGTCGTAGACCGTGACCCCGGAGTTCTTGCCGCCCTTGCCCTGTCTGGAGACGTAGATCTCGTTCAGGGACTTGTCCACCGTCACGTCCGACGGGGACAGGCCCGCGGAGGAGTCGTCCGCGTGCACGGTGATGGTCTGCACGACCTTGAGGGTCTTGGTGTCGATCACGCTGACGACGCCGCGGGAGATGTCCGGGGTGTACAGGCGCCCGGCCTCCTCGTCCAGGAAGGAGTTCATCCCGGTGCCGGCGCCCTCGCCGACGTCGATGCGCTGGGCCTCGTGGGTGGTCAGGTCGAAGGCGACGACGCCCTTCCCGTCGGTGACGAAGGCGCGGCCAGTGGCGTCGTCGATCTTGACCTCGCGCGGGTGGTCCACGACCTGCTCGGAGGCCGCCGGGTCGTAGGAGGTCCAGATCTGCTTCAGGGTGGTCTGGTCGAACACGGATACCGCACTGGAGCGGGTGTTGGTGACCCAGACGGTGTTGTTCGCATCGTCCGCGGCGATCCCGTAGGCGCCGTTGTACTGGTAGCCGGCGTTCTGGCCGGTGCCGGTGCGCAGCGTGGGCATCGCGGCGTTGGCCTCGATCTTCATCGTCGAGGGTTTCACCCGGGCGATGGTGGCGGTCTCGATCGGGGGACGCCCGGAGGAGCCGGTGACCCACAGCTTGTCGTTCTTCTGGGAGTAGGCCATCTGGTACTGACCGGGCAGGCCCTGGGTCTGCTGGGCCGAGACTTCGACGCTGCGGGCGCTCGAGGCGGCGCTCTCGGCCGGGGCGGCCTGGGCCGGGACCATCAGGGCGGAGGCCAGCAGGGAGGCGGCGGTGGCTCCCACGGCCAGGTTCTTCAGACGGCGCCGGGGGCGCTGGCAGGAGATCGTCATCTTTCCTCATTCATCGGGTCCCCGCCGTGGGCGGGGACGGCGCGAGGTGGACAGCCGCGCGTCACAGGACACACAGCTTAGCCTTTCCTAAAGGTGGGCTGAGATAGAGCTTACGCCTCAGTGCGCCGTGCGCCAATGCCGTGGCCGATCGGGATCGACGCGCCGGGCTCAGCCCCGCCCGTCGCCCAGCATCGAGGCCAGGGCCCGGGCGCCCGCGCCCCGGATGACCGCGGCGTGATCCCCGGGCACGGTCTGACGCTCCAGCGCCCCGGTGCGGGCCCAGGCCTGCGCCGGGGCCCCTTCGCCCAGGGTCCGCTCGGCCCCGACGTGCAGCAGCCGGGCGCGCACCGGGGCCGGGTCCGCCCCGCGGGTGTGGGCCATGGCCCGGCGCACCGCCGCGATGCTGGTGCGCAGGGCGGCGTCGTCCAGGGCCGCCAGGGGCGAGCCGTGCTCGCGCAAAGCCGCCAGGGTCTCCTCCAGGTTTCGCGGCGGGGCCTGCGGTTCCACCCCGCCCATGCGCATCAGGGCCCGCCACAGCTCCCCCGGGCCCGGTGCGGGCAGGGACCGCCAGTACGACGGCGGGTAGGCGTCCAGCAGCCCCACCGCACCGATTCGCGGGCCACCCTCCCGTTCGGCCAGGCCCGCCAGGTGCACCGCGGCCATTCCGCCGACGGACCATCCGGCCAGATCCGCGCCGTCGGGGGCGATCTCGCGCAGCAGCGGCAGCTGCTGGGGGGCCAGCTCCTCCAGGTCCGCAGGCTCCGGAGCCTGCGGGTCGGTGAACTGCGGGGCCTGCAGCGTCCACACGGTGCGGGCCGGGCCCAGGGCGGGCAGCAGCCCCGCGTAGCACCAGCCGAGACCCCCGGCCGGGGGCAGCAGCACCAGGGGTGCTGCGGCAGGGTCCGAGCCGCGGCGCAGCAGCAGCGTCGGCGCCAGATCCGCCCCGAGACCGGCGGCCGATTCCTCCCCCAGGGCCGCGGACAGTGCGGCCGGGGTCGGGTGGGCGAAGATCTGCGCCAGGGAGCAGGGCAGGCCCAGCCGCTCGTCGATCCGGGCCACCAGCTCCAGCGCGGTCAGGGACGCGCCCCCGGCCGCGAAGAAGTCCGCGCCGGGCCCCAGCGGCTCGCGCTCGAGCACCTGCCCGAACAGCTCTCCCAGGACCGCCTCCCGCCAGGTGGCCGGGCCGCCCTCCCGTCCTGGGGCGCCGTCCTGCCCCGGGGCCTCGGTGATCTCCCGTTCGGCCAGCGCCCGGCGGTCCGCCTTGCCGTTGGCGGTGATCGGCAGGCGCTGCAGCACCTGCCAGACCGTGGGCACCATGTACCCGGGCAGGTGCCGTTCGGCGTGGTCCCGGGCCCGCTGCACGATCCGGTCCTCCTCCGCTGCGGCCTCCAGGAAGCCGACGAGCACCTCCTGCGCCCCGATCCGGCGCACCAGGGCGACGGCGGCGCTCACCCCGGGCACCGCGGCCAGCACGGTCTCCACCTCGCCCAGCTCCAGGCGCTGCCCGCCGATCTTGACCTGGTGGTCCGTGCGTCCCCGGTACTCCAGGGCCCCGTCCGGGCGCCACCGGGCCAGATCCCCCGTGCGGTAGACCCGCACCCGCTCCGGGCCCTCGTCCCCGAGCCGTCCGGCCGGCAGGTGCCGGAACGCGGCGGCGTCGGCCTCGGGGCGGTGCAGGTATCCGGGAGTGACCTGCACCCCCGACAGGCACAGGTGCCCCACGACCCCGACCGGGCAGCGGTGCCCGCTCGCGTCCAGGACGTGCACCCCGGTGTTCCAGGCGGGCCGGCCGATGGGCACCACGGGCTCCTCCGGGTGCTCCTCGGTGGCCCAGGCGGTGACGTCCACGGCGGCCTCCGTGGGGCCGTAGAGGTTCAGCGGCCCGGTGCCGAGCATCCGGCGGCACCCGGCCACCTGCTCCCGGGTCAGGGCCTCCCCGCTGCACACCACGGTGCGCGGCCGGTGCGCCCCGGCCGCGAGCGTCCGGGCCGCCCCCGGGGAAGCCAGGAACGCCGAGAGCATCGTGGGCACGAAGTGCAGGCAGTCCACCCGGGCCTCGGTGATCAGCCGGGCCAGGTGCTCCGGGTCCTTATGCCCCTCGGGGGCCGCCACGACGACGCCGGCCCCGTGTCGCAGCGGCCAGTACAGCTCCCACACGTGCACGTCGAAGGAGACGGCCGTCTTGTGCGCCACCCGGTCCCCCGGACCCACGGGAGCCAGGTGCTGCTGCCAGGCCAGCCGGTTGTCGATCCCTGCGTGGGTGATGGGCACGCCCTTGGGACGCCCGGTGGACCCGGAGGTGAACAGGATATAGGCGAGGTCCTCCGGGGCGCGCCGGGTGCCGGGCAGCGGGTCCTCGAGGCCTGCGGATGCGGCCTGCTCAGCGCACACCCGCTCCTCGGCCCGGGCCAGGTCCGCAGCGGTCAGCGCGGTCACCGGGTGCTCGGTGGCCGAGGAACCCAGCTCCAACGGGTCCAGGCCCGGGCCCTCCAGCAGCCAGGGGCAGCCTGCGTCGGCGAGCATCCCGGCGACCCGCTCGGCCGGCAGCTGCGGGTCCACCGGCAGATAGACCGCACCCGCCGCGAGCAGGGCGTACACGCTGACGTACTGGTCCAGGCCGCGGTGGGTGCGCAGGGCCACCGGGTCCCCGGGGGCCACGCCCAGGCTCGCCAGGGCCGCGGCGCGGGTGCGCGCGGCCTCGGCCAGCTCGGCGTAGGTCAGGCGCCGACCGCGGAACCCCTCCCCGGGGCCCGGGTAGGCCGGGCCCTCGATCACGGCGGTCTCCTCAGGGTGCTCGGCCGCGGCGGCCGCGAAGCCCTCCCACAGGGTTCCGGAGCGCCGCGGCACCCGGGTCTCCGCCAGCTCGTCCAGCCGGGCTAGCTCCGCCGGGGTGGCCTGCTCCAGCTCGTCGACGTCAGTCCCGTCAACGGCCGCCCGCCCCCACGCGCCCAGCCAGTGCACCAGGCGCTCGGCGTGGGCCTCGGCCTGCTCACGGCCGTACAGGGCGGGGTTGGCGTCCAGCTCCAGGCTGATCGGGTGCCCGCGCCCGGGCATCCCCCGCACGGTCACCGTCAGGTCCGGGACCGGCCCCGCGCTGACGTTGTGCACGCGCGCCGTGCCCTGCCCGAAGGGCAGGACGGCGTCGAAGGGGACGACGTTCAGCTGCGCACCGAACAGCCGGGCCCCGCGGCGCCGGGCCTGCCGCTCCAGCTCCTCCTGGCGCACCAGCCCATGGGCCTGGTTGCGGGCCAGCTGAGCGGTCACCTCCCCCAGCTGCGCTGCCGGGCTCCCGCCGGCGGACACGGCCACCGGCAGCAGGTTCACCGCCGTGCACCCGGTGCGCGCGGCCACCCGGGGCCCGCCGGGCAGCACGCGGTTCATCTGCGGGACCCCGTAGCGGGCGCTGGACAGGCCGAGCACCCGGGTCAGGTAGGATCCGGCCGCCGCGACGACGGCCGCGGGCCACCCGGTCCCGGCGGCCTTCCCCGCCCCCAGCAGCGCCTCCTGCAGTGCCGGGTCCAGCTCCCGGCGGGCCCGGTGGGCCACCGCCGGGGCGTCCGCGGCGCGTCCGGCCAGGGAGTGATCCTCCCCCTGCTCCAGCTCCTGCAGCAGCGGCTGGAAGGCCTCGGCGTGCTCGGCGCGCACCGGGACGTCGTCGGCGTCCTGGGCGGCCAGCTCGGCCAGGCCCGGGCGCTGCGACGGGACCGGGTCCTGCCCGTTCAGGATCTGCCCGTAGACCCGGCCCAGCCGGCGCAGGGCGTCGAAGGCCGCGAAGCCGTCGGCGACGAGGTGGTGGAAGCAGTGCAGCAGGAAGAACCGGCCTCCGCACTCGATCAGGGCGCTGCGCACGGTCTGCCCGGACAGCGCCTCCAGGGGGTGCCGCAGCTGCTCGGAGCACCAGGCCAGCACCGTCTCGCGGATCGCCTCCTCCCGCTCCCCGTCCGTCTGATCCCCCGCGGCCTCGGGGGCCGGGAGGGTCACCGGGCGCAGCACCTCGACGCCGTCCAGGAACCGCTCCAGCGGGATCTCCCGCCACAGCACCCGCCCGTCCCGCTCGGCGCAGCGCACGCGGAACCCGGGGTTCTCCGCGTACACCAGGCGCAGGGCCCGCTCCAGGGCGGCGACGTCGGGCGCGGCGGGCAGCTGCACGCACTCGGCGGTGGTGTAGCAGGGGTTCTCCGGGTCCAGGCGCGCGGCCATGTAGATGCCGCGGGCGGCCTCGGTGATCGGGTGCCAGGGGTGCTCGGGGGCTGTCATCGGCGGATCCGGTCCTAGCGCTGGGAGGCCTCGCGCAGGAAGGACACGGTGGGCCGGGCGATCAGCTCCGTGAACTCCGCCTGCACCCCGGCCGCGGCCAGGTCATCCAGCAGGGCGAAGGTCGCGATGGAGTCCAAGCCCAGCTCGAACAGGCTGGCCTCCGGGTCGGCCAGGGCCCGCTCGGCGGCGTCGGCCTCGGGCAGGTGGGTGCTCAGGATGGTGCGCAGGGTGGCGTCGTCGATCATGGTGGTGCTCCTCCTCAGATGGGGATGGTGGGTGCGTCAGTCGGCCAGGCGCTCGGCCAGGTGGGCGCGCAGCTGCTTGCGGGAGATCTTCCCGACGTTGGTCAGCGGCAGGCGGTCCATGACCACCACCCGCTCCGGGATCTTGAACTCGGCCAGGCCCGCCTCGCGGAAGCTCGCGCGCACCGCGGCCCGCGGGTCCTCCCCCAGCTCCTGCCCGGGGCGGGGCACCAGGATCAGACCCACCCGCTCGCCCACGGCCTCGTCCGGGATGCCCACCGCGACGGCGTCGGCCACGGCCAGGCGGTCCAGGGCCAGGTCCTCCAGCTCATCCACCGCGATCTTCTCCCCGGCCCGGTTGATCTGGTCCTTGGCCCGGCCGGTGACCTCCAGGTGCCCGGAGGGGTGCCGGCGCACGATGTCCCCGGTGCGGTAGAAGCCGTCCTCGGTGAAGGAGGTGCGGTTGGCGTGCTCCTCCCCGTAGTACCCGCGGATGGTGTAGGGCCCACGGGTCAGCAGGTGCCCGGGCTGCCCCTCGGGCACGGGCCGACCCTCGTCGTCCAGGATGAGCACCTCGTCGTCCGGGCTGATGGGGGTCCCCTGGGTGGTGAGCACCAGCTGCTCGTCGTCGTCCTCCCGGGTGTAGTTGACCAGGCCCTCGGCCATCCCGAAGACCTGTTGCAGCCGGGCCCCCAGCACGGGCCGCACCTGCGCGGCCGCGGCCGGGGCGAACCGCGCCCCGCCCACCTGCACGAGGCGCAGGCTGGACAGATCCGGGGCCCGACGCTTGGCGGAGGCGATCCAGGCCTGGGCCAGCGGCGGGACCAGCGGGGCGATGTCCGCCCGCTCCCGCTCGATCAGCGCGAAGGCCGTCTGCGGGCTGGGGTCGGCGGCCAGGATCACCGCGCCCCCGGCCCACAGGACGCCGAGGATGCCCGGGGAGCTCATCGTGAAGTTGTGCGCGGCGGGCATGGCCACGAGCATCCGGCTGGAGGCATCCAGCCCGCAGATCCGGGCGGATTCCCGCACGGAGTACAGATAGGCGGCGTGGGTGCGCGGGATGAGCTTGGAGACCCCGGTGGTCCCGCCGGACAGCTGCAGGAAGGCCGCGTTCTCGGACAGCCGCTGCGCCCCGCGGTTGCGCACCGGCTCGGGCAGCTCCTCCCGGCGCAGCGGGGTCGGGGCGTGCGCCTGCGGGTCCGCGACGTCGATCAGCGTCGGGGGGATGAGCCCCTGCTCCTCCAGCCGGGCGGCGTACTCGGCGTGCAGGGCCCGGTAATCGTGGTTCTCCGCGCCCTGGGCCACCACGTGCGCGGCGGCGTCGGTGCGCGCGGCGAACTGCTCCAGCTCCCCCGCCCGGTGCTTGGGCAGCGCGAACACCGGCAGAGCCCCGTACAGGAAGGCCCCGACCATGTGCGCCAGGAACTCCACCGTGTTGGGCAGCTGCAGGATCACCCGGTCCCCCGGGCGCACCCCGGCCTCCCGCAGGCGAGCGGCGGCGGCCAGGGCCTGCTCCTCCAGCTGCCCGTAGGTCCAGCGCACCGTGTCCAGGCTGGATCCGCCGGGCAGGCCGTCGGCGGTGCGCCCGACGACGGCGAGGCTCTCCCGGTGCGCGTCGATGCTGCACAGCAGGAACTGCTGGAAGGTCTCATCCACCCAGTGCCCGGCCTCGCGGTAGCGGCGGGCGGCCTCCTCCGGGATCGCGGGAAACGGCGCCAGCGGCGAGCGCCCGGCGGCGCCGGTGCTGGTCGGGGAGGATGTGCTCACGGAAACGGTCTCCTTTGCGGGGTCGGTTCGATGGGGCTGGGCCCGGCGGGATCGGCGGGCCCGGCTCAGTCGGCGGGGTACAGCCGCACGAGGGCGGGGATCAGGGAGCCGCGCCAGCAGGCGTAGTCGTGTCCGCCGTCGTAGCGCAGGTACTCCACCCGGGCCGGGCTGCGGCGCAGCTCGCGGGCGAAGTCGTCGTGGGGGCCGGTGAGCACCCACTCCTGATCCCCGACCTCCAGCACGAAGCGGGAGTCAGCCAGGGCCTGGGCGCCGTCGCGCTCCAGCAGCTCGGCCAGGGCGCGGGCGGGGGCCTCCTGCCACAGGGAGGCCGACTGGGAGACCACCGCGCCCACGACCCGCGGGGCCAGCAGCCCGCACAGCAGGCTGGCCAGGCCGCCGAGGGACTGACCGACCGCGCAGGTGCGCGCCGGGGCAGGGTCCAGCCCGTGCTCGGCGCGCAGCCACGGCAGCAGTGCTTCGGCGACGTAGCGGTGGATCGGCTCGGTGCCGTCCAGCTCCCGCCAGCGCCGCTCCCGGCCGCCGGAATCCAGCAGGACCAGGTGCACCGGTGCCAGGTCCCCGGCGCGCACCGCCTGCTCGACGGCGCCGATCAGTCCGTGCCGGGCCCAGACCTCGCCGTCGAAGATCAGGATCACCGGGGATTGCGAGTCGGCCCCGGCGCTGCGGTGCAGGGCCACCCGGTGCTCTTCGGGGGCGGCGTGCCAGACCAGCTGGGTCTCATCCGCCGGGGCGAAGACGTAGGGCTGCCGGGGTGCGTCGGCCAGCTCCACCACGCTCAGCGCCCGCCCGTCCCGGTTGGGGCAGGTCAGCGCGTTGCGCGGGTCCGGGACCCCGGCGTCCAGGGCCGCGCGCAGCTGCACGTGGTCCTGGGCCGAGATCCAGGGGGCCGGGGCACCCGGGCTCGCGGGGATGAAGCAGTAGGAGGCCCGCCAGGTCCGGCGCATCCGGAAGGAGGCGTGCCAGGGGCCGTCGGGCCCGAGCCGGTGCATCAGCGTCGCCCCCAGCGCGGATTCGTCGGTGAGGCGATTGGCGAAGAGCAGGACCTGCTCGGCCTCGTCGTCCTCGTAGAGGAAGGTCACGATCTGCCTGGCGGGATCCTGCGGGTCCTCCTCCAGCAGCGGCAGCGGCCCGTCCAGCAGCTCGCGCAGCCGCCGGTGGGCCGCGGCGGCGGCCTGCGGGTCGGCCAGCTCCTTCTCGAGTGCGCTCAGGTGCGGCGAGTCCGTGCGGGGCACGGGCTCGCGCCGGGGCGGCTTGGGCGGGCGGCGGGCGGCGGGCATCGGCTGCGTCATTCCTCCTCCTCGGTGGGCACGACCATCGGCGAGCTCGTGCACGGGTCCGGCACGATCACGCAGTCCAGGTCGAAGACCTCGCGGATGATCTGCGCCGTCACGATATCCCGCGGGGCCCCCTGGGCCGCCACCTGCCCGTCCTTCATCAGCACCACGTGGGTCGCGTAGCGGAAGGCCAGGTTCAGGTCGTGCAGCACGACGACGACGGTCTTCCCCGCCCGGTGCAGGCGCCGGGTGAGGTTGAGGACCTCGATCTGGTGGGTGATGTCCAGGTACGTGGTGGGCTCATCCAGCAGCAGCAGCTCGGTGTCCTGGGCCAGGGTCATCGCGATCCAGACCCGCTGGCGCTGCCCGCCGGACAGGGCCTCGATCGGGCGGTCGGCCAGCTCCAGCACCCCGCAGGCGGCCATGGCCGCAGAGCAGATCCGCTCGTCCTCCCGGCTCCAGGTGCGCAGCAGGGACTGGTGCGGGTACCGGCCGCGCCCGACGACGTCGGAGACCGTCACCCCGCTGGGGGCCTCCGGGGTCTGCGGGAGCATGGCCAGGGCGCGGGCGACCTCCTTGGAGCGCCAGTCCCGCAGGGGCGTCCCGTCCAGCAGAACCTGCCCGGAGGCGGCCGGCAGCACCCGCGAGAGGGTCTTCAGCAGCGTGGACTTGCCGCAGGCGTTGGGCCCGAGGATCACGGTCAGCTCGGCGTCGAGCACGTCCAGGTCCACCCCGTGCAGCACCTCGCGGTGCTCGTAGCCGCCGTGCAGGTCCTCGGCCCGCAGCCGGGCGGGGGCCTCGGGGGTCGTGGTAGATGCGGTCATGGTCTTCTCCGTTCCGCGGCGATGAGGTAGACGAGGTAGCACCCGCCCAGAGCCCCGGTGACCACTCCGACGGCGAGGGTCCCGGGCAGGGCGTGCTGGGCGAGCAGGTCAGCCCCGAGAACGAGCACCGCGCCCGTGAGCGCGGCCCCGGCCAGGCCGGCCCCGGTGACTCGGGTGAGGGTCCGGCAGATGTGGGGGGCCGCCAGGGCCACAAAGGCGACGGGCCCGGTGGTCGCGGTGGCCAGGGCCACCAGCAGCACCCCGACGAACAGGGAGAGCACCCGCACCCGGCCCACGGGCACGCCGATGCCGGCGGCGACGGCGTCGCCGTACATCAGCGCGGTCAGGGGCCGGGCCAGCCACAGCAGCGCGGGCAGCAGGATCAGCAGCGCGATCCCGAGCAGGGCGACCTTGGCCCACGTCATGGCGTTCAGCGAGCCCACGAGCCAGGCGGCCGCGGTCTGGGCCTGCGTCAGGGAGGCCCGCACCACCAGCAGGGAGTTCAGGGCGGACAGGGTGGACCCGACCCCGATGCCGATCAGCACCACCCGGTAGCCGCCCAGGCCGGTGCGCCGGGTCAGCCCCCACACGACCACGGCGGTGCCCAGCCCGCCGAGCACCGCGCCCAGGGCGACCCCGCCGGGGCCGGCGTCGAAGACGATGATCTGCAGCAGGGCCCCGGTGGCCGCCCCGTGGGTGAAGCCGATGATGTCCGGGGAGCCCAGCGGGTTGCCGGAGACCACCTGGAAGATCGCCCCGGACAGTCCCAGGGCCACCCCGACGAGGATCGCGGCGAGCACCCGCGGGGCGCGCACCTCGGTCACGAAGTACCGGGCCAGCCGGGGCCCGCCGCCGGTGAGGGTGTGCAGGACCTCCCCGGGGCTCAGCCGGTACTCCCCCTGCATCAGGGCGAGCACGGCCAGCCCGAACAGCACCACGGCCAGTGCGGTCAGCACGAGCGTCTGGCGCAGGCTCACCCGGAGCCCGAATCCGCGGGGCCCGCCGCCCAGGCGCAGGGTGCGCGCGGGGCGGGTCTGGGTCGGGGGACGACGGCGCACGCGGTTCACAGGGCCTCGACCTTCCTGCGGCACATCAGGGCCACGAACACGGGGGCGCCCACGAGGGTCGCGATGATCCCGACCTGCGTCTCCTCCGGGGCCAGGATGGTGCGCGCGAGCACGTCGGCCAGCAGCAGCCAGACCGGTCCGAGCAGCAGGCTCAGGGCGGTGACCCAGCGCAGGTCGGCACCCATGAGCTGGCGGGCGATGAACGGCACCGCGAGCCCGACGAAGGTGATCGGCCCGATCGCGGCCGTGGCCGCCCCGGCCAGCACCGCCACGCACACCAGGGCGATGGTCTGGGTGCGCCGCAGGTGCACACCCAGGGCCACCCCCGCCTCCTCGCCCATCGACAGGGCGTTGATCGCCGGTGCCGCCCAGAGGGCCAGGGCCAGCCCCAGCAGCATCAGGGGCGCCACCGCTGCGGCGATGTCGTAGCCGCGGTTCTCCAGGGATCCGGCCACCCAGAAGCGGAATTCGTTGAAGGCGGTCTGGTCCGCGAGGATCAGCGCCTGGTTCAGCGCGGCCAGGGCCGCGGAGATCGCGACGCCGGCCAGGGCCAGGCGCACCACGGAGGACCGACCGGTGCCCCCGGAGCCCAGGGCGTACACCGCGACGGCGGCCAGCCCCGCGCCGACGAGGGCGCACAGCAGGTAGGCGTGGATCCCCAGGGCCCCGAACAGCACGACGCAAAGCACGACCGTCACGGAGGCGCCGGCGTTGATGCCCAGCAGCCCGGGCTCGGCCAAAGGGTTGCGGGTCAGGGCCTGCATGACGGCCCCGGCCACCGCCAGGCTCGCCCCGCACATGATCCCGAGGAGGGTCCGCGGCAGCCGCTGCTGGGTGACGATGGTCTCGGCCTGGCCCTGGCCGTGCCCGGTCAGCGCCGCCCAGACCTCGCGCGCAGGCAGGGCGTGGGAGCCGAAGGCGATCGACGCGGCGATCGCGGCGACCAGGAGAACGGCCGCGGCGATCAGCCACAGGACCCGGCGGCGTCGGCGCCGGGTCGCGGAGATGGAGCCCATCTAGTCGGCGGACCCCGCGGAGTCGGAGGACTCGGCCTGAGCCGCACGGCGGCGGCGCACCAGCACCACGGCCGCCACGATGGCGACGGCGGCCAGGGCACCGGCCCCGATCCACGGGAACTGGGAGCCGGAGTCCTCGGTGGTGGCCGAGGCCTCGCGGGCGCCGCGGGAGTCCGCGGAGGCGCTGGCCGAGGCCGAGGCGCTGGCGGTGGGGGTGGCCGAGGCCGAAGCCGACTGGCTCTCCTCGACCTCCTCGGTCACCTCCTTGACCTGCCCGCCCTTGCCCTCCTCCTGCAGGGCCTTGGCCTGCTCCTCGGTCAGGGGGTTGCCGTTCTCGTCCACGTACTGGGTGGTGGTCCCGCCCTGCCCGGAGGTCCCGGCATCCGAACCGGAGCCGCCGTTGGACCCCGAGTTCCCTCCGGACCCGGAGCCGGAGCCCTGGCCACCGTTGGATCCGGAGTTCCCGTTGGAGCCGGAGCCGCCGTTGGACCCGGAGCCGGACCCGCCGGAGTTGGAGCCGGCGTTGGGATCCACCTGGGTGCCGGACACGGACCCGCCGCCCTGGGCGGCGGAGTTCACGCCGGTCACGGTGAACTGCGGGCTCTTGTTGGAGTACCCCTTGGAGGACCCGTCATCGCCGACGCGCACCGCGGTGAGGAAGCGCAGGGTGTGCTTGCCCTGCTTGATGTCCTTGGGAACCTGGAAGGAGCCCTTCAGCAACCCGTTGGAGGGGACGACCTGCTGGTGCACCACGCAGGCCCCCTGGGGCGCATTCGAGGAGCAGGTGTTGCCATCGTCGAACTTGATGGACACGGTGGATCCGGCGGGGAAGCCGTTGAGGGTGAAGCTCAGGTAGTCCCCGGCCCGCACGGATCCGGAGACCGTGCTGGAGGTGCCGGGGCTGTTCCCGGAGGCGCCGCCCGGGGGCAGGGCCGTGGCGGCGGAGGAGCCGATGATCAGGGCGGCGAGGACAGCGACGAGGGTCGCCAGCCATCGGCGGATGCTGGGGCGAGGGTGCGTGCGCATGCTCAATCCTTGGTTGCGGAATCGGAGGCGGAGCCGGCGGCGCCGGCCGTGGTCTGGGTCTTCTTCTTGCCGCCGGTGAGCACGAGGGCCAGGAGAATGGCGGCGGCGGCCACGAGCAGCAGGTTCTCCCAGGAGAACCAGGAGTGCTTCCGGGCGGTGCTCTGGGCGGCGGCCTGGTCCTGATCCTGCCCGGAGCCCCGGGCCTGCTGGGCCTGGGCGGCCTGGGCGGAGGGGCTGGCGGTGGGCTTCTTCGCGACCTTCTTCTTCACCACGCGCTTGACCACAGTCTCGGTGTCCGAGCCCGGGGCCCGGCGGACCACGACGTAGGAGGTCTGGTCCTGCGCGGTGTCGGAGAGGCTGCTGGCGTTCCCACCGGGCACGGCCGCGCCGGTGAGCACCGAGGTGCTCCCGGAGCCCGCCACGGGGCCGGAGGTCTGCTCCGCGGTGCCGGAGGTGCGGTTCGGCGAGGTCGCGGTGGCGCGACCGGAGCCGCTGGTGCCGTGGCCGCCGGAGGAGCCGGAGTCCCCGGAGCCGGTGTCCTTCAGCTCCAGAGTGGTCCAGCCCAGGATCTCCCCGACGTGGCCCTCGTTGCCGTTCTGCACCAGGAGCTGGTACTTCCCGGCCAGCAGCACCTCGCGGTCCACGGTGTAGGTCACGGACCTGCGCGCGTCCAGCTGGTGCCACTCCCCCAGCCAGGCGCTGCGTCGGGAGCCGTCCGTGTAGGCGCTGGTGTGGATCCAGTCTCCCTGCCGGCCCTCCGGCACGGTCACGGTGAGCTTGTCCCCGTCCAGCGTCGCGGAGACGCCGTGCCGGTTGCCGGAGGTCAGTGCCGAGCCCGGATCCACCGGGTCCGGGGCGCCCTGCGGACGGTACTGCCCGACCACGAAGTCGGCGACGCCGGCCCCGCCGACGGTGGAGCCCTTGTCTCCCGGCTTGAGCGAGCCGGAGAGGAAGCGCAGGGTGTGCGCCCCCTCGGGGAAGGCCGGGGTCGAGGTCTTATCGGTGCCGTCGGGCAGCTGGATCCAGGCGTCGAAGGTGCCGTTGGACTGATCGGTCTCGATGATCTGCCAGATGGTCCGGTTGGTGCTCACGGCGTCATCCAGGCGGCTGTACTTGCCCTCGTCCAGCTTCACGGCCACATGGGCGGCACCGGTGTTGGCCGTGGGGTTGCAGTATCCGGAGCCGGTGACGTGCACCTTCCCGCCCACGCCGACGTTCTTCGTCTCCACCGTCACGGTGGGCCGGCTCGTGACGTCGGTGCACTTGACGTCGGAGGTCTGGCTGTCCTCGTCGGCAGCCACCCCGTCGACCTTCAGCGGCCCGACGGCCGTGGAGCGCTGCACGTCCTTCCAGGACGCATCGACATACTCCGCGTTCTTACCGGAGAGGAACTGGGCCTTGAGATACTGGCCCTGCTTCAGCCCATCGGGCAGGACGATGTCGACATCGAACTCGCCCTTCTCATCGATGTGGAAGATGCCCGCGGCCTTGTCCTCCTTGGACTGGTCCGGGGTGAGCAGCACCCACACGCTGTCGTTGTTGCCCGCCCGAGCGGTCAGATAGTCGTTGATCTTGGTGTTGGGGGTCCGGGTGTAGGCGTCGCCCTTGCTGTTCTTCAGCAGCTTCACGGCGATGACGGAGCCGCGCTTGCCGTCGGCCATGGTCCAGCCCTCGCCGTGCAGCTTCAGGCGGGCGCCGTCTCCGGTCCCGATCGGCGCGATGCGCACGGTGGCGTCATCGACGGCCGTGTCCCCCACCTTGCCGGGGATGGCGTAGGAGTCCCAGTGCTGCGGATCGTCGGGGTCCACGGTGGTCCCGTCGGCCTTCACGACGCCGACGGTGAGCACCGCGTTGCGGGCCACGTCCCCGGTCTTGCCGGACCCGGAGAGCACGTGGATCGTGTGGGACGAGCCCACCGTCCAGGCGGCATTCGAGTTACCGGATCCCGGGAACGGGAAGGTCGCGGAGAACTCGCCCTGGGCGTTCGCGTCCACCGTGGCCACCACGGCATCACCACCGATGGTGGTCTTGCCCTTATCCAGCTTCACACTCACATTCGAGCCCGAACCGTCCTGGGCCGTCCACCCGGTGCCGGTCACCGTCACCTCAGCGCCCTCACGGACCGTCTTCACCGAGGTCACCGTCGCCGTGCCGTCGGAGGCCTTCACGGTCTGGGTCTCGTCCTCGGCCGCATGGGCCGGGCTCAGGCTCGGCAGACCCGCGGGCAGGAGCAGGGCCAGCGTCAGCAGCGCGGCCACGGCCAGGCGCAGCGGGTGGGAGATGAGGCGGTTCACGGCGGCGGGGGCTTCCTTCGGGGTGCGGTGGGCGGACAGCGGACGGATCACTGGTCCAGGTCCTTCATCACGTCGGCGACGATGCCCTGCATCAGCAGCGGGCCGCCGGTGGAGGTCCATCGGGAGCCGTCCACGGGGATGATGTGTCCGTCCTTGTAGGCGGTCAGGTCGGTGAAGCCGGAGGCCTTCTCGGCTTCCTTCAGCGCGGTCTGCGCGCCGCTGAGATCGGCGGTGCCGCCGGCGTTGGGGTTGTCCTGGCTGGATCCGCCCAGGGTGCCGAAGAACATGTAGTCGGCGTCGATCTGGTTCAGGTTTTCCAGCGAGACCGGGTCGGAGTGGCCCAGGCCCATGCGGTCCTGGTTCTGCGGGCGCTTGAGCCCGAGGTCGGTCAGGGCTCGGCCGGCAGGCAGCTCCTTGAGGATCAGGGAGGCTCCGCCGCCCTGCCAGCGCACGATGGAGAAGGTCTTGTCCCCGTAGCGACCGGCCAGCTTCTGCTTGTCCTGCTCCACGGTGGAGCGGTAGTCCTGTTCGATCTGCCGTGCCTTGTCCTGCAGGTTCAGCGCGTCGGCCACCCGATCGAAGTTCTTCTCCCAGGGTCCGCCGGCGTACCCGGTGAACACCACCGGGGCGATCTTGCGCAGGATCTCCAGGACGTCCGGGCGGTTGTTCACGCTGGTGCCGTCCACCAGGATCAGGTCCGGGTCCATCGCGCCGATGGCCTCGTAGTCCAGCTCCGAGACGCTGCCCAGCAGCTTCACCCCGTCGGCCTTGTCGGCCAGGTAGTGCGGCACCCCGGACTGCCCGCGCCCAGCCACGGACCCGACGGGCTTGACCCCCAGGGCCAGCGCCCCGTCCAGGGTCGGCTCGGACAGGGTCACGACCCGCTGCGGGTTCTCCGGCACCTGCACCTCGGTGCCCTCGATGTCCTTGACGGTGCGGGTGGGCCCGGCGGAGTCGGACTCGGCGTCCCCGGCGTCGGACCCGCACCCGGCCAGCACGCTGGCGCACAGGAGTGCCAGCAGGAGGGCGAGGAGGGTGCGCAGACGCCCGGTGCGGCGCGGTCCGGCTGGGACGATGACGGGCATGAAGGCTCCCCGGAGTGATCGATTAGCTCAGGCTCACCTTAGTCGGCGGATTCGTTCGCTTCAAGCGATAGCAGCCCCGGGTCACGCAGATGCGACGCAGGACACGAAGGAGCCCCTCCCCCGCAGACGGGGAAGGGGCTCCTTCACGGGATGGAGACGGCGCGCTGGGCACCGCACTCCCGGAGACGCAGGGCTTACTTGGCCCGCTCCAGGATCTCCACGATCCGCCACCGCTTGGTCGCGGACAGCGGGCGGGTCTCCATGATCCGCACCAGGTCGCCGACGCCGGCGGTGTTCTGCTCGTCGTGAGCCTTCACCTTGGAGCTGCGGCGCATGACCTTACCGTACAGCGCGTGCTTGACGTGGTCCTCGACCTCGACGACGACGGTCTTGTCCATCTTGTCGGAGACGACGTAGCCGCGGCGGGTCTTGCGCAGGTTGCGCTCTTCCGTCTTGACTTCACTCACTTGGCATCACCTTCGCTGGCCTTCGCGGCCTTCTTCGCAGCCTTGGCGGCCTTCTTGTCGGCCTTCTTGTCCGAGGCTTCCGGGGCCGAGGCCTCGACCTCGGGGCGGATGCCCAGCTCGCGCTCGCGCAGCACCGTGTAGATGCGGGCGATGTCGCGCTTGACGGCCTTGAAGCGGCCCGGGTTCTCGAGCTGGCCGGTGGCCTTCTGGAAACGGAGGTTGAACAGCTCCTCCTTAGACTCACGCAGCTTCTCGGTCAGAGCCGCGGAGTCCAGGTCCTCGAGCTGATCGATCGACAGATCCTTCGATCCAACTGCCATTTCTATTCACCACCTTCGCGGCGCACGATGCGTGCCTTCATGGGGAGCTTGTGGATGGCCAGGCGCAGGGCTTCCTTCGCCACCTCATCGGTGACGCCGGACAGCTCGAAGAGCACGCGGCCGGGCTTGACGTTGGCGACCCACCATTCCGGGGAGCCCTTACCGGAGCCCATGCGGGTCTCGGCGGGCTTCTTGGTCAGCGGGCGGTCCGGGAAGATGTTGATCCAGACCTTGCCACCGCGCTTGATGTAGCGGGTCATGGCGATACGCGCCGCCTCGATCTGGCGGTTGGTCACGTACGCCGGGGCCAGCGCCTGCACGCCCCACTCCCCGAAGGACACCGTGGTGCCGCCCTTGGCGACGCCGGTGCGCTTGGGGTGGTGCTGCTTGCGGTACTTGACGCGACGGGGAATCAGCATTTATGCCTCACCATTCTCTGCGGTCGTGGTCTCGGCCTGCGCGGAGGCACCGGTGCGAGCCGCATCGCCCTGGGGCTGCTGGCTGGCGGTGCGCCGCTCCTGCCGATGCTCGGCGGAGGCCCCGCGACGACGGCGCTCGCCGCCGCGACGCTCGCCGGCACCGCCGCGACGGTCCCCGCCGCGGCCGCCGCGCCGGTTGCCCTGCGCGGCCTGCTGGGCGGCCAGCTCCTTGTCGGTCAGGTCGCCCTTGTAGATCCAGACCTTCACGCCGATGCGGCCGAAGGTGGTCTTGGCCTCGAAGAAGCCGTAGTCGATGTTCGCCCGCAGGGTGTGCAGGGGCACGCGGCCCTCGCGGTAGAACTCCGAGCGGGACATCTCGGCCCCACCCAGACGCCCGGCGCACTGGATCCGGATGCCCTTGGCACCGGCGCGCTGAGCGGACTGGATGGCCTTCTTCATCGCGCGGCGGAAGGCCACGCGGGAGGCCAGCTGCTCGGCCACACCCTGGGCGACCAGCTGAGCGTTGACCTCGGGGTTGTTGACCTCGAGGATGTTCAGCTGGATCTGCTTGCCGGTGAGCTTCTCCAGCTCGCCGCGGATGCGGTCGGCCTCGGCGCCGCGGCGGCCGATCACGATGCCGGGGCGGGCGGTGTGGATGTCCACGCGCACGCGGTCCCGGGTCCGCTCGATCTCGACGTTGGCGATGCCGGCGCGGTCCATGCCCTTGGACATGAGCTCGCGGATCTTGATGTCCTCACGAACGAAGTCCTTGTAGCGCTGGCCTTCCTTGGTGGAGTCAGCGAACCAGTGCGACTTGTGGTCCGTGGTGATCCCCAGTCGGAATCCGTGCGGGTTGATCTTCTGTCCCACTTAGCGGTCCTCCTCGTTCTCCGGGGTAGCGAGCACCACGGTGATGTGGCTGGTTCGCTTGTTGATGCGGTACGCGCGCCCCTGGGCCCGCGGCTGGAACCGCTTCATGGTGGGGCCCTCGTCCACGAAGGCCTCGGACACGTACAGGTCCTCCTCCGTGAAGGCGACGCTGTCGCGCTGAGCCAGCTGGCGGGCGTTGGCCACCGCGGACTCCACGATCTTGAACACCGGCTCCGAAGCGCCCTGCGGGGCGAACTTCAGAATCGCCAGAGCCTCATTCGCCTGCTTGCCACGAATCAGGTTGACGACGCGCCGGGCCTTCATAGGCGTCACGCGAACGTAGCGCGCAGATGCCTTGGCTTCCATTGCCTATCTCTCTTTCGTCTTCTAGCCGAAGAGCGTGAGCTGCTGGATCGGGGGAACCCGACCTAGCGGCGCTTGCCCTTGCGGTCGTCCTTCACATGGCCGCGGAAGGTCCGCGTGGGAGCGAATTCGCCGAGCTTGTGCCCGACCATCGACTCGGTGATGAACACGGGGATGTGCTTGCGTCCGTCGTGCACGGCGATCGTGTGCCCGAGCATGTCGGGGATGATCATCGAGCGGCGGGACCACGTCTTGATGACGTTCTTGGTGCCCTTGTCGTTCTGAGCGGCGACCTTCAGGTAGAGGTGCTGATCGACGAAAGGGCCCTTCTTCAGACTGCGAGGCATGTGTCAGGCTCCTTAGCGCTTCTTGCCGGTGCGACGGCGACGGACGATGAGCTTGTCGCTGTCCTTGTTCGGACGGCGGGTGCGCCCCTCGGGCTTGCCGTTCGGGTTGACGGGGTGCCGACCGCCGGAGGTCTTGCCCTCGCCACCGCCGTGCGGGTGGTCCACCGGGTTCATGACGACGCCGCGCACGGTCGGGCGGATGCCCTTCCAGCGGTTGCGCCCGGCCTTGCCCCAGTTGATGTTGGACTGCTCGGCGTTGCCGACCTCGCCGATCGTGGCGCGGCAGCGCACGTCAACGTTGCGGATCTCCCCGGAGGGCAGGCGCAGCTGGCCGTACTTGCCCTCCTTGGCCACCAGCTGCACGGAGGCGCCGGCGGAGCGGGCGAGCTTGGCGCCCCCGCCGGGACGCAGCTCCACCGCGTGGATCACGGTGCCCACGGGGATGTTGCGCAGCGGCAGGTTGTTGCCGGGCTTGATGTCGGCGTTGGGGCCGGACTCCACGACGTCGCCCTGCTGCAGGCGGTTCGGGGCGATGATGTAGCGCTTCGCCCCGTCCACGTAGTGCAGCAGCGCGATGCGCGCGGTGCGGTTCGGATCGTACTCGATGTGCGCGACCCGGGCGTTCACGCCGTCCTTGTCGTGGCGGCGGAAGTCGATCAGGCGGTACTGGCGCTTGTGGCCACCGCCCTTGTGCCGGGTGGTGATGCGCCCGGAGCTGTTGCGCCCGCCGTTCTTGGGCAGCGGACGGACCAGGGACTTCTCCGGGGTCGTGCGCGTGATTTCTGCGAAGTCGGCGACGCTCGAGCCGCGGCGGCCCGGGGTCGTCGGCTTGTGCTTACGGATTGCCATAGTTGTCTTCCTCGTTCAAGTGGTCTCCGCAGGCTCAGGCCTGCGGACCGCCGAAGATGTCGATGCTGCCTTCGCGCAGGGTCACGACGGCACGCTTGGTGCTCTTGCGCGCTCCCCAGCCGAAGCGGGTGCGCTTGCGCTTCCCGGCACGGTTGATGGTGTTCACACCCGAGACCTTGACGCCGAAGATGCGCTCCACGGCGTCCTTGATCTCGGACTTGTTCGAGCGGGGGTCGACCTCGAAGGTGTACTTGCCTTCGTCGATCAGGCCATAGCTCTTCTCCGAGACGACGGGGGCGATGATGACGTCACGGGGATCCTTGATGGTGGCGCTCACTGGGCGACCTCCTGGTTCTTTCCGGCCTTGCTGGCCACGGCCACGAACACGTCGTAGGCGTCCTTGGTGAAGACCACGTCGTCGGCCAGCAGCACGTCGTAGGTGTTCAGCTGGTCGGCGTAGAGCACGTGGGCGTTCACCAGGTTGCGCACGGACAGCGCGACGGCGTCCTCCTTGCGGTCGATGACCACCAGGACGTTCTTGCGCGGGGTGATCTCGGCCAGGGCGGCCTTCGCGGCCTTGGTGGACACGGAGTCCACCAGGGAGGAGACCACGTGGATGCGACCGTGGGCGGCCCGATCCGAGAGGGCCTGGCGCAGGGCCGCGGCCTTCATCTTCTTGGGGGTGCGCTGGGAGTAGTCGCGCGGGACGGGCCCGTGGACGATCCCGCCGCCGGTCATGTGCGGGGCGCGGATGGAGCCCTGGCGGGCCCGGCCGGTGCCCTTCTGCTTGAAGGGCTTGCGCCCGGCCCCGGAGACCTCTCCGCGGTTCTTGGCCTTGTGGGTGCCCTGGCGGGCGGCGGCCAGCTGCGCGATGACGACCTGGTGCAGCAGAGCCGTGTTGGGCTCCAGCGCGAAGACGTCGTCGGGCAGGTCGACGTTCAGGGTTTCGACTGCCATGGTGTCAGGCTCCCTTCACAGCGGTGCGCACCAGAACGACGCCGTTCTTGGGGCCGGGGACGGCGCCCTTGATCAGCAGCACGTTGTTCTCGGTGTCGACACCCTGGATCGTGAGGTTCTGGGTGGTGTGGCGGGTGTTGCCCATCCGCCCGGCCATGCGCATGCCCTTGAACACGCGCGCGGGGTAGGAGGCGCCGCCGATGGACCCGGGCTTGCGGTGGTTCTTGTGCGCACCGTGGGAGGCGGAGACGCCCTTGAACCCGTGGCGCTTCATGACGCCGGCGAAGCCCTTGCCCTTGGTCTTGCCGATGACGTCGACCTTCTGGCCGGCCTCGAACATCTCGACCTTCAGCTCCTGGCCGAGGGAGTACTCGGAGGCGTCCGCGGTGCGGATCTCCACGAGGTGGCGGCGCGGGGTGGTCCCGGCCTTCTCGAAGTGCCCCGCCATGGGCTTGGTGACCTTGCGCGGATCGATCGCACCGAAGCCGATCTGCACCGCGGAGTAGCCGTCGGTGTCCTGGTCGCGCAGCTGGGTGACGACGTTGGAGTCGGCCTTGACGACGGTCACCGGCACGAACTTGCCGTTCTCGTCCCAGACCTGGGTCATGCCGAGCTTGGTGCCCAGCAGGCCCTTCACCTGGCGCTCGAAGTGGTTAGTCATGGGGATGCGATCCTCTTTACAGCTTGATTTCGATGTTCACGTCTGCCGGGAGGTCGAGGCGCATGAGCGAGTCGACGGCCTTCGGCGTGGGATCGACGATGTCGATCAGCCGCTTGTGCGTGCGCATCTCGAAGTGCTCGCGGCTGTCCTTGTACTTGTGCGGCGAGCGGATCACGCAGTACACGTTCTTCTCGGTGGGCAGCGGCACGGGGCCGACCACCGTGGCGCCCGCGCGGGTCACCGTCTCAACGATCTTGCGAGCCGAGGAATCGATGACCTCGTGGTCATACGACTTCAGCCGGATGCGGATTTTCTGTCCCGCCATCTGTCGGACTCTCTTTCTTCAAGTACTTCCCTGTGATGGGACCGGACGGTCCCTTGTGGTGGCGTCTTCAGGCAAGCGCCCGCCAGCCGCTCGCCGCTGGGGCGATCGCTGCGGGATCCTGGCGCCGCTTCGCACGAGCTGAATCCGGACGGATTCCGGGTTCCTCACCTCGCCGAAGCACCGACCCCCGAACTCGGGCGTGTCGCGCGCGCTACGCGCGGAGACGCCGTGAACATCTCGGACCGGGTCGTTGTGGCTTGCGCGGAGCGCACCGCCGTGAGCCGGAAGCGGGACTTCCGGTGCACGCGGCGCATCGACGCCTGCAAGCGCTTGAACAACGTCCTTCATCCTGCCATGCCCGGCAAGCCGCCCGCAAGCGCTGGAGGGATTCGTGGTCGAACACACACCCACCGAGGGCAGCGGGCGATGGCGGCGACCCATGGCCGGCGATCGCGCGGCACGCGCCCGGGGACGCCGGAAGGCCCCGACACACCTGAAGTGTGCCGGGGCCTTCTCGCAGATCCGGTCGGCGCGGGGGCTGCCCGCGCCGACCGAGCAGGTCGGGTGACCTTACTTGACGATCTTGGTCACACGACCGGAGCCCACGGTGCGGCCACCCTCGCGGATGGCGAAGCCGAGGCCCTCCTCCATGGCGATCGGCTGGATCAGCTCGACCGACATCTCGGTGTTGTCACCGGGCATGACCATCTCGGTGCCCTCGGGCAGGGTGATGACGCCGGTGACGTCGGTGGTCCGGAAGTAGAACTGCGGACGGTAGTTCGAGTAGAACGGGTTGTGACGCCCACCCTCGTCCTTGGACAGGATGTAGACGTTCGCCTCGAAGTTGGTGTGCGGGGTGATGGAACCCGGCTTCACCACGACCTGGCCGCGCTCGACGTCGTCGCGCTTCAGGCCGCGCAGCAGCAGACCGCAGTTCTCGCCGGCCCAGGCCTCGTCGAGCTGCTTGTGGAACATCTCGATCCCGGTGACCGTGGTCTTCTGGATCGGGCGGATGCCGACGATCTCGACCTCGGAGTTCAGGGCCAGGGTCCCGCGCTCGGCGCGACCGGTCACCACGGTGCCGCGCCCGGTGATGGTGAAGACGTCCTCGATGGGCATCAGGAACGGCTTGTCCTTGTCGCGCACGGGGTCCGGGATGTACTCGTCCACGGCCTCCATGAGCTCCTCGATGGACTTGACCCACTTCTCGTCGCCCTCCAGCGCCTTCAGCGCGGAGACGCGGATGACGGGGGCGTTGTCGCCGTCGAACTCCTGGGAGGACAGCAGCTCGCGGACCTCCATCTCGACGAGGTCCAGCAGCTCCTCGTCCTCGACCATGTCGGCCTTGTTCAGGGCGACCAGCAGGGTCGGCACGCCGACCTGGCGGGCGAGCAGCACGTGCTCGCGGGTCTGGGCCATCGGGCCGTCGGTGGCGGCGACCACGAGGATCGCGCCGTCCATCTGGGCGGCACCGGTGATCATGTTCTTCACGTAGTCCGCGTGGCCGGGGGCGTCCACGTGGGCGTAGTGGCGCTTCTCGGTCTGGTACTCGATGTGCGCGATGTTGATGGTGATGCCGCGCTGCCGCTCCTCGGGAGCGGAGTCGATCATGCCGAAGTCCTGGAGCTCGTTGAGGTCCGGGTACTTCTCGGCGAGGACCTTGGAGATCGCGGCGGTCAGGGTGGTCTTGCCGTGGTCGACGTGACCGATGGTGCCGATGTTGACGTGAGGCTTGGAGCGCTCGAACTTAGCCTTAGCCAAGGGTGTTCCTCCTAGAACGTTTGTGTGGAAGCTTGCGCTGGCCGCGCGCAGTCCGCTGTGGAAGACGGATTCCCTGTCTACCTTAGCGGATTTCCCGCAGACGCGTGAAGCGCCGGCGCAAGCCGAGGGTCCCCGTCGGCCCGCCCCGTGCGGGGCGGACCGGCGGAGTGGGGATCACTCCCCGCGGGACTTCTGGATGATCTCGTCCGCCACGGCCTTGGGGACCTCGGCGTAGCTGTCGAAGGTCATCGAGTACACCGCGCGGCCCTGCGTCTTGGAGCGCAGGTCGCCGATGTAGCCGAACATCTCGGACAGCGGGACGAGGGCGGCCACCAGCTTGATGCCGGCGACGTCCTCCATGGACTGGATCTGGCCGCGCCGGGAGTTCAGGTCGCCGATGACGTCGCCCATGTACTCCTCGGGGGTGCGGACCTCCACGGCCATCAGGGGCTCGAGCAGGACCGGGTTGGCGCGCCGCGCGCCTTCCTTGAAGACCATGGAGCCGGCGATCTTGAAGGCCATCTCGGAGGAGTCGACGTCGTGGTAGGCGCCGTCCACCAGGGTGGCCTTCACGCCCACGACCGGGTACCCGGCGAGGATGCCCAGCTGCATCGCGTCCTGGATGCCGTGATCCACGGACGGGATGTACTCGCGCGGCACGCGCCCGCCGGTGATCTTGTCCTCGAACTCGTAGAGCTCCTCGGAGTCCAGGGCGATCGGCTCGAAGGAGACCTGCACCTTCGCGAACTGACCGGAGCCGCCGGTCTGCTTCTTGTGGGTGTAGTCGACCTTCTCCACGGCCTTCTTGATGGTCTCGCGGTAGGCCACCTGGGGCTTGCCCACGTTGGCCTCCACACGGAACTCGCGCTTCATGCGATCCACCAGGATGTCCAGGTGCAGCTCGCCCATGCCGCCGATCTCGGTCTGGCCGGTCTCCTCGTTGAGGTTCACGGTGAACGTGGGATCCTCGGCGGAGAGCTTCTGGATGGCGGTGGACAGCTTCTCCTGGTCGCCCTTGGTCTTGGGCTCGATGGCCACGAAGATCACGGGCTTCGGGAAGGTCATGGACTCCAGCACGATCGGGTGGGCCGGATCGCACAGGGTGTCCCCCGTGGTGGTGTCCTTCAGCCCGATCGCCGCGTAGATGTGCCCGGCCTGGATCTCCTCCACCGGGTTCTCCTTGTTGGAGTGCATCTGGAACAGCTTGCCGATGCGCTCCTTGCGGCCCTTGGTGGAGTTGGTGACCTGCTGGCCGGAGGAGGCCACGCCGGAGTAGACGCGGATGTAGGTCAGCTGGCCGTAGAACGGGTGCGCGGCGACCTTGAAGGCCAGGGCCGAGAACGGCTCGTCCTTCGAGGGCTTGCGGGTCAGCTCGACCTCCTCGTCCTTGGGGTCGTGCCCGATCATGGGGGGCACGTCCAGCGGGGACGGCAGGTAGTCGATGACCGCATCCAGCATGGGCTGCACGCCGCGGTTCTTGAAGGCCGAGCCGCAGAACACGGGGTAGGCCTCGTTGTTCACGGTCAGCTGGCGCACGCCGGCCTTGATCTCGTCGATCGTGAGCTCTTCGCCCTCGAGGTACTTCTCCATGAGCTCCTCGGAGGCCTCCGCGACGGCCTCGATCAGCTCGTTGCGGTACTGCTCCGCGCGGTCCTTGAGCTCCTCGGGGATGTCCCGGGTCTCGTACTCCGCACCCATGGTGACATCGCCCTTGGCGTCGCCGGGCCACACGTAGGCCTTCATCTCCAGCAGGTCGACGACGCCGACGAAGTCGTTCTCCGCGCCGATCGGCAGCTGCATGACCAGGGGCTTGGCCCCCAGGCGCTTGACGATGGTGTCCACGGTGAAGTAGAAGTCCGCGCCCAGCTTGTCCATCTTGTTGACGAAGCAGATGCGGGGGACCTCGTACTTGTCGGCCTGGCGCCACACGGTCTCGGACTGGGGCTCCACGCCCTCCTTGCCGTCGAAGACCGCCACGGCGCCGTCGAGCACGCGCAGGGCGCGCTCGACCTCGACCGTGAAGTCCACGTGGCCGGGGGTGTCGATGATGTTGATCTGGTTGTTCTTCCAGAACGTGGTGGTCGCGGCCGAGGTGATGGTGATGCCGCGTTCCTGCTCCTGGGCCATCCAGTCCATCGTGGAGGCGCCGTCGTGGGTCTCACCGATCTTGTGGTTGATGCCCGTGTAGAACAGGATGCGTTCGGTCGTCGTGGTCTTGCCGGCATCGATGTGGGCCATGATGCCGATGTTGCGGACCTTGTTCAGGTCGGTAAGCACGTCACGTGCCACGGTGTCTCCTTCAGGTGGATCCGTGCCCTCGGGACCCGCCCGCCGGTGCCGGCGGGCGGGTGGGGCATGAGATTACCAGCGGTAGTGGGCGAAGGCCTTGTTGGACTCGGCCATCTTGTGGGTGTCCTCGCGGCGCTTCACAGCGGCACCGAGACCGTTGGAGGCATCCAGGATCTCGTTCATCAGACGCTCGGTCATGGTCTTCTCGCGGCGCAGCTTGGAGAAGCCGACCAGCCAGCGCAGGGCCAGCGCGGTGGCGCGCCCGGCGCGCACCTCGACCGGCACCTGGTAGGTGGCGCCGCCGACGCGGCGGGAGCGGACCTCCAGGGAGGGCTTGATGTTGTCCATGGCCTTCTTCAGCGTGGCCACGGCGTCGCCGCCCTCGGCCTTCTGCGCCACGCCCTCGAGGGCGCCGTAGACGATGCGCTCGGCGGTGGACTTCTTGCCGTCCTGTAGGACCTTGTTGATCAGCTGGGTGACCAGCGGGGAGCCGTAGACCGGGTCGACGACGAGAGGACGCTTGGGAGCGGGACCCTTACGAGGCATTACTTCTTCTCCTTCTTCGCGCCGTAGCGGGAGCGGGCCTGGCCGCGGTTCTTGACGCCCTGGGTGTCCAGCGCGCCGCGCACGATCTTGTACCGCACGCCGGGGAGGTCCTTCACACGACCGCCGCGCACGAGCACGATGGAGTGCTCCTGCAGGTTGTGGCCCTCACCGGGGATGTACGCGGTGACCTCGACGCCGCCGTTGAGCTTCACGCGAGCGACCTTGCGCAGCGCGGAGTTCGGCTTCTTCGGGGTGGTGGTGTAGACGCGGGTGCACACGCCGCGCTTCATGGGGCTGCCCTTCAGTGCGGGCGCCTTGGTCTTCTCGACCTTGGGAGTCCGGCCCTTGCGGACCAGCTGCTGAATGGTAGGCACTGTTCGTGTTCTCCAGTTGGTGCTTCGCCGCGGCCGTCCCCGTGCTGGACACGGGGGAAGCCGCTGCTCGGTGTCTGTCCCAGGCGGTCTCGGGTGAGGAGCCGGTTCTGAGGCACTGATACGTCGCCGACCGGCGGGCGGGGAGATCGGAGCGGTTTTGGGCACGCGGAGACGATGGCATTTTGGCGCAGAGCGTGCGCGCCAGAGGACCGTATCCATACCTGCCATTGATTCCGAAGCCCACCGCCGTGATCGCCTCCGGTGTCGCGTCCGCGAGACTCCGAAGCCGGAGCCCTGTGGGCACGCACCCGCGCTGGGGCTGGTACTTCGTCGTCCAGCATACACGAGGCCCCGCCGCCCCGGAAGAGCCCATGAGCCACCGCACACCCGACGGCCCCGGGCGCTGCCGCCCGGGCCGGACTCACACCCGGTGCTCCCCCAGGCGCAGCTGCTCCTCGATCCGGCCCGCGCAGTCTCGCAGCGCCTCCAGGGTGGGCCCGAGCAGCCGCCGCGGCTCCGCGTGCTCCGTGCCCACGCGCGTGGAGACGTTCAGCCCCGCCACGACCTCTCCCCCGGCCCCGCGCACCCCGACGGCCAGCGAGCGCAGCCCGACCTCCAGCTCCTGGTCCACCAGCGCCCACCCGTCCCGGCGCACCTGCTCGATCCGCTGGGCCACGGCCTGCGGATCGGTCAGCGTGTGCCGGTTCAGCGCCCGCGGAGGGTGCTCACCCAGGTGCCGGTCCACCTCCTGCGGGGATCGCCCGGCGAGCAGGACCCGGCCCATCGACGTCGTCGCGGCCGGCAGCCGGGTGCCCACCGAGATGTCCACGGCCATGATCCGCTGCGCGGCCACCCGCGCCAGGTAGACGATCTCCGGCCCGTCCAGCACGGACAGGGACACCGACTCCCCCAGCCGGGCCGACAGCTCCCGCAGCGGGACCTCGGCCACCTGCTTGAGGGTCTGCCCGGACAGGTAGGCGTAGCCCAGGGACAGCACCTGCGGGCCCAGGCGGAAGGCCCGGCCCTCCACCTGCACGTAGCCCAGGTGGGCCAGGGTGTGCAGGAACCGCCGGGCGCTGGCCCGGCTCATCCCCGTGCGCTCGGCCACCTGCGCCAGGGTGAGCTCCGGGTGCTCGGCGTCGAAGGCCCGGATCACCGCCAGGCCCCGCTCCAGCGACCGCACATACGTGCCGGCGGCCGGCTCCTGCTCGTCGCGGCTCACGCGGCCTCGCCGTCGGGGAAGACCAGGGGCACCTCGGGCATCAGCTCGCGCAGACCGGACTCGTCGATCCCGTGCATCTGGCGCACCCGCACCTTCCCGTCCCCCTCCAGCAGGAACACCCCCAGGTCCGTGTAGACCCGGGAGACGCAGCCGACGCCGGTGAGGGGGAAGGTGCACTCGGGGACGATCTTGGCCGTGCCGTCCCGGGTGAGCAGGCGCATCATCACCCAGGTGGACTTCGCCCCGATCGCCAGGTCCATCGCCCCGCCCACCGCGGGGATCGCACCGGGCTTGCCGGTGGACCAGTTGGCCAGGTCCCCGCCGGCGGAGACCTGGTAGGCCCCCAGCACGCACACGTCCAGGTGCCCGCCGCGCATCATCGCGAAGGAGTCCGGGTGGTGGAAGTAGGAGGCGCCCGGGGTCTCGGTCACCGGGATCTTCCCGGCGTTGATGAGGTCCTCGTCCACCTCCTCACCGTGCGCGGCCCGGCCCATGCCCAGCATCCCGTTCTCGGTGTGCAGGGTGACCCCCTGCTCGGGGCCGAGGTGATCCGCGACGGTCGTGGGCTGGCCGATGCCGAGGTTGACGTAGGAGCCCGGGGCGATGTCCGCGGCGACCAGCCGGGCCAGGGCCTCCTTCTCCAGGGGCCCCTCGTCGGGGGACTGCGGCTCGGGCGTCTGCTGCTCGGGGGTGCTCATCGGCGGTCTCCTTCCGCGGGGGTGCTGGACGGCCGCCCGGCGCGCTCGCGCGCGGCCAGCCGCCCGGATTCGCTGGGGATGCGCACCAGCACGTCGGTGTAGATCCCGGGGGTCACGATGACCTCCGGGTCCAGCGGCTCCCGGGAGATCTCATCCACCTGCGCGATGGTGCGCCGGGCGGCCGTCGCCATGACGGGGCCGAAGTTCCGGGCGGTCTTGCGGTAGACGAGGTTGCCCCAGGCATCCGCGGCGAAGGCCTTGATCAGGGCGGCGTCGGCGTGGATCGGGGTCTCCAGCACGTGCCCGCGCCCGTCGATCATCCGGGTCTCCTTGCCCTCGGCCAGGGCCGTGCCGTAGCCGGTGGGGGTGAAGAACCCGCCGATGCCGGCCCCGGCCGCGCGCAGCCGCTCGGCCAGGTTCCCCTGCGGGACCAGCTCCAGCTCGATCCGCCCGGCCCGGTAGGCCTCGTCGAAGTGCCAGGAGTCGGACTGGCGGGGGAAGGAGCAGATGATCTTGGCGACCCGCCCCTCCCGGATCAGCCGCGCGAGCCCGACGTCGCCCTGCCCGGCGTTGTTGTTGACCACGGTCAGGCCCGTGGCCCCGCCCTCCAGCAGGGCGTCGATCAGCTCCATGGGCTGCCCGGCGTTGCCGAAGCCCCCGATCAACACGGTCGAGCCGTCCTCGATCCCGGCGACGGCCTCGGCCGCGCTCTGCGCGATCTCGGTCATGCCCGCTCCTTCCCGTCGTTCTCCTCGGACCGGGGTTCCTCGTCCCCGGCGACGTTCTCCAGGACCACGGCCAGGCCCTGGCCCACCCCGATGCAGATCGCGGCCACGCCCCACCGGCTGCCGGTCTCCCGCAGCCGCGCGGCCAGGGTGCCCAGGATCCGCCCGCCGGAGGCGCCCAGGGGGTGTCCGATGGCGATGGCCCCGCCGCGGGCATTGACGATCTGCGGATCCACCTCCCAGGCGTCCAGGCAGGCCAGGGACTGGGCGGCGAAGGCCTCGTTCAGCTCGATCGCCCCGACCTCGCCCCAGCCGATGCCGGCGCGGGCCAGGGCCTGTTCGGCCGCGGCCACCGGAGCGATGCCGAAGTCCTGCGGGACCAGGGCGTGGGCCCCGCGCGCGGCGATGCGGGCCACCGGGTCCCGCCCGATCAGCTCCGCGGCCTCCTCGCTGCCCAGCAGCACCGCGGAGGCGCCGTCGTTCAGCGGCGAGGCGTTTCCGGCGGTGATCTGCCCGCCGTCCTTGCGGAAGGCGGGGTTCAGCCCGGCCAGCTTCTCCTCGGTGGTCCCCGGGCGCAGGGACTCGTCCCGGGTCAGCTCGGTGTCCGGAACCTGGGCCACCAGCGCGTCGTAGAAGCCCTCCTCCCAGGCCTGTGCCGTGAGTCGGTGCGAGCGCGCGGCGAAGGCGTCCATCCGCTCGCGGGTGATCCCGCGGGTCTCGGCCAGCTGCTCGTTGGCCTCCCCGAGGGACACGGTCCAGGCCGGATCCATCCGGGGGTTGACCAGGCGCCAGCCCAGGGTCGTGGAGGCCAGCTCCAGGTTCCCGGCGGGGAAGGGCCGCTCGGTCTTGGGCAGCACCCAGGGGGCCCGGGACATGGACTCCACCCCGCCGGTCAGCACGATCCGCGCATCCCCGACGGCGATCTGGCGGGAGGCCTGCATCGCGGCGTCCAGGGAGGAGCCGCACAGCCGGTTGATGCTGGTGCCGGGCACGGACACGGGCATCCCCGCCAGCAGCGCGGCCATGCGGGCGACGTTGCGGTTCTCCTCCCCGGCGCCGTTGGCGTTGCCCAGCATCACCTCATCCACCGCCGCCGGGTCCAGCGCGGGGCTGCGCCGCAGGATCTCGGCCAGCACGAAGGCCGCCAGGTCATCCGGGCGGGTGCCGGACAGGCCGCCGCGGAAGCGCCCGAAGGGGGTGCGCACGGCGTCGTACACGTAGGTCTGTGCAAGGGCGCTCATCGGCGCTCATCCTCCTGGGCATCGGTGGGGTCATCGGCGTGGCCGGGGTCCTGGGCCGGGCCCGGATCCTGGGCAGCGGCCGGGGGCAGGTCCCCGATCTCGCGCAGGACCCGCTGGGCGCGGGCGAAGGCCGTGTTGGCCGAGGGCACGGAGCAGTAGATCGCGGTCTGCAGCAGGATCTCCTGCAGCTGGGCCACGGTGACGCCGTTGCGCCTGGCGGCCCGCACGTGCATGTCGAACTCCTCCCAGTGCTGCCCGGCGATCATCGCGGTCAGGGTCACGGCGCTGCGAGTCGGCCGATCCAGACCGGGGCGGGTCCAGATCTCCCCCCAGGCGTAGCGGGAGATCAGGTCCTGGAAGGGGGCGGTGAACGCGGTGGCGGTGCGCGCGGCCCGATCCACGTGCGCGTCGGAGAGCACCTGGCGGCGCACCGCGGTGCCCTCGGCGTGGACCCGGTCCCGGTCCGCGGACCGCTCGGGCAGCTCGCCGTTCGGCCGGGAGCCGTCGGCCTGCACGGCGTCGGTGGGGGCGGCATCGCCAGCCGCGGGGGCGGCGCCGGCGGGGGCGACGGCGGCGGCCGCGGCGTCGGCGGCGGGCCGGTGCTCGGCGAAGAACTCCCGCAGCGCCCCGGCCACCTCCCTGGGCTTCTCCGCGCAGGCCAGGTGCGCGGCACCCTCGATGACCGCCAGGCGCCCGTCGGGCACCCCGTCGGCGATCTCGCGCAGGGATGCCGGGGGCGTGGCGGGGTCCTCGGCCCCGGCGATGGCCAGGACCGGCACCCGGATCTCCCGGAGGCGCTCGCGCAGATCGTGGCGGCTCAGGGCCCGGCAGATCTGCGCGTAGCAGTGCCGGTCCGCCTCCTGCAGGCTGTGCATCAGCTCGGTGGCCACGACCGGCTGGGCCGCGAGGAAGCCGTCCGCGAACCAGGTCTGGGTGCTGCGGATGACCTGGCTGGGCGTTCCGGAGGCGGCCACGAACTCGGCCCGCTCCAGCCAGGCCTGCTCGGTGCCGATCTTCGCCCCGGTGCACAGGGCCGCCAGGGCACTCACCCGCTCCGGGTGGGCCAGGGCCAGCTCCAGACCCACGGCCCCGCCCACCGAGACCCCGGCGTACAGGAACGGGGTGTCCTCGGGCAGGCCGCGCTCGCGCTGCAGGCGCGCGGCCAGGTCGGCCACGGCCTCGGCCAGCTCCGCCAGGCTGTGCTGCGCGGTGTCGGCGGCCCCGCGGCCGTGCCCGGGCAGCTCCCAGCCGACCGGCTCGACGTCGCCCGCCAGCTGCGCGGCCGCCGGGGCCCACAGCGGGGTCACGGCGGTGCCCAGGGAGGGTCCGAGCAGCAGCAGCGGACGGCGCGGGCGGTGGGCCGGCGCGTCGGGTTCGTCCCGGAGGTTCTCCCCCAGGGCGACGGCGGTCAGGGTCGGGGTGCTCATGGGCGTGCTCCTCGGGTCGCGGGCTCATCCGGTGCGATGCCGCCGCGCCATCGGCGGGCGGCGGCCAGGGCCAGGGCCACGGCGTCGCCGTAGGTCCCGGTGTCCTCGGGGTCGGTGTCGGGGGCCTCGGGGAAGGTCAGGGCGAGGTTGCGGGCCATCGGCTCGGGGTGGACCTCCAGGCCCTCCAGGAGACGACGCCCCAGAGCGGCGGCGATCATCCCGTGGGCCAGGACCTCGCGCAGCGGCTCCCACTCCAGGTGCCAGGCCACGTCCGAGCGCTCCTCCAGGGCCAGCGCGGCGCACTCGTGCAGCCGGCCCATCGCCGAGGCGGCGGCCAGCCCGGAGCGGCGCATCAGCACGGACAGCACGGGGTTGCGCTTGTGGGCCATGGCCGAGGAGCCCCCGCGCCCCGGTGCCGCGGGCTCGGACAGCTCCCCGATCTCCCGGCGCGCCGAGACGACGACGTCGCCGCCGATCCGGGCGAAGCACTGCGCGGTCAGGGTCGGGGCCTGGGCCGCGGCGAGCACCGGCTGTCGCCGGGTGTGCCAGGGCGCGGCGGGCAGCGCCAGGCCCAGGCGCCGGGCCCAGGCCGCCAGCAGGGCCTGGGGGTCCCGCCCTCCCCGGGGGTCCCGGGGCAGCTGGGCACCGGTGCCCGCGGCCCCGCCGATCGCGACCGGCAGCCGCCGCAGGCTCGCGGTCAGCTCGGCCCGGGCCTCGGCGAGCCCGTCCAGCCAGCCGCCGGCCCGGGCCCCGAAGGTCGTGGGCAGGGCGTGCTGGGCCAGGGTGCGCGCGATCATCGGGGTGCGGGCCTGCCGCTGCGCGATCTCGGCCAGGGCGTCCCCGGCGGCCGTCACCTCCGCGAGGATCCGCTCGGTGCCGGCGCGCATGCGCAGCATCAGCGCGGTGTCCATGACGTCCTGGCTGGTCAGCCCGCGGTGCACCCAGGCCCCGGGATCGGAGTCCGGCCCGTCCGGGGAGCCGGTGCCGCCCAGCCGGGACCGGACCCGCTCGCGCGCGGCGCGCACCAGCCCGATCACGGGGTTGCCCCCGGCTTCGGCCTCGGCCGCCAGGCCCGGCAGGTCGTAGTCCTCGGCCGCGCCGAGGGCCGCGGCCACCTGCTCAGCCCACCCGGAATCGAGGATGCCGGTCTCGGCCTGCGCCATGACCCAGGCCCGCTCGACCTGGAGGAGCGAGTCCAGGAAGGCCTCGGGGTCCAGGGCCTCCCCCGCGTGCTGCCCGCCGGGCAGCAGCAGGTCGCGGAACTCAGCCATCGGCCGCGACCCCCCGCCGGTCGGCGCGATCCTGCCCGACGCCCTCCTCATCGGCACCCTCCTGTCCGGCGTCGTCGGCCGCGGCCTCCGGGCCGGTGCCCGGCAGCTGCCCGGGGGCGGGATAGGCGTCGTTGCCCGAGTACTGCAGGAAGACCGTCTCGTCCTCGCCCTGCAGGGTGATGTCGAAGCGCACCGAGCCGTCCGCCTCGCGATGGGCGATCAGGGTGCGCCGGCGCTGCGGGTCCAGGGAGGCCAGCAGCGGGTCCGCCGCGAGCGCCTGCTCGTCCTCGGGCAGGTACGCCCGGGTGAACAGGCGGTTGAGCAGCCCGCGGGCGAAGATCGTGACCAGCCAGAACGGGGCGTGGCCGGGATCGGTCGGGCCCGGCTGCACCGTGGTGAAGGAGAACGTCCCCTCCCGGTCCACGAAGTCCCGGCCCCAGCCGGTGAACTCCCAGCCGCTGCGCACCAGGGAGCCGGTGCGCTGCGGGATCGAACCGTCCCGATCGGCCTGCCAGATCTCGATCATCGCGTCCGGGACCGGCTGCCCGGCGCCGTCGCGCACGGTGCCGAAGAAGCGCATCGCGCCCGGCACGCCGACGTGGACCAGCTCGCTGCCCCCGCCGAAGGGCAGGCCGTTGTTCTCGTAGGCCGTGGCGTAGCCGAAGAACGGGCCGATGGTCTGGCCCGGCGTCGGCGTGAGGTCCTCCGGCGGGTCGGTGACGGGCCGGCCGCGGCTGACCGGCACGGTCACGGGGGTGCGGTTCTGGGTGCTCATGCGTCCTCCTCGGGTTCCATCCAGGTGCGGCCGCTGCCGCCGAGCACGATGTCCCAGCGGTAGCCCAGCAGCCATTCGTGCTCGGAGACCTCGTGGTCGTAGGCCGCGATCAGCCGGTCCCGGGCCTTCTGGTCGGCGATGGACTGGTAGATCGGGTCCAGCGGGAACAGCGGGTCCCCCGGGAAGTACATCTGGGTGATCATCCGCTGGGTGAAGTCCGTGCCGAACAGGGAGAAGTGGATGTGCGCTGGGCGCCAGGCGTTGCGGTGGTTCTTCCACGGGTACGGCCCGGGCTTGATGGTCACGAAGGAGTAGGAGCCGTCCTGCCCCGTGATGGTCCGGCCGATGCCGGTGAAGTTCCGGTCGATCGGCGCCGGGTGCTGGTCCCGCTTGTGGATGTAGCGCCCGGCCGCGTTGGCCTGCCAGATCTCCACGAGCTGCCCGCGCACCGGGCGCCCGGCCGAATCCAGCACGCGCCCGCTGACCCGGATGCGCTCCCCGATCGGCTCCCCGCCGTGCTGGATGGTCAGGTCGCTCTCCAGCTCGCCGACGTCGCGGTGCCCGAAGGCCGGGGAGGTCAGCTCGATCAGCTCGGGGTCGGTGTGGTGCAGGTCCTTGGTCGGGTGGCGCAGCGCGGAGCTGCGGTAGGGGGCGAAGTCCAGGCGCGGCTGGGTCTCCCGCGTCCCCGAGGCCGCGTACTGCTCGTGCTGCTCCCGGATCTCCCGGCTGATCGCCTGCTGGCTGGCCGCGGCGGCGTCGGGGTCGGTGGGCACCTGAGCGTTCGTCTCGGCTCCGGCGGGCCGTTCGTCGTGGGTGGTGTGGGTGGTCATGGCTCGTCCTCTCGCGGGCTCGACGGCGGATGCGGGGTACCCGAGCCGACGCCGCGGGCGGCGTCGGCCCGGGCGGGTATCAGGTGCGGACTCGGCGCCGCTCGGCGTCGCTGCGCCGCTGCTCGGCGGCGGCACGCCGCTGCTCGCGCACCGCCTGCTGCACGGCCTTCCCGCCGAGCCGCTCCTGCGGCACGAAGGCCGTCTCCCGGGCCGAGAGGATCGTGACGCAGCTGATGAGGATGGAGACGACGACGAAGACGACCACGCCCTGCCAGCCGAAGCGCGGTTCGATGATCGCGGCGATCGAGGGAGCGAAGCCGATGAGCACCAGACCCAGCTGGTTGCCCATGGCCATGCCGGTGTAGCGCACGGGGGCGGCGAACATCTCCGGGAAGAACACCGTCCACACGGCGTTCCAGCAGGAGTAGAACAGGCCCTGGTTGACGATGCACAGCAGGAAGATCAGCCCCCAGCTGCCGGCGTGGATGGCCTCGAAGTAGAACCAGACGCTCACGATGCAGCCCAGGGCGCCGACCAGCAGCACGGGCTTGCGCCCGACCCGGTCCGAGAGCACCGCCAGCAGCGGGATCGCGGCCATGGACACCGCCATCGCCACGGCGTTGACCAGCAGCATCCGGGAGCGGTCCAGCCCGACGACGTTGGAGGCGTAGTTCAGGGCGTAGACCATCATGATGGACTGCACCACGGAGAAGAAGGTGATGAGGAAGACCCGCAGCACGTCCGTGCCCTGGGTGCGCAGCACCCCGACGGCGGGCACGGACTGCAGCTGCCCGGTCTCCTTGGACTCCTCGAAGGCCGGGGTCTCATCCAGGTGGGCCCGGACGAAGTAGGCCAGGGCCAGCACGACCCCGGAGATCAGGAACGGGATGCGCCAGCCCCACCCGTACAGGGCGTCCTCGGGCAGGTTGGCCACGGGGATGAACACCAGGGCTGCCAGGACGTTGCCGGCCGAGCAGCCGATCATGGTGAAGCTGGTGAAGAAGGCCCGCCGCCCGTCCGGGGAGTGCTCCATGGTCAGGGTGGAGGCCCCGGCGGCCTCGGCCCCGGCGGAGAAGCCCTGCGCGGCCCGGCACAGCACGAGCAGCACCGTGGCCCAGGCGCCCACGGCCTGGTAGGTGGGCAGCAGGCCGATGGCCACCGAGGACAGGCCCATGATCATCAGGGTGATCAGCAGGGACAGCTTGCGCCCGACCCGATCCCCGATGTGGGACATCACCAGCCCGCCGATGGGCCGCACGATGTAGGCCACGCCGAAGGTCGCCAGGGAGGCCACGGTGGCGACGACGGGATCCCCCTCCGGGAAGAAGATGTGCCCGAAGACCAGGGCCGAGGCGGTGCCGTAGAGCACGAAGTCGTAGTACTCCAGGGTGGCCCCCAGGAAGGCGGCGAGGGCAGATTTGCCCGGTGTCTTGCGCACCGGATCCGACGGATCCGGGGCGTGCGATCCGGTGCGGGAGGCGTCCGGGGCGGGGGCCGGGGTGGTCTGCTCGCTCATGGGACTCCTTCGTCTCGTGGGCACGGGCGGCGCGCGGTGCGACGCCCGCCGCAGAAGGGCCCATGTGTTCGCTGTGCGAACTGTTGTACGTGATGCGCACCTCCGCGTAGTGTCGACGACGATACCCCGTCGGCGAGATCTGCGCCACTGCGGCGCCGCTGCCCCGACGCACCGACCCCGGGGACCCTCCCCGGACCAAGGAGCATCCCCATGAGCCTTCCCGGCCGATCCCACCTCGTGGGTCTGATCGGCGGCGGCATCACCGCCTCCCTGACCCCTCCCCTGCACGAACGCGCCGCGGACCGCCTCGGGCTGCGCTACCTCTACCGCCCGGTGGACCTCGAGGCCCTGCCCGGACACCCCGGTCCCGTCTCCGCCCAGCACGGGGTGGAGCTGCTCGGCGCGGCCCGCGAGCTCGGCTTCAGCGCCTGCAACGTGACCCACCCGTGCAAGCAGCTGGCCGTGGCGCCGATGGACGAGCTCTCCGAGGAGGCCGCCCGGCTGGGCGCGGTGAACACCGTGCTGTTCCGGGACGGACGGATGATCGGGCACAACACCGACGTCACCGGCTTCGCCGCCGCGCTGGCCGCGGGCCTGCCCGCGGCAGACCTGACACGGGTGGTGCAGCTGGGCACCGGCGGTGCCGGCTCGGCCACCGCCTACGCCCTGCTGGCCGCCGGCGCCCAGCGCCTGGAGCTGTTCGACGTGGATCGGCAGCGGGCCGAGGAGCGGGCCGCCGAGTACGCCCGGCTGTTCCCCGGGGCCGAGGTCCGCGCCCTGTCCCGCGAGCAGCTGCCCGAGGCCGTGGGCGAGGCGACCGGACTGCTCAACGCCACCCCCATCGGGATGCACCACCACCCCGGTGCGCCCCTGGATCTGGAGCTGGTGCACCCGGGACTCTGGGTGGCCGATGTGATCTACCTGCCGCAGGAGACCCCGCTGATCCGGCGCGCCCGCGCCCTGGGCTGCCCCGTGCTTCCCGGCGGCGGCATGGCCGTGGGGCAGGCCGTGGACGCCTTCACCCTGATCACCGGGCAGGCCCCGGACCGGGAGGCGATGGCCCGGGACTTCGCCGAACTGGTCACCGCCCAGCAGGGGCCCGGCACCCCGACGCCGCCGTCCCCCGCCGAGTCGACCCCCGCCCACGCGGAGAGCCAGCCCGCCGCCGAGGACGAGGAGGCCGGACGATGAGGACCTCGATCGCGACCGTGAGCCTGTCCGGGACCCTGGTGCAGAAGCTGCGCGCGGCCGCCGCGGCCGGATTCGACGGGGTGGAGATCTTCGAGCAGGACCTCGTCGTCGCCCCGGAGTCCCCGGAGCGGATCCGGGAGCTGGCCGCCGGGCTCGGGCTGAGCCTGGACCTGTACCAGCCCTTCCGCGATGCCGTGGGGGTCAGTCAGGAGGACTTCGCCCGGGTCCTGCACCGAGCCGAGGCGAAGTTCAAACTGATGGGCCGGCTCGGGATGGACCTGATGCTGGTCTGCTCCACCGTCGCCGGCGGGGTCACGGCCGATGACGCCGTCGGCGACGAGCTGACCGCCCGGCAGCTCGGGGAGCTGGCCGACGCCGCCGCGGCCCACGGCATCCGCCTGGCCTACGAGGCCCTGGCCTGGGGGGCCGCGGTGAACGACGTGGACCACTCCTGGCGGATCGTGCGCGCCGCGGACCGGGGGAACCTCGGGATCTGCCTGGACAGCTTCCACATCCTCTCCCGGGACTGGCCCACCGAGGGCATCCTGGACATCCCGGCGCAGAAGCTGTTCTTCCTGCAGCTGGCCGACGCCCCGCCGATGTCCCTGGACGTGCTCTCCTGGTCCCGCCACCACCGGGTCTTCCCCGGGGAGGGCGGCTTCGCCCTGGCCCGCTTCCTGGACACGGTGCTGCGCGCCGGCTACGCGGGGCCGCTGTCCCTGGAGATCTTCAACGACTCCTACCGCCAGACCAACGTCTACCGCACCGCCCAGGAGGCCCACCGCAGCCTGGTGTGGCTGCAGGACCGCGTGGCCGCGCTGCGGGCGCAGCGCGGGGAGGACGAACGGCTTCCCGCCGATGCCGCGCTGACCCGGCTGCCGCAGGCCCAGGCACCCACCGGGATCCAATGGGCGGAGGTGCGCGGGCAGCGCACCGACGGGCTGCAGGCCCTGCTGGCGCAGCTGGGCTTCAGCCCCCGCGGGCGGCATCGGACCAAGCCGGTGCGGCTGTGGGAGCAGGGCGCGGCGCGCGTCGTGCTCAACGAGGACCACTGGGCCCGGGAGGAGGCGAGCCTGGCCTCCCTGGCCGTGCAGGTGCCCTCCGCGCAGGCCACCGCCCGCCGGTGCCGCGAGCTGGGCTTCCGCGAGGTCGCGCGCCTCGCCCACGACGACGAGCAGCGCTTCCCGGCCTTCCTCGCCCCGGACGAGACCGAGGTCTTCCTCACCGAGGCGACCGAAGGCCAGCCCGCGTGGGTCGCGGAGTTCGACCGGCCCGACGTCGGCGCGGCCCCCGCGGCCCAGCCGGAGGCCGACGCGGCGCTGATCACCGGGATCGACCACGTCAACCTCACCCAGCCCCGCCACCACCAGGCCGAATCCATGCTGTTCTACCGCGCGGCCCTGGGCCTGGAGCGGCGGGCGGCCACGGACGTTCCGGGACCGGACGGGCTGATCAGCTCCCAGGTGGTGCGCACCGAGGACGGGTCGGTGCGCCTGCCGCTGAACGTGGCCCCGGACCTCAGCGCCCACCCCGGCCGGGAGCACGTGGCCTTCGCCTGCCGGGACATCCTGACCCTGGCCCGGCGGGCCCGGGAGGCGGGGCTGGGCTTCCTGCCGGTGCCGGAGAACTACTACGAGGACCTCGCGGCCCGCTTCGACCTGCCGGACTCGCGCCTGGGCACCCTGCGGGAGCTGGACCTGATGTACGACCGGGACGAGCGCGGGGAGTTCCTGCACTTCTACACCCGCACCGTCGGGCAGGTGTTCTTCGAGGTGGTCCAGCGCCTGGACGGCTACGACGGCTACGGCGGACCGGACGCCCCGGTGCGCCTGGCCGCCCACGCCCGCCTGGCCGACGGGCTCTGAGAGCCCCGGCGAAGCACCTGGGAAACGGGGAAGGGCCCCGCACCGGCCCCCGACGCTCATCAGGCGTCGGGACCGGGGCGGGGCCCTTCACGGTGCCGTCACCGTGCGGGCGCGGTGCTCACCGCGCCCGCACGGTCCGGCATCAGGAGCCGTACCCGGGGTACTCCTCCAGCGGGATCGCGTGGAACTCCGCGGCCACGGAGCCGTCCGTCTCCCCCGCGTAGGAGAAGTCGGCGAATCCGGTGGAGTTGGCGTACATCTGCTCGCGCGCCTCCTCCGTGGGCTCCACCTCGATGTCGTTGTACCGATCCAGACCGGTGCCGGCCGGGATCAGCTTGCCGATGATCACGTTCTCCTTCAGGCCCACCAGCGGGTCGGACTTGCCCTCCATCGCCGCCTGGGTCAGCACCCGGGTGGTCTCCTGGAAGGAGGCGGCCGACAGCCACGAATCCGTGGCCAGGGAGGCCTTGGTGATGCCCATCAGCTCCGGACGCCCGGCGGCCGGGCGGGCCTGCTCCTGCACGGCCTTCTTGTTGGCCTGCTGGAACTGGACCGTCTCCACCAGCTCACCCGGCAGCAGATCGGTGTCACCGGACTCGATGACGGTGATCCGCCGGGTCATCTGGCGCACGATGACCTCCACGTGCTTGTCGTGGATGCCCACGCCCTGGGAGCGGTACACGCCCTGGACCTCGTCCACCAGGTGCTTCTGCGCCTCGCGGGGCCCGCGGATGCGCAGCACCTCCTTGGGATCCACCGCACCGGAGACCAGCTGCTGGCCGACCTCCACGCGGTCCCCATCCGAGACCAGCAGCCGCGCCCGGCGCAGCACCGGGTAGGACATCGGCTCGTCGTCCTTGCTCTCCGGGGTGATGACCACCTTGAGGGACTTCTCCGTGTCCTCGATGGACACGGTCCCGGCGATCTCGGAGATCGGGGCCACGCCCTTGGGGGTGCGGGCCTCGAACAGCTCCTGGATGCGGGGCAGACCCTGGGTGATGTCATCCGCGGAGGCCACACCGCCGGTGTGGAAGGTGCGCATGGTCAGCTGGGTGCCCGGCTCGCCGATGGACTGCGCGGCGATGATGCCCACGGCCTCGCCGATGTCCACCAGGTTCCCGGAGGCCATCGAGCGGCCGTAGCACTTGGCGCACACGCCCACCGCGGACTCGCAGGTCAGCACGGAGCGGACCCGCACCTTCCGGATCCCGGCCTGGTACAGCTTCTGGATCACGGCGTCGGAGACGTCCGCGCCGCCCTCGGCCAGCACCGTGCCGTCCTCGTCCTTGACGTCCACCGCGAGCACGCGCCCGTGGATGGAGTTCTCGACGTCGTCGTGCAGGTGCACGGCCCCGGTGTCCGGGTCCACCTGGACCAGGTCCAGGTTCAGGCCCCGCTTGGTGCCGCAGTCCAGCTCCCGCACGATGACGTCCTGGGAGACGTCCACCAGACGCCGGGTGAGGTACCCGGAGTTCGCGGTGCGCAGCGCGGTGTCGGCCAGGCCCTTGCGGGCGCCGTGGGTCGCGATGAAGTACTCCAGCACCGACAGACCCTCGCGGTAGGAGGACTTGATCGGACGCGGCATGATCTCGCCCTTGGTGTTGGACACCAGCCCGCGGATGCCCGCGATCTGGCGGACCTGCATCCAGTTGCCCCGCGCCCCGGAGGAGACCATCCGGTTGATGGTGTTCAGCCCGGTCAGGTTCTCCATCATCGCCGCGGCGACCTCGTCGGTGGCCTTGGTCCAGATGTCGATCAGCTCGGAGCGGCGCTCGTCGTCGTCGATCAGACCCATGTCGTACTGACCCTGGATCTCGCTGGCCTGCTTCTCGTAGCCGGCCATGATCTCCGGCTTGGACGGCGGGGTGGCGATGTCGGAGACGGCCACCGTGACCCCCGAGCGGGAGGCCCAGTAGAACCCGGTGTCCTTGAGGTTGTCCAGGGTGCGGGCGACCACGTGCATCGGGTAGTTCTCGGCGAGGTCGTTGACCAGCGAGCCCAGGCCCTTCTTATCCGCGATCCCGGTGTACCAGGGGTAGTCCTCCGGCAGGGTCTGGTTGAACAGCACCTGCCCCAGGGTGCACTCCAGCAGCACCGGCTGACCCGGGTCCCAGCCCTCGGGGGCTTCCCAGCCCTCGTAGGGCACGAAGTCCTCCAGCTCGATCTTCACCATCGAGTTCAGGTGCAGCTCGCGCCGGTCCAGGGCCATCAGGGCCTCCGCGATCGAGGAGAAGGACCGGCCCTCGCCGGCGGCCCCCTCCCGGACCGTGGTCAGGTGGTACAGCCCGATGATCATGTCCTGGGACGGCACCGCCACGGGGCGCCCGTCCGAGGGCTTGAGGATGTTGTTCGAGGACAGCATCAGCACGCGCGCCTCCGCCTGGGCCTCCGGGCTCAGGGGCAGGTGCACGGCCATCTGGTCGCCGTCGAAGTCCGCGTTGAACGCCGAGCAGACCAGCGGGTGCAGCTGGATGGCCTTGCCCTCCACCAGCTGCGGCTCGAAGGCCTGGATCCCCAGGCGGTGCAGGGTGGGGGCGCGGTTGAGCAGCACCGGGTGCTCGGTGATGATCTCCTCCAGCACGTCCCAGACCTGCGGGCGGAAGCGCTCCACCATCCGCTTGGCGGACTTGATGTTCTGCGCGTGGTTCAGGTCCACCAGGCGCTTCATCACGAAGGGCTTGAACAGCTCCAGGGCCATCTGCTTGGGCAGACCGCACTGGTGCATCTTCAGCTGCGGGCCCACCACGATGACCGAGCGGCCCGAGTAGTCCACGCGCTTGCCCAACAGGTTCTGGCGGAACCGGCCCTGCTTGCCCTTGAGCATGTCCGACAGGGACTTCAGCGGGCGGTTGCCCGGCCCGGTGACCGGGCGACCGCGCCGGCCGTTGTCGAACAGGGAGTCCACGGCCTCCTGCAGCATCCGCTTCTCGTTGCTCACGATGATCTCGGGCGCGCCGAGATCCAGCAGGCGCTTCAGGCGGTTGTTGCGGTTGATGACCCGACGGTACAGGTCGTTCAGGTCCGAGGTCGCGAAGCGGCCGCCGTCCAGCTGCACCATCGGACGCAGCTCCGGCGGGATCACCGGCACCGCGTCCAGGACCATGCCCAGCGGGGAGTTGCTGGTGGTCAGGAACGCGTTGACGACCTTCAGCCGCTTCAGGGCGCGGGTCTTGCGCTGGCCCTTGCCGTTCTGGATGGTCTCCTTCAGGGCCTCCGCCTCGGCGGCCATGTCGAAGGTCTCCAGGCGCTTCTTGATCGCCTCGGCGCCCATCGCGCCCTCGAAGTACATGCCGAACTTGTCCACCATGGACCGGTACAGCGCCTCGTCGCCCTCCAGGTCGGTGACCTTGAGGTTCTTGAAGCGGTCGAAGACCTTGTCCATGTGGGCGATCTCGGCGTCCACGCGCTTGCGCACCTGGGCCATCTGACGCTCCGCGGCGTCGCGCAGCTTGCGCTTCTCCGCGGCCTTGCCGCCCTCGGCCTCGATGCGGGCCAGCTCCTCCTCGGTCTCCTTCGCGATCGCGGCGATGTCCGCGTCCCGCTCGGATTCCAGGGTCCTCTTGTCCCGGTCGTGGGCGGCCTGCAGGTTCGGCAGGTCCTCGTGCCGGGCCTCCTCGTCCACGGAGGTGATCATGTAGGCGGCGAAGTAGATGATCTTCTCCAGATCCTTCGGCGCCAGATCCAGCAGGTAGCCCAGGCGGGAGGGCACGCCCTTGAAGTACCAGATGTGCGTGACGGGCGCGGCCAGCTCGATGTGGCCCATCCGCTCACGGCGCACCTTGGCCCGGGTCACCTCGACGCCGCAGCGCTCGCAGATGATGCCCTTGAAGCGCACGCGCTTGTACTTGCCGCAGTAGCACTCCCAGTCGCGGGTCGGCCCGAAGATCCGCTCGTCGAACAGACCCTCCTTCTCCGGCTTGAGGGTGCGGTAGTTGATGGTCTCCGGCTTCTTGACCTCGCCGTACGACCACGAGCGGATGTCCTCGGCGGTGGCCAGACCGATCCGCATCAGTCCCAGTGAAGATTCGTTGGACATGGGGTCCTTTTCTCTTGAAAAACGAATGAACGATCTCGTGGATGGGGTGGGAGGATCAGACCTCTTCGACCGAGCTGGGCTCGGCGTGGGAGAGGTCGATGCCCAGCTCGTCGGCGGCCCGGTAGCTCTCGTCCTCGGAGTCGCGCATCTCGATGGCGTGCCCGTCGCTGGAGAGGACCTCCACGTTCAGGCACAGGGACTGCATCTCCTTGATGAGCACCTTGAAGGACTCCGGCACCCCCGGCTCGGGGATGTTGTCGCCCTTGACGATGGCCTCGTAGACCTTCACGCGACCGTGCACGTCATCGGACTTGATGGTCAGGATCTCCTGCAGGGTGTAGGCCGCGCCGTACGCCTCCAGGGCCCACACCTCCATCTCGCCGAAGCGCTGACCGCCGAACTGCGCCTTACCGCCCAGCGGCTGCTGGGTGATCATCGAGTACGGGCCGGTGGAGCGGGCGTGGATCTTGTCGTCCACCAGGTGGTGCAGCTTCAGGATGTACTGGTAGCCCACCGAGATCGGGTCCGGGAACGGCTCGCCGGTGCGCCCGTCGAACAGCTGGGCCTTGCCGGTGGAGTCGATCAGCCGCTCGCCGTCGCGGTTGAGGTTGGTGTGGTCCAGCAGGTCGAAGATCTCATCCTCGTCCGCGCCGTCGAACACCGGGGTGGCGACCTTGGTGGGGCCGGACTCCTTGGGGAAGTTCGGCAGCTTCTCCAGCCACGCCGGGTTCCCCTCGATCTTCCAGCCCTGCTTGGCCAGCCAGCCGGTGTGCACCTCCAACACCTGCCCGATGTTCATGCGCCCGGGCACGCCCAGCGGGTTGAGGATGACGTCCACCGGGGTGCCGTCGGCCATGAAGGGCATGTCCTCCACGGGCAGAATCTTGGAGATCACGCCCTTGTTGCCGTGGCGCCCGGCGAGCTTGTCCCCGTCGGTGATCTTGCGCTTCTGGGCCACGTACACGCGCACCAGCTGGTTGACCCCGGGGGGCATATCCTCGTCGTCGTCCTCGCGGTCGAACACCCGCACCCCGATGACGGTGCCGGACTCGCCGTGCGGGACCTTCAGGGAGGTGTCGCGCACCTCGCGGGACTTCTCGCCGAAGATCGCGCGCAGCAGCCGCTCCTCCGGGGTCAGCTCGGTCTCGCCCTTCGGGGTGACCTTGCCGACCAGGATGTCCCCGGCCTCGACCTCGGCGCCGATGTGGATGATGCCGCGCTCGTCCAGGGCGGAGAGCACGTCCTCGGAGACGTTCGGGATGTCCCGGGTGATCTCCTCGGCGCCGAGCTTGGTGTCGCGGGCGTCGATCTCGTGCTCCTCGATGTGGATCGAGGTCAGCACGTCGTCGGAGACCATCCGCTGGGACAGGATGATCGCGTCCTCGTAGTTCAGCCCCTCCCAGGACATGTACGCCACCAGGAGGTTCTTGCCCAGGGCCAGCTCGCCCTGGTCCGTGGAGGGACCGTCGGCGATCAGCCCGCGCACCTCCACGCGGTCCCCCTCGGAGACCACGACGCGGTGGTTGTAGCAGTTGCCCGGGTTGGAGCGCTGGAACTTGGAGATCGGGTAGGAGGTGGTGGTCCCGTCGTCGTTGCCCACCACGACCAGGTCCGCGGAGACCTCCCGGACCACGCCGGCCTTGCGGGCCAGCACGGAGTCCCCGGAGTCCAGGGCCGCGTAGCCCTCCATGCCGGTGCCGACCACCGGGGACTCGGACTGCAGCAGCGGCACGGCCTGACGCTGCATGTTCGCGCCCATCAGCGCGCGGTTGGCGTCGTCATGCTCCAGGTACGGGATCAGCGAGGTGGCCACGGAGACCATCTGGCGCGGGGAGACGTCCATGAACTGGACCTCGTCCGCGGCGATCGCCTCGGCCTCGCCGGAGCCGTTGGCCGCACGGCACAGGACGGTGTCCTCGGCGAAGCGCTGGTCCTCGGTCAGCGGGGCGTTGGCCTGCGCGATGATCGAGCCCTTCTCGTCATCGGCGGTCAGGTACACGACCTTGTCGGTGACCTTCCCGTGCTCGACGACGCGGTACGGGGTCTCAATGAACCCGAAAGGGTTGATCCGGCCGAAGGTGGCCAGCGAGCCGATCAGGCCGATGTTCGGGCCCTCAGGGGACTCGATGGGGCACATGCGGCCGTAGTGGGAGGGGTGCACGTCGCGCACCTCCATGCCCGCGCGGTCGCGGGACAGACCGCCCGGGCCCAGCGCGTTCAGGCGCCGCTTGTGGGTCAGGCCCGCCAGCGGGTTGTTCTGGTCCATGAACTGCGACAGCTGGGAGGTCCCGAAGAACTCCTTGATCGAGGCCACCACGGGGCGGATGTTGATCAGGGTCTGCGGGGTGATCGCCTCGACGTCCTGGGTGGTCATGCGCTCGCGCACGACCCGCTCCATGCGGGACAGCCCGGTGCGGATCTGGTTCTCGATCAGCTCGCCGACCGCGCGGATGCGGCGGTTGCCGAAGTGGTCGATGTCGTCGGTGTCCACGCGGATGTCCACGGACTGCCCGTCGCGCACGCCCTTCATGGTCGTGCCGCCGTCGTGCAGGGTCACCAGGTAGCGGATCATCGCGACGATGTCCTCCTGGGTCAGCACCGAGGAATCGTTGTCCGCGAGGTTCTTGTCCAGGCCCAGCTTCCGGTTGATCTTGTACCGGCCGACCTTCGCCAGGTCGTAGCGCTTGGGGGTGAAGTACATGTTGTCCAGCAGGGACTGGGCGGCGTCCACCGTCGGCGGCTCACCCGGGCGCAGCTTCTTGTAGATGTCGATCAGCGCCTCGTCGCGGGTCTCGACGGTGTCCTTCTCGAGGGTCGCGCGGATCGAGTCGAACTCGCCGAACTCCTCGAGGATCTTGGACTCGGTCCAGCCCAGGGCCTTCAGCAGCACGGTCACGGACTGCTTGCGCTTGCGGTCCAGGCGCACCCCGACCTGGTCGCGCTTGTCGATCTCCAGCTCGAACCAGGCCCCGCGGGAGGGGATGATGCGCGCGGAGTAGATGTCCTTGTCCGAGGTGCGGTCCGCGGACTTCTCGAAGTAGGCGCCCGGGGAGCGGACCAGCTGGGAGACGACGACGCGCTCGGAGCCGTTGATCACGAAGGTGCCGGACTCGGTCATCAGCGGGAAGTCGCCCATGAAGACGGTCTGCTGCTTGATCTCGCCGGTCTCGTTGTTCATGAACTCGGCCTTGACGTACAGCGGGGCCGAGTAGGTGGCGTCGCGGTCCTTGCACTCCTCCATGGAGTACTTGGGGTCGGCGAACTCCGGCTCGGAGAAGGACAGGGACATGGTGCCCTGGAAGTCCTCGATCGGGGAGATCTCCTCGAAGATCTCGGTCAGGCCGGAGACGGTGGACACGGAGGTGTCCCCGGTCTTCTCCGCCTCGGCGACGCGCTGGGCCCAGCGCTCGTTGCCGACCAGGCGGTCGAAGCTGTCCGTCTGCAGGGCCAGCAGATTCGGAACGCTCAGCGGCTCGTGGATCTTCGCGAATGAGATGCGGGACGCGGAGCCGTCGTGCTGGGCTCCGGTCGCGCCAGCGGCGTCGTTGTTTGAGGTGCTCGAGGCGACCAAGATTGGATCCTTCCACAGACCTGTCTGTACTCGAAGGCTCCCCTTCAGGATCCGACCGCTCCCGCGGGTCCTCGGCGCTGCACGACGCTCACCCGGCGCCCGCGCCGCGCGGTGGCGGCGGCGTCATGCGGTGCGGACGGTGGTCGTGCTGGCGTGGACGGGAGGAAGCTGGATCCATCGGTTGTACCCACCGCTATATGAAGGCACAAAGAACTAGGGAAAGCGCAAATCTCCACACTACACACACCCTGCCGTCCTGTCCAGGGGACGGGCTCAGCGCTTCCCGCGGTCTCGACGACGCCGCCGGGGCGCTCGGGCGCCGGGCTCGGGACTGGAGCTCAGGCGCCGGTGGCCTCGTACCGGCGGACCCCGCCCTCGATGCCGACGAAGCGGTAGGGGCCGGCGGTGACCCGCGGGTTGGCCTGCTGCTCGGCGGCGGAGACCGCCGTGCCCGGGTGCAGCTCGCGGTAGCGGGTGACGTCCACGGGCTCGCGGGCGGCCAGCTGGGCGGCGTGCTCGGCCCGGTGCAGGTGGGCCCGGTAGCCCGGGAGCACCCGCACGGAGAAGAACTCGGAGACCGCCCCGGAGCCGTAGGAGAAGATCCCGATGCGCCGCCCGGTCAGGTCCGCGTCCCCGTCCAGCAGGGCCAGGAGGGCCAGGAACACGGAGGCGGTGTAGCTGTTGCCCACCACGCGGTTGTATCCGACGGTCGGGGCGAGCTCCTCGACCACCTCCGCCTTGGGCAGGGGCTCCCCCACGTGCCGGCGCAGGCGCTGGTGGGCCTTGACCGCCATCATGGTGAAGGGCTGATGGTAGCAGAAGGCGTCGATCTCCTCGAAGGCGGCCCCGCCGTGGGCGCGGTAGTCCTCCCACGCCCCCTCCAGGGCGTCCATGTACGCGGAGATGGAGAACTTCCCCTCCACCAGCGCCGTGACCCGGTGGTTGGGCCGCCAGAAGTCCGGGACGTCCGCGGTGTGCACCCCGGAGGCCGGCTCCACCTCCAGCAGGGCGGGATCGGCCTGCACCAGGAAGGCCACCGCGGCCGCGCCCTGGGTGGGCTCCCCCGGGGAGTCCAGGTCGTAGCGGGCCACGTCCGAGGCGATGACCAGCACCTTCTCCTCCGGGTGCCGGGCCACCACGCCCAGGGCCAGCTGCAGGGCCCCCGCCCCGGAGTAGCAGGCCTGCTTGGTCTCCAGCACCCGGATCTGGGCGGGCAGGCCCAGCAGGGCGGCCACGTGCACCCCGGCGGCCTTGGACTGGTCGATCCCGGATTCGGTGGCGAAGATCAGGGTGCGCAGCCCCTCGACGTCGTTGTCGGCCAGGATCCGGGCCGCGGCGGCGGCGCCCATGGTGACGACGTCCTCGTCCTCGGCGGGCAGGCTCATGGCCTCCTGACCGATGCCCACGGAGAACTTGGCGGGGTCGATGCCCAGGTGCTGGGCCAGCAGGTCCAGGTCCAGGCGGTGGTGGGCGGTGGCGAAGGTGATGTCCTGGATGCCCAGGGCGGGGGTGGTCATCGGGCGTTCCTCTCGATCTTCACGTGGGCGGCCATCAGCTCACCCGGATTGGTCTGGGCGGCCAGCAGGGACAGCTCCCCGCACAGCACCGCGCCCGCGCACAGCACGGCCAGGCGCCGGGCGTTGGCCCCGGGCTCGCGCTCCTCGCGGCAGCCCAGCCGCCGCAGGTTCTCCTCCACGGTCTCCAGCCCCGCGCCCTTGCCGTTGCCCACCGAGCCGACGATGAGGCTGGGCAGGTTGCAGGCGAAGTACAGGTCCCCGTCGCGCACCTCGGCCTGGGTGATGCCCTGGGAGCCCTCCACGATGTTGGCCGCGTCCTGCCCGGTGGCCAGGTAGAAGGCCAGCAGCATGTTGGCGTAGTGGGCGTTGGCCGAGCGCAGCCCCCCGGCCAGGGTGGTGCCGATGAGGTTCTTCTCCGTGTTCAGCCGGGCGATGGCCTCCGGGGTGGATTTCAGCAGCCGCTGCACGATCCGCCGCGGGATGGTCAGCTCCGTGACCACGTTCTTGCCCCGGCCCAGGATCCCGTTGACGGCGGTCGCCTTCTTGTCCGAGCAGAAGTTCCCGGAGATCGAGCCGTACTCCAGCTCGGGGTGCAGCTGGAGGATCCAGGGCATCAGGTGGTCCGCGGCGAGGGTGACCATGTTGTGCCCGGAGGCGTCCCCGGTGGTGAACTCGAAGCGCACGAACAGCAGGTTCCCGGCGTGCTGCACGTGCAGGTCCACCAGCCGGGCGAAGCGCGAGGCCCCGGAGACCACCTCCTGCATCTGCTCCCGGCGGGTGCGCAGGTCCTCGGCGGCGGCCAGCGCGGCCCCGGCGTGCTCGGCGCGGAAGTACACGGAGCGGCTCATCCGCTCGTCCACCAGGGTCGCGCGGATGCCGCCGTCGACGAACGCGGAGACCTTCGCCCCGCGTTTGACGGAGGGCCACAGTGGGGATTCGTAGGTGGCCAGCGGGACGCTGACCTCCTCGCCGTCGATCACGTTGCCGCTGAAGCGCAGCGGGCCGACCCATTGCAGGGGGATGGGGGCGTAGAGGGGCTGATCGGTCATGCGCGGTCCTCCTCGAAGGCGGTGGTCTCGGAGCGCGCGGCCAGGGCGGCCAGGTCCGCTCCGCGCAGGGCGGCGGCGTGGGCCAGGCGGCCCTCCACGAGCACGTCCGTGCGGGTCAGCTCGGCCGGGGTGCGCACCCCGAGCAGGGCGCACAGCTCGCGCAGCCGCTCGGTCCAGGCGCGGATCAGCCCGGTCAGGCGCTCGGCGCCGTCGGGGGCGACGGGCCCGGCGGACCCGGCCGGATCCTCGGCGAGCACGGCGTGCAGGAAGGTCCCGGCCACCCCGACGGCCCGCGCCCCCAGGGCCAGTCCGCGCACGACGTCGTAGGGGTGGCGCACCCCGCCCGAGGCCAGCAGGGCGGGCAGCCGGGTTCCCGCACGGGCGCCGAGGGCGTCGAGCAGGACCATCGGGGCGGACTGCCCGAAGCCCTGCAGGAAGGCGTAGTCGCGCCCGTCGCGCCGGTCGTTCTCGATGCGGGCGAAGTCCGTGCCGCCGCGCCCGGCCACGTCCACCAGCTGGACCCCGGCGCGGGCGAGCTTGGCCAGGGTGGTGCGGGTCATCCCGCAGCCGACCTCCTTGACCACCACCGGCACGGGCAGCTGCTCGGCCAGGGCCGCGATGCCGTCGCACCACGCGGAGAAGCCGCGGGCGCCCTCGGGCATCACGGTCTCCTGCACCGCGTTGATGTGGATCTGCAGGGCGTCGGCCTCCAGGGCCTCCACGACGCGGCGGGCCTGATCCGGGGTGGCCTCGGCGGAGAGGTTGGCCATGACGAAGCCCTCCGGGTTGGCCTCGCGCAGCACCCGGAAGCTGGGCAGGGTGGAGGGGTCCTTGAGGTACATACTCATGGACCCGGTGGCGATCGGCAGGCCGGTGGCCGCCGCGGCCTCCCCGAGGGCTGCGTTGACCGCACCCGTGTGCTCGGAGCCGCCGGTCATGCCGTTGAGGTAGAAGGGCACGGGCCAGCGCACCGGCCCGCGCTCCCCGGCCCAGGGCAGGGTCACGGACAGGTCCACGTCCTCGGCCTCGATCCCGGCCAGGGCCTCGTGCAGCAGGCGCACGTCGTCCCAGTCCGTGGGGACCGGGTCCCGGTGCAGCTGCCGCTGCTGGCCGGCAGCCAGGTGCAGGTGGTCGTCCTTGCGCTGTCCGCTCATGCTGCCGCTCCTCGGCTCATCGGCTGCTCCTCCTCCCGCGTGCGGCGCACGCGCAGTCCCTCGGGGGCCACGGCCAGATCCAGCGGGCGGATCCCGGCCGCACTCCAGGCCGCGCCCAGCTGGCCCGGGTCCGTCTCGCGCGCGGCCAGGGCGATCCCGCAGTCCCCTCCCCCGGCTCCCGAGGACTTCGCGGCCCAGCCGTGCGCGGCGGCGGTCTCGCACAGCACCCGCAGGTGCGGGGTCTCGATGACGGTGCCGCGCAGCGCGGACAGCTCGGCCAGCACCGCGCGGGCCGCCTCCACGGCCTTCCCGGCCGCCTCGACGTCCGCCGCGCGCAGGGCGGCGCGGAAGGCGGTCACGGCGGCGTCGCTGCGCTGCAGCAGGTGCTGGGGGATGCGCGCGGTGCGGCGCACGGCCCCGACCAGCTCGGGGGTGTCCGCGGGGGTTCCGGTCCACCCGATGGCCAGGCGCACCGGCAGGGGCGTGCCGGCGGGCAGGGCCGGTTCCAGGCGCAGCCCGGGCCAGGGAGCCCGCAGGGTGCGGCTCACGCCGTCGCGGGCCAGCATGTCCGCCACGGCCTGGCGGTCCGGGGAGGCGTAGTGCACCCACCCGCCCAGGGCGGAGGCGGCCAGGTCCCCGCCGGAGGTCAGGGTCGTGACCGTGACGGTGGCCATCAGGGCCAGGCGGTAGACCTGCTCGGGGGTGGGATCCAGCCCGTAGGCCGCGGCCACGGCCCCGACGACGGCCACGGTGACCGCCGCGGAGGAGCCCAGGCCGAACTTCGCGCCGGAGACGGCGTCGTCCAGGCCGCTGGTGATGCGCAGTCCGTAGTGGCGCGGGGCCAGCCCGGATTCGGCGCGCCAGGTCTCCACCACGGTGATCGCCGCGCGCACGTACCGGTAGTAGCCCTGGCCCTCCTCGGAGAAGCTCGGCCCGCCCGCACCGTGGCGCCAGGTGACCGGGGTGGGGTCCGGGGCGTGGGGGGATTCCAGCAGCCCGGTCTCCTCCAGGTCCCGCAGCTGCACGGTGACCCGCCGGTCCACGGCCACCAACACGGCCTGGCGTCCCGGCTCCACGACGGCGTACTCCCCCAGCAGGTACAGCTTGCCGGGGGCGTCGGTCGTGACCCGCGGGGCGGGGTCCTCCGGGATCATGCCCGCCCCCGGTCCAGCAGGTGCGCCCCGGGGCCCGCCTGGGCGCTGATCAGCCGGAGATCCGGGAAGCGCTCGGCCAGCCGGTCCCGCAGGGTCGGGACATCCTCGGCGCGGGTCAGCACGGCGACGTTGGGGCCGGCGTCGGCGGTGGCCCAGGCGCCCAGGCCCTCGGCGCGCAGGGCGGCGACGGCGTCGAACAGCGCCACGGAGGTAGGGGCGAGGTAGCGCACCGGGGGCCGATTGCCCATGATCACGGCGTGCATGCGCAGGGCGCTGGACTCGGTGAGCTCTCCGACGGCCTCCACGTCCCCGGCGGCCAGAGCCGCGCGCATGTCCCGCAGATCCTGAGCGGTGGACTGCACCCAGCCGGGGAAGTACGGGGAGGTGGCCACGGTCTCGCGCATCGCGGTCCGGGAGGAGACGGCCTTGGTCCGCGCGGAGACCACCGCGATGACCATGCCGAGCTGCGGGCCGGGCACCTGCTCGGCGAAGGAGGCGGCGTCGGGATCCTCGGCCCCCTTGCCGTCGTGCCAGATCACGAGGTTGCCCAGCACCGAGCGGGCGGCGGAGCCGGAGCCGCGCCGGGCCAGGCGGGAGACGGTGCGGGCGTCCTCCGGCAGGCCGTAGGCGGCGGCCGCCGCGCGGGCCAGGGCGGCGAAGCCCGAGGCGGAGGAGGCCAGCCCCGCCCCGGTGGGCACGGAGTTCTCGGAGACCACCCGCGCGTGCGCGGTGGAGCCGGCCAGCCGGCGCACCAGGTCCAGGAAGGCGGTGACCCGTGCCGCGGAGGTGCCGGTCTGCTCGACGCCGTTGAGGGTGAAGGCGTCCGCGCTCAGTTCCGGGTCCGGGGTGACGGTGGTGGTGGTCGGGAAGACGTCCAGGGTCAGGGAGAGGCTGCCGGTGTGCGGCAGGACGAGCTGCTCGTCGCGTTTGCCCCAATACTTGATCAGGGCGAGGTTGGGGTGGGCCACGGCGGTGGCGGGCTGCCGGCTCACGCGGTGAACTCCTCGGGGTCGATGATCCAGGTCTGGGAGGCCCCGGCCTCCTCCAGGGCCCGGGCCAGCTGGGGGGCGTGGCCCCGGTCCCGGGCCAGGGCGATGATGCAGCCGCCGCGCCCGCCGCCGGTGAGCTTGGCCCCGTGGGCCCCGGCCGCGCGGGCGGTGCCGACCAGGTGGTCCAGCTCCTCGCAGGAGACGGACAGGATCTGCAGGGTCTCGTGCACGGCGTCCATGTGGGCGCCGAGGGAGGCGGCGCGGTCGGCGGCGAGGTCCGCACGGGCGGCGACGGTGTGGTGGCGGATGGTCTCGAAGTAGTCGGCGGCCAGCTCCGGGTCCGAGCGGCGGATCTCCCCGACGGCGGCCACCGCGGAGTGGGTGTCCCCGGGGCGCCCGGAGTCGGCGACCACCAGCGGGGCGGACAGCGCGACCTCGAGGTCCTCGACCCGCCCGGCCTGGAACCAGATGGGCCGCTGGGTGACCACGGTGTAGGCGTCCAGCCCGGAGGGGCTGCCGTGGGCGACCCGCTCCCCGGTCTGGACCAGCTCGTAGCGGGTGCGCTCGTCCAGCTCGGTGCCCATCAGGTCCGCGAGCGCGTTGACGATCGAGGAGGCCCCGGCCGCGCTGGATCCGAGGCCGCGCTCCAGGGGGACGTCGCCCAAGCAGGTCACGTGCACGCCCTCCAGGGGGTGGTGCAGCAGGTCCAGGGTGGATTCGATGGTGGTGACCAGGGAGCCGAGGCGGGCCGGGGCGTGGGCCAACGGGCCGTCGTAGATGTCCACGGTCAGACGCAGCGGGCCGGGCACGGGAGCGGCGGTGGCCTGCAGGCCGATCTTGCGCAGCGGGAAGGCGATGGCGGGCTGCCCGTGGACCACGGCGTGCTCGCCGAAGAGGATGATCTTGGCGTGGGCCCACCCGGTGCCGATGTGCCCGGGGGCCGCGGCGGTGTCGGGCCCCGGGGTCCGGGTGGGGTGGGCGGCCGGGTGCGCGGGGGTCTGCGGGGCCGCGGGGAGGGGGTCGGTGGCGCCGGGTGCGGCGCGCAGGTCCGAGCGGTTCTCGACCGCGCCGTGTTCCATCCTGAGCTGTTTCCGTTCCTCGCCTGTGCTGTGCCGGGCCCCGCGGGCGGCGTCCGCTCGGGGCGCGGCGCGTGGGGGCCGTGGTCCTCCCGCCCGCGGCGAGGGGATCCCCTCGATCCTACGTCCTGTCCCGCGGGAGGGCCCATTCGGCCCCTGTGCGCCCCCGTCAGCACTCGACGACGTTGACCGCCAGCCCGCCCTCCGAGGTCTCCTTGTACCGGTGGGACATGTCCGCGCCGGTCTGGCGCATCGTCTCGATGACCTGGTCCAGGGAGACCCGGTGCTCCCCGTCCCCGCGCAGGGCCATCCGGGCGGCGTTCACGGCCTTCGCCGCGGCCATCGCGTTGCGCTCGATGCACGGGATCTGCACCAGCCCGCCCACCGGGTCGCAGGTCAGACCCAGGTTGTGCTCCATCGCGATCTCCGCGGCGTTCTCCACCTGGTGCGGGGTCCCGCCCATCACCTGGGCCAGTCCGGCCGCGGCCATCGAGGAGGCGGAGCCCACCTCCCCCTGGCAGCCGACCTCCGCCCCGGAGATCGAGGCCTTCTTCTTGTACAGGGTCCCGACGGCGGCCGCGGCGAGGAAGAAGTCCACCACGGCCCGGTCCCGGGCCCGGCGCCCCGCCGTGCGGATGCCCCGCAGGTAGTTCATCGCGTAGTGCAGCACCGCCGGCAGGATGCCGGCGGCCCCGTTGGTCGGCGCGGTGACCACCCGCCCGCCGAAGGCGTTCTCCTCGTTGACGGCCAGGGCGATGAGGTTGACCCAGTCGATGGCCCAGCTGGGCTCCTTGCGCGGATCCTCCTCGAGCAGCTCCCGGTGCCACTGCCCCGCCCGGCAGCGGACCTTCAGCGGGCCCGGCAGGTAGCCGATGCGGGACAGGGAGGAGCCGATGCACTGGCGCATCACCTGGTAGATGTGCAGGATCCCCGCGGTGACCTCCTCCTCCGTGCGGGCGGTGGTCTCATTGGCCAGCTTGATCTGGGCGATGGACAGCCCGGCGTCGTCGGCGATCTGCAGCAGCTCGGCCGAGGAGGTGAAGGCGTGGGGCACATCCGTCAGGCTGTCCCCGCCGGCGGCCTCCTCCCCCTCCTCGATGACGAAGCCGCCGCCGATCGAGAAGTACGTGCGCTGCTGCAGCACCGCCTCATCCGCGTCCACGGCGGTGAAGCGGATCCCGTTGGTGTGCCGCTCGAGCACGGTCAGCGGGCGCAGCACCATCCCGGCCTCGGTCAGCGCGACCTCCGGGCCGGACACCAGGTCCTCCCGGGCGGCCTCGCGCGGCTCGATGCCGGGGGCGAACCCGGCCAGGCGCAGCCGCCCGGTGGCCTGATTCTCCTGCACGAGCCGCTCCGAGGCGGGCACGTCGATGGTCTCCGGGACCCACCCGGCCAGGCCCTTCAGCGTGGCGGACATGGTGCCGTGCCCGGCGCCGGTGGCCGCCAGCGAACCGTACAGGTCCACCCGCAGGTCCGCGACGTCGTCCAGCTGGTGCGCGCGGATCAGCTCCGTGATGAAGCGGTTGGCCGCTCGCATCGGGCCCACCGTGTGAGAGCTGGAGGGTCCGACGCCGATGCTGAACAGGTCGAACACGCTGATGTCGGTGGCCACGGGCCTAGCGCTCCCGCTGGTAGAAGGGCAGCGGGACGACCTCGAACTGCGCGTGCTTCCCGCGGATGTCCACCGTGACCTCGGTGCCGGGCTCGGCCCGGTCCGCGCGCAGGAAGGCCATCGCGATCGGATGGCCCAGGGTGGGCGAGGGGATCCCGGAGGTGACCTCCCCGATCGTCTGCCCGTCCTCCACGATCGCAGCACCGGCCCGGGCCGGGCGCTTGGCCAGGCCACGCAGCCCGACCAGGACGCGGGCGTCCTCGGCCTCGGCCCGCTCACCGGCCCCCTCCAGCCCGGCGCGGCCGACGAAGTCCTCCTTGGCCTTCAGCCCGGCGCGCACCAGCCCGCCCAGGCCGGCCGCGTAGGGGGAGATCCGCGCGCCCAGCTCGTGGCCGTACAGCGGCATCCCGGCCTCCAGGCGCAGCGAGTCCCGGGCCGCAAGCCCCGCCGGCATGACCCCGCGGGACTCCCCGGCCTGGGCGAGCACGCTCCACAGCTGCTCGGCCTGCTCCCGGGCGACGTACAGCTCGAAGCCGTCCTCCCCGGTGTAGCCGGTGCGGGCCAGCAGCACGTCGATCCCGCCGACCACCGCGGGGGCGCAGGCGTAGTAGCGCAGCCCGGACAGCTCGGTGCCGCCGTCGGCCAGGTGCAGCTCCTCGAGCGCATCCCCGAGGATCTCGACGGCGGCCGGGCCCTGCAGGGCCACCAGGGCGGTGGCCGCGGACTCATCGGCCACCTCGGCGTCGAAGCCGGCCCCGCGCACGGTGAGCTCGCGCAGCACGGCGTCGACGTTGGCGGCGTTGGGCACCACCAGGTAGTCCCGCTCGGCCAGGCGGTAGGTGATCAGGTCATCCACCACCCCGCCGTCCTCGGTGGCCATCAGGGAGTACTTGGCCCGTCCCACGGCCAGGGCGCCGAAGGCGGAGACCAGGGCGTGGTCCAGCAGGTCAGCGGCCTGGGGCCCGCGCACCCGGATCTCGCCCATGTGGGAGAGGTCGAACAGCCCGGCGGCCTCGCGCACGGCCTGGTGCTCGGCGACGTCGTTGGCGTACTTCAGCGGCATGTCCCAGCCGCCGAAGTCCGTGAACTGCGCCCCCAGGGCCTCGTGCACGGCGTGCAGGGCGGTGCGGCGCGGGCCGTCCTCGACGGCGGGGGGAACGGGGGTCTCGGTCATGGCGGTTCAGTCCTCCTGGGCCGCGGCGGAGTGCGCGGCGTCGTCGTGGGCGTCGATGTCGAAGGCGGAGATCGGCGGGCACTCGCACACCAGGTTGCGGTCCCCGGCGGTGCCGTCGATGCGGCCCACCGGCGGCCAGTACTTCCCGGTGCGCAGGGCGGGCAGCGGGTAGGCGGCCTGCTCGCGGGTGTACGGCCGGTCCCAGTCCGCGCCCAGCAGGGCCTCGGCGGTGTGCGGGGCGCGGCGCAGCGCGGATTCCGCGGCCGGCACCCGCCCCTCGGCCACCGCGGTCATCTCCGCGTGGATCGCGCTCATCGCGTCGACGAAGCGGGTCAGCTCCGCGAGGTCCTCGGACTCGGTGGGCTCGACCATCAGGGTGCCGGGCACCGGGAAGGCCAGGGTCGGGGCGTGGAAGCCGTAGTCCATGAGCCGCTTGCACACGTCCTCCGCGGTGATCCCGGAGGCCTCGGTCAGCGGGCGCAGGTCCAGGATGCACTCGTGGGCCACGAGCCCGCCGGGCCCGGTGTAGAGCACCGGGAACAGCGGATCCAGCTTCCGGGCCAGCCAGTTGGCGTTGAGGATCGCGGTGCGGGTGGCCTCGCGCAGGCCTTGAGCCCCCATCATCGCGATGTACATCCAGGAGATCGGCAGCACCCCGGCGGAGCCGAACAGCGCCTGGGAGACCGCCTGGGCCCGGCCGGCAGCGGTGCGGGAGGAGCCCGACGCCGCGGCGTCGTGCCCGGCACCGGCGGCGGCCGCATCCCCCGGCAGGTAGGGCAGCAGCTGCTCGGCCACCGCCAGCGGCCCGACGCCGGGCCCGCCCCCGCCGTGCGGGATGCAGAAGGTCTTGTGCAGGTTCAGGTGGGAGACGTCCCCGCCGAAGGCGCCCGGCGCGCCGAGGCCCACCAGGGCGTTGAGGTTGGCCCCGTCCAGGTACACCTGGCCGCCTGCGGCGTGCACCCGGGCGCACACCTCGGCGACGTCCTCCTCGAAGACCCCGTGGGTGGAGGGGTAGGTGATCATGATCCCGGCCAGCTCCTCGCGGTGCTTGCCGATCTTCGCGTCCAGGTCATCCAGCAGGATCGAGCCGTCCTCGGCGGTGGCCACCGCGACCACCCGCAGCCCGGCCAGGGCGGCGGAGGCGGCGTTGGTGCCGTGCGCGGAGGCCGGGATGAGCACGACGTCGCGGCCCTCCTCGCCGCGGTCCCGGTGGTAGCCGCGGATCGCCAGCAGCCCCGCGTACTCCCCCTGGGAGCCCGCGTTGGGCTGCAGGGAGACCCCGGCGTACCCGGTGATCGCGGACAGCCACCGCTCCAGGTCCTCGATCAGCTCCAGCCACCCGGCGGTCTGCTCGGACGGGGCCAGCGGGTGGATCCCGGCGAACTCGGGCCAGGAGATCGGCTCCATCTCCGCGGCGGCGTTGAGCTTCATGGTGCACGAGCCCAGCGGGATCATGGTGCGATCCAGCGCCAGGTCCTTGTCCGACAGCTCCCGCAGGTAGCGCATCATCGCGGTCTCGGAGCGGTGCCGATGGAAGACCGGGTGGGTCAGGTACTCGTCCCGACGGGCCAGCGGCGCAGGGATCTCCCGGCCGAAGCCGGCCCCGGGCTGCCCGTCCGGGGCGGCGTCGAAGGCGGCCAGGACGTCGTCGAGCTGGGCCCAGGTGTGCGGCTCGCCCACCGAGATCCCGAGGGTGTCCGCGTCGATCCGGCGCAGGTTGATCCCGGCGCGCTCGGCGGCGGCCAGCACCGCGTCGGCCCGGCCCGGGACCCGCACGGTCACGGTGTCGAAGAAGTCCGCGTGCACCGGCTCCAGGCCCGCAGCGCCGAGCCCCGCGGCCAGGTAGGCGGCCTTGACGTGCACGTCCTCGGCGATGCGCCGCAGGCCTTGGGGCCCGTGGTAGACGGCGTAGGCCCCGGCGACGATGGCCAGCAGGGCCTGGGCGGTGCAGATGTTGGAGGTGGCCTTCTCCCGGCGGATGTGCTGCTCGCGGGTCTGCAGGGCCAGGCGGTAGGCCGGGCGGCCCGAGGAGTCCGTGGAGACCCCGACCAGGCGCCCGGGCAGGGAGCGCTCCAGGCCCTTGCGCACCGCGAGGAAGGCCGCGTGCGGGCCGCCGAAGAACAGCGGGACCCCGAAGCGCTGGGAGGAGCCGACGGCGGCGTCGGCGCCCAGCGACCCCGGGGAGGCCAGCAGAGTCAGGGCCAGCGGGTCGGAGGCCACGGTGGCCATGGCCCCGGCCTCCTTGGCGGCGGCGATCAGCGGGGCGACGTCGATCAGCTGCCCCTCGGAGCCGATCTGCGTCAGCAGCACCCCGAAGACCGGCTCCTCGGGCAGGGACTGGCCCGCGGCGAAGTCCACGGTGCGGTGCTCCAGACCCAGGGCGTCCAACCGGCCCCGGGTGATCTGCAGGGTCTGCGGCAGCAGCCGGGCGTCCAGCACCGCGACCCCCCGCTTGACCTTCCGGTTGGCCCGGTGCATCAGCAGCACGGCCTCGGCGGCGGAGGTGGCCTCATCCAGCATGGAGGCGTTGGCGATGTCCAGGCCGGTCAGGTCCATCATCGCGTTCTGGAAGTTCAGCAGGGCCTCCAGCCGGCCCTGGGAGATCTCCGCCTGGTAGGGGGTGTAGGAGGTGTACCAGGCCGGGTTCTCCAGGATGTTCCGGCGCAGCACCGCCGGGGTCACGGTCTCGTGGTAGCCCTGCCCGATCATCTGGGCGCGCACCGTGTTCTTCGCCGCGAGCTCGCGGATGCGGGCTAAGGCGGCGGTCTCGTCCAGGGGCTCTTCCAGCCCGGGCAGGGTCAGCTCGTCGGCGCGGCGCACCGATCCGGGCACGGCTGCGTCGATCAGGGCGTCCAGGGAGTCGCGTCCGAGGTCGGCGAGCATGGTCTCGATCTCGTCGGGGCGGGGTCCGAGGTGGCGGTCGAGGAAGGTCATGGCAGCTCCGCTGGGGGTGGGGTCTCGCCTCCCCGCTCTGTCCGGTGACCTGAGGGTTTCGGCCAGCGCCTTGCCCCGTCGGCGGGTCCTGCTGAGGGCCCTCTCCAGAGTCGCCTGGGCTGCGGCGGTACCTTGGCCTGAGAGTTTCCCGGGGAGGGTTTGCTCCTTCGGCGCCCGGTGGGTCCCGGGGCTCTCCCGCCGCGCGTGATCGGCTGGGTCCAGTGTGCCACACCGCACGCGCGGGCGCGTCATCGAGGGGCCGCCGGTGCCGGTCCCGACGCGGGGGCCGCCGCGTAGACTGTGTCTGCCCCGTTCCCCGCGCAGGAGATGACCGTGCCCCAGCCGAAGCTCGCCGATGTGGCCGCCGCGGCCGGGGTCTCCCCGACCACCGTCTCCCGGGTGCTCAACGATCGCGGCTACCTCTCCCAGAAGACCAAGGACGCGGTGCACGCGGCGATGGCGGAGCTGGGCTACCGCCCCAATGCCATCGCCCGCTCCCTGCAGCAGCGCTCCAGCCGCCTGGTCGGCATCATCTTCCCCACGGTGGCCCACCCGTTCTACGGGCAGATGGCCGAAGCCCTGGAGACCCGCCTGGCCGGGGCCGGCTACAAGGTGCTGCTGTGCGACTCCGCCGGGCGGCCGGATCGGGAGCGGCGGCACCTGGACATGCTGCTGGCCAACCAGGTGGACGGGATCATCACCGGGGCGCACTCCCAGGTGGTCGGCGACTACCCGGGGCTGCGGGCGCCGGTGGTCACGATCGACCGGCCGAAGGGCCACGACTTCCCGGACATCTCCTGCGACAACCGGACGGTGATGCGCGAGCTGACCCGCGGCGTCATCGCCCGGGGCGCCCGGCGGATCCTGCACCTGACCTCCTCGCGGGATCCGCAGGCCCCGCGCCTGCTGGGCCACGCCGAGGCGATGGCCGAGGCGGGGCTGGAGCCTGCGGTGCTGCGCCCGGAGCCCTCTCGGGGCTGGTGGCCCGACCCCGAGCAGATCGATCCCGTGCTGGATCGGGCGTGGGAGGCCGCCGCGGCCCCGGAGGCCGTGATGTGCAGCAACGACCTGCTGGCCGCCGCGGTGCTGAGCTGGGCCCGACGCCGGGGCCTGCGGGTGCCGCGGGATCTGCAGGTCACGGGCTTCGACGGCTCCGCGGCCTCCCGGATCTTCTGCCCCGAGCTGAGCACCGTGGTGCAGCCCTACGGGGCGATGGCCCGGGAGGCCGTCGCGGCGATCCTCGCCGCGGTGGACGGCGAGCCGCTGCCGGCCGGCACCCGCGAGCTGCCGGCCACCATCGACTGGCGCGAGACCACCCGCCCGGCCAGAGCCCCGCGCCCGCATCGGGGCGGGGGCCCGGGCCGGGCGGGCTCGGGTCGGCTCAGGACTGCGCGGCGGCGGCCGGCTTCTCCTTCGGGGTGATGCTCAGGAATGCCTCCCCGTGGGCGACGGTGCTTCCGGTGTCCGCGGTGAGCTGCGTACCCTCGATCCGCTTCGCCGAGGTCACGACCATCGGGGTGGTCAGGTCGTAGCCGGCCGCGCGGATGGCCGCGGCGTCGAAGCGGGCCAGGACGTCCCCGCGGCGCACCACGTCTCCCTTGCGCACCAGCGGGGTGAAGTGCTCCCCGTCCAGGGCCACGGTGTCGAAGCCCAGGTGGATCAGCACGTCCAGCCCGCCCGCAGTGCGCAGCCCGTAGGCGTGGCCGGTGGGGAAGGCGACGGTGACGACGGCGTCGGCCGGGGCGTAGAGCACCCCGTCGCTGGGGTCCACGGCCGCGCCGGGACCGAGCATCTGCTGGGCGAAGGTGGGGTCGGAGACCTCGGACAGGGCCAGCACCCGCCCGTCCAGCGGGGCGGTCAGGCGCCAGTCCTCGGCGTCGTCGGCCAGCACCGGGCCGGCTTCTCCCTCGTACCGCTCGGCGTCGTCGCCCTCCGCGCCCAGGGCCACGGCGGCGCCCTCGGCGGCGGCCGCGGCGTTGCGCTGGGCCGCACCGACCTTCCGGCGGGCCACCGCGTAGGTCACGGCGAAGGAGATCGCGGTGGTGATCAGCAGGGCGATGAAGAACCGGCCGATGTCCGTGGCCCGGATGGACACGAAGCCGAGGTAGCCCGCGGCCCCCAGGGCGACGGCGCGGATGTTCATCAGCGCCACGAGCGCTCCGCCGACCGCGGCCGCGCCCATGCCGATGAACAGCGGGTAGCGCAGGCGCAGGTTCACCCCGAAGATCGCCGGCTCGGTGATGCCGAGGAACGCGGAGAAGGAGGAGGCCCCGGCCACGCCCTTGAGCTTCTTCTCCCGGGTGGTCAGGTACACGGCGAGGCAGGCCGCGCCCTGGGCGGCGTTGGCCATCGAGGCGATGGGGAAGATGAAGGAGCCGCCGGCGGCGATCAGCTGCAGCTCGATCGGCGGGAAGGACTGGTGCAGCCCGGTGATGACGATGGGGCTGTAGAAGAACGCGAAGACCATGCCGCCGAGGGGCCCGGCCACGGTGTAGAGCCATTCGATGCCGCGCCCGAGGGCGTCGCCGGCGGTGAACAGGAACGGGCCGATCGCGACGAAGGTGATGAAGCCGGTGATCAGCAGGGACAGGGTCGGGGTGAAGATGAAGCCGATGGTGCCCTTGAGCACGCGGTTCAGCCCCTTCTCCAGGTTCGCCAGGATGAAGGCGACGACGAGGATGGGCAGCACGGTGCCCTGGTAGCCGGACTGCTGGACCTGCAGGCCGAAGACGTCCCAGTAGGTCATCCGGTTCTCGGCCAGGGCCTGGGCGACGTCGTAGCCGTTGACCAGCTGCGGCATGACCATGGCCATGCCCATCGCCGCACCCAGGTACGGGTTGCCGCCGAAGCGCTTGGCCGCGGAGAAGCCGACCAGGATCGGCAGGAAGGCGAAGGGGGCGGCCGCGAGCATGTTGATGATGCCGGCCAGGCCCTCCCAGGCGGGGTTGGCCTCGATGAACGACTGCCCGCCGTACCAGGGCATCAGCCCCTCGGCGGTGAGGACGTTGTTCAGGGCCATGAGCATGCCGCCGCCGACCAGCACCGGGATCAGCGGCACGAAGATGTCGGCGAAGACCTTGAGGAAGCGCACGAACCAGGAGGAGCGCTGGTCGGCGACCTGCTTGAGCTCGTCCTTGGAGACCTCCTTGACCCCGAGCGGGGCCAGGTGGGCGAAGACCCGGTCGACGTCGCCGGGCCCGACGATGACCTGGAACATGCCCCCGCCCTCGAAGGTGCCCTTCAGGTCCGGGTCCGCATCCAGCGCGGCCTGGTCCACCTCGTCGCTGTCCTGCAGGACGAAGCGCAGGCGCGTGGCGCAGTGGGCGGCGGCCTGGATGTTGCTGGGTCCGCCGACGGCGTCGACGACCCTCTCTGCTACGGCGGCGTGTTCCACGGAAGTCTCCTTCGCTCGGCCGTGGGCGCCCGCGGGATGCGGCGCCTGTCAATCGATTGACACACTAGCACGGCCGCGCCCCGGCGTGACCCCCTCCCGTTGTGCGTGGCGGGTGCATGGCGGGCCTAGGGCCCGGGCAGGAGCGCGGCCTCGGCGCTGAGGAGGCGGGCTCCGGCGTCGCACCGGGCGGTGACGGCCACGGGACCGGTGAGGAAGATGCGCTGGGTGAACACGCAGGCGCCGTCCTCGGCGAAGATCTCCAGGCTGGATGAGTCCGCGAAGAGCTCGACGGCGCGGTGCGGCGCCGCGGGAAGGGTGCGGGTGCGCTCGGGACCGCCGGCCTGGTACCGGCTGCCGCCGCGGTCCACGGTGATGCCGGTGGCGCAGATGCTGACGGTCACCGCGTTCCCCCGCGGATCCAGGTACTCCAGGCGAGACGCAGGATCCGGTACCGCGCCGGCCGAGGGGCCCTCGAAGGAGACCTCCACCCGCAGCCGGTGCGCGGGGCGAGGCTGCGGCGGGATGAGCTGCGCGGCGTCGGCATCGGGCAGGTCCAGCTCCCGCAGGGGCAGCAGCCGGTCCGCCTCGGGCATCGGCCGCTGGAGCAGCCGACCGCCGCGCAGGACCAGCTCCCGGGGCAGGGTCATCTGGTGGACCCAGCCGCGGGCGAGGGAGGGCTGGTCGTCCTCCCCGGCGTTGCCCAGCCAGCCCATCAGGACGGTGCGCTCTCCGGTCCCGGCGAAGACCTGCGGGGCGTAGAACTCGAAGCCGGCATCCAGCTCCTCCAGCGCGGTGGCCTCCCGGAAGGCGCACCCCTTCAGCACCCCCACGGTGTACGTGCACGGGTAGGGGTTGCGGAAGCGCTCGCCCTCGGGCCCCAGGCCCTGCGGACAGAAGATCAGCACGTGGCGCTCCTCCCCCGTCGCCTCATCGCGCAGACCCACCAGCTGGGGGCACTCATCCATGAATCCCGGGGCGCGCAACTCCGGACGGTCGAAGCGCACCTCCCCCGTGAACCCCCAACGGCGGCGATCCGTCGAGTCCCACCGCAGGATCGCGCCCGTGCCGTCCTCGCGCTGGGCCCCCAGCAGCATCATCCAGCCGCCCTCCGGGGCGGGCAGCACCTGCGGGTCTCGGAAGTGCGCGGTGTATCCCGGCGGCGGGCCCGGGATCAGCGGGTTGTCGGGGTCCGGGAGCAGCCGCCCGGACCCGTCGCCGGCGGGCACGGCCCGGCACTGGTATGCCTCCCGGCCGCCGTTCCGGGTGCGCACGTTGCCGGTGTAGTAGAACTCCACCCCGCCCCCCGGCAGCGGCAGGGCCCCGCCGGAGTAGCAGCCGTCGCGGTCGTACCAGTGCACCGGCTCCAGCGCGGTGCCGAGGTCGCGCCAGCGCAGCAGGTCCTCGGAGACCGCGTGGCGCCAGAACACGGCCTTCTCCGGGTGCAGAGGGCTGTACTGGTAGAAGGCGTGCCAGCGCCCGTCCAGATGCACCAGGCCGTTGGGGTCGTTGAGCCTGCCCACCGGCGGGGCCAGGTGGTAGCGGGGGCGGTCCGGGTCCGCGCGCACGGCGGCGGCAAGTTCGCGTTCGCGCGCCGCGGCCCGGCGGGCCCGATCCAGCAGCTCGGGATCGACGACGGCAGGATCCTCGACGCCGGGGATCCCGACGGCCGGGTCCTCGGCGGCAGCCCCCTCGGCATCGGGGCGGGCGGGCTCGGGAAGGCAGGAAGGGGGCATGAGACCACCCTAGACACTGTGACCATCGTTTGACACATCGCTTCGACCCGGAGGCGGACGCGCGAGAGCCCCCGCCCTCCCGCGAACGGGATGACGGGGGCTCTCGCGGATCAGCAGGGGCTCTCCCCGGTGCGGGGAGAAGCGTCCTTACTTGAGGGTGACGGTGGCGCCGGCGCCCTCGAGCTGCTCCTTGGCCTTCTCGGCGTCCTCCTTGGAGGCGCCCTCGAGAACGGCCTTGGGGGCGCCGTCGACCAGATCCTTGGCCTCCTTCAGGCCGAGGGAGGTCAGGGCGCGCACCTCCTTGATGACCGCGATCTTCTTGTCGCCGGCACCCTCGAGGATGACGTCGAACTCGGTCTGCTCCTCGGCGGCGTCCGCGCCACCGTCGCCACCGGCGGCGGGGGCGGCGGCCACGGCGGCCGGGGCGGCGGCGGTGACGTCGAAGGTCTCCTCGAAGGTCTTCACGAACTCGGAGAGCTCGATCAGGGAGAGCTCCTTGAAGGCCTCGATCAGTTCGTCGATGGACAGCTTAGCCATGTGATTGGCTCCTCACTTCGTCTGGTTGCAGGTCGGAACTGCAACGGATCTTGGTTCCCTGGCCCCGGCGGGCACCAGGCACAGCGTGCGATCCGCGAGCGGATCAGCGGCTGTCGGCATTCGCGGGGAATGCCTTAGGCAGCGGATTCTCCACCCTGCTCCTCGACCTTGACGCGCAGCGCCTCGGCGGTGCGCACGGTCTTGGACAGCGGTGCCTGGAACAGCGCGGCGGCCTTGGCCATGGTGCCCTTGGCGGCACCGGCGACCTTGGCCAGCAGCACCTCGCGAGATTCAAGATCCGCAAGCTTGATGACGTCAGCTTCACTGAGCGGCTTACCCTCGAAGTAACCGCTCTTGATGATCAGCTGGGGGTTCTCCTTGGCGAAGTTGCGCAGGCCCTTGGCCGCCTCCACCGGTTCCCCGGTGATGAAGGCGACGGCGGTGGGGCCCTGCAGGTCGTCGAAGTTCAGGCCCTCGACGCCCGCCTCCCTGGCCGCGATCGCGGTCAGGGTGTTCTTCACCACGGCATATTCGGCGTGCTCACCGAGGGAACGGCGCAGCTCCTTGAGCTTCGCCACGGTGAGACCACGGTACTCAGTCAGAACAGCTGCAGTGGAGGAGGAGAAAAGATCCCTCAGCTCCGCTACGGCGGCTGCCTTCTCCGGTGTCGCCATGGTTCTCCTTCCGGTCTGAATGCCGGGCGCCCATGAGCCCACGAAAAAAGCCCCGCGCAGGCGGCGGGGCGACGCTCCCCTCACGGAATCCTCGATGCGCTGGGCAGAGGAACCCGGGGGTTCGGCGTGTCACGGTCACCTGCGCTGGCCGTCCTCGCGGGACTCTTATGGCGGATTGGTCTGCCTGGCGGCATGACCGAACCTACGACCGGCGGTCTTTGGTGTCTCCATTGAACCACACCCGCGGCGGATGCGCCAGCGGGCGGGGGCGCGGCACGCGAGGTGCGGATGCGAGAACGCCCCGCCGGACCCGGTGCCTGACCGGATCCGACGGGGCGCTGCGACCGCCATGGCGGCGGCTCACCGAGGCTCAGCTGCGCCTGCGGCTCACTTCTCCGCGACGGAGGGGTCCACCGGCACGCCGGGACCGAAGGTGGTGGCCACCGTCAGCTTGGAGATGTAGCGGCCCTTGGAGGAGGACGGCTTCAGCCGCACGATCTCCTCGACGGCGGCGCGGAAGTTCTCCACCAGCTGCTCCTGGGTGAAGGAAGCCTTGCCGATGATGAAGTGGAGGTTGGCGTTGCGATCGACGCGGAAGTCGATCTTGCCGCCCTTGATGTCGCCCACGGCCTTGGCCACGTCCATGGTCACGGTGCCGGTCTTGGGGTTCGGCATCAGGTTGCGCGGACCCAGGACCTTGCCCAGGCGCCCGACCTTGCCCATCATGTCCGGGGTGGCCACGGCGGCGTCGAAGTCCGTCCAGCCGCCGGCCACGCGGGCGATGAGGTCATCGGAGCCGACGAAGTCCGCACCGGCCTCCTCGGCGGCGGCGGCCTTGTCACCCTGGGCGAAGACGACCACGCGGGCGGTCTTGCCGGTGCCGTTGGGCAGGTTCACGGTGCCGCGGACCATCTGGTCGGCCTTGCGGGGGTCCACGGACAGCCGCATGGCGACCTCCACGGTGGGGTCGGCCTTGGAGCTGTTGATCTCCTGGGCCAGGGCGATCGCCTCGGGGGCGCTGTAGAGGCGGCCCTCCTCGATCTTCTCGGCGGCTGCCTTGTACGCTTTGCTGCGCTGTGCCATCTGCTTGCTCTCTCCTTGTGCAGTCGTGGTCTGTCGGATCGCGCGCGATCCTGCCACACGCCCGGCGCCTGCTGCGCTGCGGACGGCCCGCCGCGGCGGCGGGTCTTTCGGGTCGGCATCGGGATGATGCCGGTGCCTCGCGGTGGAGGCGAGGGGACTACTCGACGGTGATGCCCATGGAGCGGGCCGTGCCGGCGACGATCTTCGCGGCGGCGTCGATGTCGTTGGCGTTGAGGTCGGGCATCTTGGTCTGGGCGATCTCGCGGACCTGGTCCATGGAGATCTTGCCGACCTTGTTGGTGTGCGGGATGCCGGAGCCCTTCTGCACGCCCGCGGCCTTCTTGATCAGGTCAGCGGCCGGCGGGGTCTTGGTGATGAAGGTGAAGGAGCGGTCCTCGTAGACCGTGATCTCCACCGGCACCACGTTGCCGCGCATGGATTCCGTGGCGGCGTTGTACGCCTTGCAGAACTCCATGATGTTGACGCCGTGCTGACCCAGGGCCGGGCCGACCGGCGGGGCCGGGTTGGCGGCGCCTGCCTGGATCTGCAGCTTGATGAGGCCAGAGACCTTCTTCTTGGGAGCCAATGCTTGGTCCTTTGCTTACGTGGGACGGACCGCCGCGCAGGAGCGCACGACGGCGGGTGGCCGCCGTGGCGCGGCGACCGGCGTGAGGGCGCACCCCAGCGTTCGGGTGCGCACACGCAACCATCCACTCTACGCCGCGGCGGGGGTCGGGCACCACCCGCAGCGGCCCACCTCACAGACAGACGGCGCCCGTCGTCTCCCGGTGCGGGAGGCGGCGGGCGCCGTCGGAGCCTGGCGGATCAGATCTTGGAGACCTGATTGAACCCCAGGGTCACGGGGGTCTCGCGCTCGAAGAGGGAGACCAGGACCACCAGCTGCTGGGCCTCGGGGTTGATCTCGTTGACGGTCGCCGGGAGGGTCTCGAACGGGCCCTCCTTGACGACCACGGACTCCCCGATCTCGAAGCCGACGCTGACCTGCGGGGCCAGCGGCTCCGGGATGGGCTCGCCGGCCTGCTTGGCGGCCTCCACCTGCTCGGCCTCGAAGACCGGGGCCAGCATGTCCACGACCTCGTCCAGACGCAGCGGCACGGGGTTGTAGGCGTCCTGCCCGACGAAGCCGGTGACGCCGGGGGTGTGGCGCACCACGCCCCAGGACTCGTCGGTGAGGTTCATCCGCACCAGCACGTAGCCCGGGATGCGCACGCGGCGCACGGTCTTGCGCTGGCCGTTCTTGATCTCCACGACCTCTTCCATGGGGACCTGGATCTCGAAGAGGTCGTCCTCCATGTTCATCGACTGCGCGCGGGTCTGCAGGTTGGTGCGGACCCGGTTCTCGTAGCCGGCGTAGGTGTGGATGACGTACCAGTCGCCCTCCTGGCGGCGCAGCTTGGAGCGGAACTCGGCCATCGGGTCCGGCTGCTCCTCCTCGGCCGCCTCGGAGCCCTCCTGGGCCTGGACTGCCTCCGCGGCCTCGGCCGCGGTGTCCTCGAAGCCCTTCTCCGGGTTCTCCGGCTGGGCGTCGGTGGCCGCGATCAGCCCGGCGTCGGTGTTCTCGAAGCCGGAGCGAGACTCCCCCGCCTGCGCGGCGGCGGCCTGCGCGGCCTGCTCCGGGGAGACCTCCTCCGGGGTGCCGGCCTGCTCGGCGTCGGGAGTCTGGTTGGTCGGGGTCTCGGGGCTCACGCCCTCGGCGTTCTCGCGTTCCTGCTCGGACACTGTTGCTGTTCCTGCTTTCTGGGAGGGTGCGCCGGACGCCGCCCCGCCGGGGGCGGGTCCGCGCGAGCGGACCGGGGATCGGACGGACGGTGCGGACTACTGTCCGGTCATGGACTGGCCGTTGCCGAACAGCCAGAAGGCTCCCTTGCCGAAGAGGAAGTCCAGACCGGAGATCAGCAGCAGCATGAAGGCCACGAAGATCAGGACGATGATCACGTAGTTGACCAGCTCGCGGCCGGTGGGGGTCACGACCTTCTTCAGCTCGGCGAGGACCTGGCGGAGGAAGAGGAAGATCCTCCCGAAGAAGCCGCGGGCCCGGGCGTCTTCGATCCCGGCTCCTCCTGCGGCGGCGGCCTTGGCCATGGGATCCGCCCCTTTCTGCGACGTGCGACGAGCGTTCGGGACCCTGGGGCCCCGGTCCCCGCGGACGGGCCGCGACGACGGGGTGCGTGCAGGGCAGACAGGACTCGAACCTGCAACCTGCGGTTTTGGAGACCGCTGCGCTACCAATTGCGCCACTGCCCTTCGGAAGGCCCCGGGCCTTCCGCGGTGACTCTCCTCCGCGTCGGGGCCCGTGACGGCGCGCGGGATCCTCAGGGGGTGAGTACCGGGTACCGACTGTAGCCGAGAGCCCGCGCTCGGCGCAATCCGCCGTCGATCCCGGCCCAGGCGCAAGGCCCGACCCTAGGATGGGAGCAGGGCGGGCTGCCCGCGCCGCGCGGGTCCCGCACCGGCCACCGCCCCCGACGTCGAAGGAAGCCGCCGACCATGACCTCCCACGAGCGCATCTCCGCCCGCATCAGCGCGATCGCCCCCTCGGCCACCCTCGCGGTGGACGCCCGCGCCAAGGAGCTGAAGGCCGCCGGACGCCCGGTCATCGGCTTCGGCGCGGGCGAGCCGGACTTCCCCACCCCGGAGTTCATCGTCGACGCCGCCCGGGCGGCCCTGGATGACCCGGCGAACTTCCGCTACACCCCGGCCGCGGGCCTGCCGCAGCTGCGCCGGGCCATCGCCGAGAAGACGGCGCGGGACTCCGGCTGGGAGGTGGAGCCCTCCCAGGTGGTGGTGACCAACGGCGGCAAGCAGGCGGTCTACGAGGCCTTCGCGACCGTCATCGGGCAGGGGGACGAGGTCCTGCTGCCCGCCCCGTACTGGACCACCTACCCCGAGGCGATCCGCCTGGCCGGGGGCGAGCCCGTGGAGGTCTTCGCCGGCTCGGAGCAGGGCTACAAGGTGACCCCGGAGCAGCTGGAGACCGCCTGCACCGAGCGCACCAAGGCGCTGATCTTCGTCTCCCCCTCCAACCCCACCGGGGCGGTGTACTCCCCCGAGGAGACCGCCGCGATCGGGGCGTGGGCCGCGGAGAAGGGGATCTTCGTGATCACGGACGAGATCTACGAGCGGCTCACCTACGACGACACCCCCTTCACCTCCCTGGCCGAAGCCGCCCCGCAGCTGCGGGAGAACCTGGTGATCCTCAGCGGGGTGGCCAAGACCTACGCGATGACCGGCTGGCGGGTGGGCTGGCTGGTGGCGCCGGCCGACGTGGCGAAGGCCGCGACCAACCTGCAGTCGCACCTGAGCTCCAACGTCAACAACATCGCCCAGCGGGCCGCGCTGGCGGCCCTGACGGGCCCGCAGGAGGAGGTCGAGGCGATGCGCCGGGCCTTCGACGCCCGCCGTCGGCTCATCGTGGATGGGCTGAACGCGGTGCCCGGCTTCTCCTGCCCCGTCCCGCAGGGCGCGTTCTACGCCTACCCGGACGTCACCGCCCTGCTGGGCCGGGAGATCGCCGGGCGGCGCATCGAGTCCTCCCAGGACCTGGCGACCCTGATCCTGGAGGAAGCGGAGGTCGCCGTCGTGCCGGGTGAGGCCTTCGGCCCCTCCGGATACCTGCGCCTGTCCTACGCCCTGGGCGAGGAGGATCTGCGCGAGGGCGTCGGGCGGATCCAGCGGCTGCTGGCCGACGCCGCCTGAGCGCACCACCCGAGCCGACCGCCGATTCCCACACGAACCCACATGTCGGAAGTGTGACTCCCCTCGCCCTGAGGCCGTGATTCCCCGGAATTCAGCGGAACCACGGCCTCTGCCGACTCCACAGAAACGCAACCGCTCGCTAGACTGGTTCCGGTTGACGAATCCATCCGAACCATCAGTCGAGGAGACCACCATGAAGATCGGACTGCTCACCAGCGGCGGGGACTGCCCCGGCCTGAACGCCGTGATCCGCGGCGCCGTGCTCAACGGAGTCAAGACCTACGATGACGAGTTCGTGGGCTTCCGGGACGGCTGGCGCGGCCTCGTGGAGGACGACATCATGGATCTGCCCCGCACCAAGGTGCGCGGCCTGGCCCGCACCGGCGGCACGATCCTCGGCACCTCCCGCACCAACCCCTACGACGGCCCGCACGGCGGCCCGGAGAACATCTCCATCGTGCTGGAGAAGAACCAGATCGACGCCGTCGTCGCGATCGGCGGGGAGGGGACCCTGGCCGGGGCCCGCCGCCTGGCCGACGCCGGCCTGCCCGTCGTCGGGGTGCCGAAGACCATCGACAACGACCTCAACGGCACGGACTACACCTTCGGCTTCGACACCGCGGTGCAGATCGCCACGGATGCGATGGACCGCCTGCGCACCACCGGCGAGTCCCACCACCGCTGCATGGTCGCGGAGGTCATGGGCCGCCACGTCGGGTGGATCGCGCTGCACTCCGGCATGGCCGCCGGCGCGCACGCCGTGCTGATCCCGGAGCAGCAGGTGCCGATGACGCAGGTGGCCGAGTGGGCCAAGGAGGTCCACGACCGCGGCCGCTCCCCGCTGGTGGTGGTGGCCGAGGGCTTTATCCCGGAGGGCTTCGACGAGGTCATGCACGACAAGGGCGTGGAGAAGGACGGGCGCCCCCGGCTGGGCGGCATCGGCGAGTACGTGACCCACGAGATCGAGAAGCTCACCGGCATCGAGACCCGCAACACCACGCTGGGGCACATCCAGCGCGGCGGCTCCCCCACCAGCTTCGACCGGGTGCTGGCCACCCGCTTCGGGATGAACGTGGTGGACCTGGTGCACGACAAGGAGTGGGGCAAGATGGTGGCCCTGCACGGCACCGACGTGGTGCGCGTGGGCTTCCACGAAGCCCTGGACTCCGGGCTGAAGGAGGTTCCGCAGGACCGCTGGGAGGAGGCCAAGACCCTCTTCGGACGCTGATCCCGCGTCGGCCGGGCGCCGGTGCCCACCGACGCCGCCCGGCCGAGCACGACGACGGCCCGGCCGTCCTCCCTCATCGCGAGGGGAGACGGCCGGGCCGTCGTCGTCGGTGCGGCCGGGCTAGCCGGACATCACGGCTGGCGCAGGAAGTCCGCGCGGTGCCGTCGGCCGGCCACCTGCCCGGCCTCCGGGTCCACGATCACGGTCTGGGCCGCGGCGTAGACGGTCCCCGCGGGCTCCCCGTCCTCACCGGGCTGCCCCGGATCCACCACCCGCAGGGCGGCGGCGGGGTCCACCGAGCGCTTGAGCACGGCCAGGGCGATGGGCCCGGCCTCGTGGTGCAGGGCCGCGGAGGTCACCCGCCCCACCGGGCGGGCACTGCCCTCCACGCACACCGGCGAGCCGAGAGCGGGCAGGGTGTGCTCCGAGCCGTCCAGGTCCAGGAAGGCCAGGCGCCGGGGCGGGTGGCCCAGGTTGTGCACGCGGGCCACGGTCTCCTGGCCCTTGTAGCAGCCCTTGGCCAGGTGCACGGCGGTGCGCATCAGATCCAGCTCGTGCGGGATGGCCCGCTCATCGATCTCCCGGGCGGCGCGCGGGCGCCACTCCGCGATGCGCAGGGCCTCCGCGGCCCACAGCCCGGCCCAGCCCAGCGGCGCCGGGTCCGCCTCGGCCAGGCCCGCCAGCTCCGGCAGCCGCTCGCGCGGCACCAGGGCCTCGTACCAGGTGCGCTGGGCCCCGGGGTGCTCCGCGACGGCGGCGTAGCTGGTGCCGCCGGGCACGACGCCGGGCCACGGGTCCCGCCACACCAGCGGCAGCCCGGACTCGCCCGCGCGCGCCAGGAACGGCGCCAGCACGGCGGCATCCCGCGGGTCCACACGCAGCCCCACCACGGCCCAGTCCGCGGCGGCCGCCCGGACCTGCACCCGCAGCATGAAGCGCATCGAGTCCAGGAACGCCGTCAGCGGCTGCTCCTGCCCCGGCTCCACGATCAGCAGGATCCGGTCCTCGCCGATGATCGCGTGGGGGACGTACTCGAGCCGCCCCTGCGCGGAGAGCAGGGCCAGCTCCGCGGAGGACCCGGCGGGCAGGCCGGTGAGCACCTGGGAGGACAGGGTGGTCAGCCAGCTGGCCCGGTCCTGCCCCGTCACCTCGACGACGCCCAGGTGGGATGAGTCCACCAGCACCGGGGAGGCGGGGGTGGAGCGGGCCAGGCGGCGCTGTTCGCGCAGGGGGTCGCCGTAGTGGGCGGGGACCGCCTGGTCCGGGGCCTCCGCCGGCACCGCGCCGTGCCGGTCCAGCAGGGGTGAGCGTTCGGGACTCACCGCACCACCTCGGCCGCGTCCGTGCGGCGCAGGCGCGCGGAGGCGTGGGAGGCCATCTCGTGCCCGAGGGCGGCCATGTCCCAGGCCCACATCAGCTCGCCGTTGACCAGCCCGTACATCCGGGAGGCGGCGGTGTACTCCTTGGCTCCCTCGGCCCGCATCACGGCGTCGGTGGCCATCTGGATGCGGGGCCCGTCGATGACGCCCACGTACAGCTCGCTGACCCCGCCGGGGTGGTTGATGTTCGCGGTGATCTCGAAGCCGCCCTCCTCTCGGCGCAGCCTCTCCACGTCCGCGGCGGTGGCCAGAGTCGGTTCGGCCGCGCCGGGGATGAGCCCGGGGCCGAGGTCGCCCTCCTGCAGCTTCCGGCCCAGCTGCCAGAAGCCGGTCTCCACGCTGATGGGGCGGGTGCGCTGCCCCTCCTCGTCCAGCAGGTAGGACTCGGCGCGGTACTCGATGAACGGCAGGCCGGACTGGGTGAAGGAGACGATCTGCCCGAACTGCCGATCGGGGACGTCCTGGCCGTAGCCGAGCACGCCCACGCCCTCCCACTGGCCGAGCAGCCAGGCGAAGGGGACGAGCTCGGGAGTCATGTCTGAGGGGATCTCGATAGCCATGGCCCCATCCTAGGCGCGCAGCCTCAGGCCCGCGCGGGCTTTCCCTCGGACGCGAACGGGCCCCGGGCGGCAGTGCCCGGGGCCCGTTCGCGCGACCGCCGCGGCGGTCAGCGTCGATGGGTCACTTCTGGCCCTTGAACAGCCGGGCCACCACGAGGACCGCGGAGCCCGCGATGCCCAGGGAGGCCAGGCCCAGCAGGGACAGGAAGAAGATCTCGAGTGCCATGATCATGGTCACCAAGCTACCACGCGCAGCAGCAGGAAGGTTCCGGCGCAGCCCAGGATCCCGAAGAACGCGACCGGCACCAGCCCGAGGGTCACGGCCCCGCGCCGCGGGCCATCCGCAGGCCCCGCCGCGATCAGCCGGACGCCGACCCCGGCGATCAGCACCGCGATCACCGCGCCGCAGACCCACACGGCCCACCCGGCCCGGGTCTGCTCGTGCACCAGGGCCATCGCGATCCACCCGGCGGAGCTGACCGCGGCCAGCACCCCGGTCACCGCGGAGATCACGGACTCCAGCCGGGCGGGCGCCCCCTCCCCGCGCACCAGCTCCCCGATGAAGCAGGCCAGCACCCCCACGGCGACGACGGCCGGCAGCAGCGTCACCAGCGAGGCCGAGGCCGTCAGCAGCACGACCGCGCAGGCCGCCAAGCCGCTGGCGCCGATGATCCCGGTGTGCACCGGCAACACCTCCCCGCCGCGCTGCTGGGCCACCCCGGAGGCTGCCGGCCAACCCCACGCGATGACCAGGACCATCGCGACGGTGGCCACCGCGGAGGCCTGCGGGGCCCACACCGCGCACAGCAGGGAGACGGCCAGGCCCAGGACGGCGGATCCGGCGACGAGCCGGTAGCGGGAGGGGCCGGAGCGCCCGGCGCTGCGCAGCCGCTCACCGCGGGTGGGAGTCGCTGACGGGGTCACGGCGGGCGGGCCTCCTGAGTCGATCGGGGCGGGCGACGGCGCGGGGACGGCACGGGCCTGGCGGCGCCCGAGGGCGGACGGTGCCGAGTCTACCGGGCGCCGTGGCCGACGTCGGGGGCGCGCCGGGTCCCCGCGCCATCGGCCTATACTGTGCTCGTCCGCACAGACGCGGTCGCATCCCGCACCCGTGACCGAGGGAAGGAAGCCTCCGTGTCCCAGATCCTCGTCCTCAGCGACACCGCCGAGCAGGCCGCGGCGGCCCTGCCCGCCCTGGAGCTGCTCGCCCATGACGTGCACCGCGTGGGCCTGGGGACGAGCCTGGACTCCATCCGACGCCACGGCCCGGACCTGCTGCTGCTGGATGCCCGCGCGCAGGTGCTGCAGGCGCGCAACGCCGCCCGGCTGCTGCGCGCCCAGGCCCCCGAGCTGCCGATCCTGGCGGTGCTCACGGAGGGCACGCTCAGCGCGGTGACCCCCGAGTGGCCCGTGGACGACTTCCTGCTGCCCGACGCCGGCCCGGCCGAGGCCGAGGCGCGGCTGCGCCTCCTGCTGGGCGACCGTCGCAGCCCCACCCCCGCCCCCGCTCCCGCCGCGGAGCTGATCCGGTGCGGGGCAGTCGTCGTGGACGAGGCGGGCTACAGCGCCCGGATCGACGGGCAGCCGCTGAACCTGACGTACAAGGAGTTCGAGCTGCTGAAGTTCCTCGCGCAGAATCCCGGGCACGTGTTCACCCGCGCCCAGCTGCTCAGCGAGGTGTGGGGCTACGACTACTACGGCGGCACGCGCACCGTGGATGTGCACATCCGGCGCCTGCGGGCCAAGCTCGGGGCGGATCACGAGCAGATGATCACCACGGTGCGCAACGTCGGCTACTCGATGCACGCGCCGAAGGGCTGACGGCTCAGCCGCTCGCGGCCCCGGGTTTGGCGGCCAGGATGGTCCCGCGCACCAGCTCGCGGTCTTAGCACACCAGGGCGTCGTTCTCCAGGAGGCGCTCGCGCCCGATGGTGTCCCCGGTGCGTCGGCTGCGGGTCTCGCGCACGATGACGTTGTGCCGACGCACCTGGGCGGCCCCGGCGTCGTCGGCGTCCTCGTAGAAGTACGCGTCCTCCTCGAGGATGTGGTACTTGAACTCCCCCGGCCGCTCCGCGCGCAGCTGGCCCCGCAGGTGCTCCCCGTCCACGGCGACCCGGAACTGGTGGGTGCGGTCCGTGCCGTTGTGCACCCGATAATCCAGGAAGTTGTAGATGATCGAGGTCCCGGTGCCGTAGGGGATCTGGCGCTTGAAGTCCGGGAACAGGTCCAGCCCGGAGTGGTGGTGGTGCTCGGTGATGGTCAGCTCGGAGTGCAGCGCCATCCAGTGCAGCAGGTTGGTGAACTGGCACATCCCGCCGCCGATGCCCGACTCCGCGTGGTCCCCCTGGATGACCACCCCGGGCTGGAAGCCGCGGGCGGCGGTGGGGTTGCCCACCAGCCGCCAGAAGGAGAAGGTCTGCCCCGGCCGGATCAGGATCCCGTCCACCAGGGGGGCGGCGATGGCCAGGGACCGGGCCTTGCCCTCCTGCAGGTGCTGCTCCGTGCTGCCCAGGCGACGCCGGATCAGCGAGTTGTGCCCGTAGATCCGCGTCGGCAGATCCTCGGCGCTGCGCGGCGCGGCGAAGCTCCGACGCCGCGGCAGGTCGGCCAGGTGCCGCTGCAGGCGCTGCCGCTGGATCGCGATCTGATACGTCAGCGGGGAGATGTCCGAGAAGAGTCTGCGAGCCATATCACAGAAGATAGCCCACGGCGCGGCATCCGCCCAGCCCCGTCCCGCGGCCCGGCACGGCTCAGTCCTCCATATCCTTCGCCGCGGCCCGCCGGGCCGGCAGCATCTCGCGGTCCACCCAGCCGAGCACCTCGTCGAGGATCGGCAGGACCTGCTCCAGCTCCTGGGTGGTGATCGTCAGGGGCGGACTGACGTGCAGGGTGTTCTCCCGCCCGAAGGTGCTGAAGCCCCGGTCGTACAGCCGACCGATGATCCGCTTCATCACCGGGTCCGAAGACCGGTACCCCACCAGCGGGGTGCGGGCCTCCCGGTCCGAGACCAGCTCCACCGCGGCGAACATCCCGAGGTGGCGCACCTGGCCCACGCACTCGTGCTCCCGGGCCATCCGGTCCAGGAAGTCCGCGAGCACCGGGGCGGTCTGCGCCACGTGCTCCAGCACCCCGTCCTGCTCGTAGGCGTCCAGGGCCGCGTTGGCCGCGGCGCACGCGAGGGTGTGCCCGGAGTAGGTGAGCCCGCCGGGCAGCGGGTGCTCCTCGAAGAACCGGGCGATCTCCCGGGAGACCAGCACCCCGCCCAGCGGCACCGCCGCGTTGTCCACGCCCTTGGCGAAGGTCATCAGATCCGGCACGACGCCGAAGCCCTGCCAGGCGAACATCGTCCCGGTGCGCCCGAAGCCGGTCATCACCTCGTCGAAGATCAGCAGGATCCCGTACCGGTCGCACAGCCGCCGCAGCCCGGGCAGGTAGCCCTCCGGCGGGATGATGACGCCGTTGGCCCCGACCACCGGCTCCACGATGATCGCGGCGACCGTCTCCGGGCCCTCGAAGCGCAGCTGGCGCTCCAGATCCGCCAGGGCCCGCTCCGTGGCCGCGGCGTCCGCAGCCTCGCCGGACCAGCCGTCCTGGTACGGGTGCGGGGACAGGAACTTCACGAAGCCCGCGCCCGCGCCCTGCTCGGCCCCGAGCCGGCGCCAGTCCCCGGTGGCCTGCGCGGCCCCGGCCGTGGCCCCGTGGTAGCTGCGGTAGCTGGAGAAGACCTTGGTCCGGCCCGTGACGGTGCGGGCGATGCGCAGCGCGTGCTCGTTGGACTCCGCCCCGCCGTTGGTGAACATCACCCGGGCGAAGTGCTCCCGCCCGGCCAGGGCGACCAGGCGCGCGGCCAGCCGAGACTTGGGCTCGGTGGCGAAGGCGGGGGACATGAAGCAGAAGCGGCGGGCCTGCTCGGCGATCGCCTCGGCGATGCGGGGGTGGCCGTGGCCGAGGTTGGCGCAGACCATCAGCGAGGACATGTCCGCGATCCGCCGACCGGTCTCATCCCACAGCCAGATCCCCTCCGCCCGGGTGATGGTGTGCACCGGGCCCCCGGAGACGGACCAGGACTGCAGCACGTGATCCCGATGCTGGGCGGCGATCTCCTGGGTGTCGATCCCCAGAGTGTCGATCTCCGAGGTCCGGCCCGGATCCGCACCGGGCGCGGGATCGGCCTGCCCGCAGGCGTCGGAGACGGGGGTGATGCGGGCGGAGGTGACGGTCATGGCGGGTCCTTCCTCGTGCCGGAGGTCGTCCCGGGGCGGGTCCGGCGCGGCGTACGGCGAGCCTAGGAGCCGCGTGTTTCCCGCGCATTGCCGCCGGACGACGAGCGCGCACCGTCGGAACGACGTCTGCGCCGTCGCACCGGGCGGGCAGTAGACTGGGAGCAGTCGTCGCGCGTGCGCGGCGCGATCCTGGCCGCGAGAGAAACGGGAACGTCCACGTGTCCACTTCCGCCGAGCTGCACACCCAGAACCCCTCCCAGACCCCCAGCGGGCAGCCGCACCCCGCGGTCCTCGCCCCGACTCCCGAGCGCGTGCGCGCCGTCGAGCGCCTGGCCGAGCAGGCCCGCGAGCACGACGGCGCCGCCCCCTTCTCCGAGCAGACCCTCGTGCAGCTGCGCCGGGCCGCCCGCGACGACGCCGAGCGGATCCTGCTGGTCATCGCCGAGGAGGACGGGCAGGCGCTCGCCGCGGCCGTGGCCACCGCCCCGGACCCGCAGGACGAGGAGTCCACCGGCACGCTGGAGGCCGTCGTCGCCCCCGATCGACGCGGCGCCGGGCTCGGCCGGGCCCTGCTGGAGACCGCCCTGGGCGAGGAGGGCCTCGGCGAGGACCTGCCCCGCTACCGCGCCTGGGTGCACGGCTCGGGGCTGGCCGGGGACTCCCGGGAGTACTCCGCGCCCCTGGCCGCCGTGCAGCTGGCCAAGGACCTCGGGCTGCACGCGGTGCGCGAGCTGTGGAAGATGCGCCTGGAGCTCACCGATGCCGCCCGCCGCTCGATCGCCGAGCAGGCCGCCGCCCATGAGCCCGCCGCCCCGGTGCACCTGCGCACCTGGACCCCCGAGGACGCCGAGGCCTGGCTGCGCCTGAACGCCCAGGCCTTCGCCGAGCACCCCGAGCAGGGCCGCCTGACCCGCGCGGACCTGGACGCCCGCACCGCCGAGGACTGGTTCCGCCCCGAGGGCTTCTTCCTCGCCGAGACCTCCGAAGGCGCCGACGGCGGCTCCGGGCTGCTGGGCTTCCACTGGACCAAGATCGAGACGGATCAGCAGGGCCCGCGCGAGGGCGAGGTCTACGCCGTCGGCGTGGCCCCGGACGCGCAGGGCACCGGGCTGGGCAAGGCCCTGACCTTGGCCGGCATGGACTGGCTGGCGCGCCTGGGCACCGGCGAGGACGCGCAGGAGGAGCCGCTGGCCGCCATCGTCCTGTACGTGGACGCGGACAACGCCCCGGCGGTGAGCCTGTACCGCTCCCTGGGCTTCGTCCCGTGGGACGTGGACACGATGTACGCCCCCGGGCCCGCCGGGCAGGACGACGCCGCCCCCGCCCCGAGCGCGAACCTCACCCGCCCGGCCGAGATCTCCGACATCGCCAAGATCGAGCGCGCCGAGACCCGCGGGGACCGCATCGACGAGCCCGAGCACTTCTCCACCCCGCTGCTGCAGGGGGACTTCGGCTCGGAGCGCTTCCTGGACCGGGAGACCTCCTGGCTGGACTTCAACACCCGGGTGCTGGAGCTGGCCGAGGACCCGAACCTCTACCTGCTGGAGCGGCTGAACTTCCTCTCCATCGTCGCCTCCAACCTGGACGAGTTCTTCATGGTCCGGGTCGCGGGGCTCAAGCGGCGCATCGCCACCGGCATCGCCGTGCCCTCCGCGGCCGGGCTGACCCCGGAGGAGCAGATGGAGGAGATCTCCGAATCCGCCCACCGGCTGCAGCAGCGCCACGCGCAGGTCTTCCATGAGCAGGTGCTGCCCCGCCTGGAGGAGGAGAACCTGTTCATCGTCGGCTGGGAGGACCTGGAGGAGGAGGCCCGGCAGCGGCTGTCCGCCGAGTTCCAGGAGCGGGTCTTCCCGATCCTCACCCCGCTGGCCGTGGACCCGGCCCACCCCTTCCCGTACATCTCCGGGCTGGCCCTGAACCTCGCCGTCATCGTGCGCAACCCGCAGACCGGCAAGGAGCTGTTCGCCCGCGTCAAGGTCCCGGACCAGCTGACCCGGATGATCTCCGTGGACGGGCCCAAGACCACCAACTCCTCCTCCCGCCCGGCCCGGTTCATCCCGCTGGAGACCGTCATCGCCCAGCACCTGGACCAGCTGTTCCCCGGCATGGAGGTCGTGGAGCACCATGTGTTCCGGGTGACCCGCAACGAGGACCTGGAGGTCGAGGAGGATGACGCCGAGAACCTCCTGAAGGCCCTGGAGAAGGAGCTGCTGCGCCGACGCTTCGGCCCGCCCGTGCGCCTGGAGGTGGAGGACTCCATCAACCCCGCGATCCTGGACCTGCTGGTCTCGGAGCTGCGCATCGACGAGTCCGAGGTGTACCAGCTGCCCGCCCCGCTGGACCTGCGCGGGGTGTCCAACATCGTCAAGGTCAACCGGCCCCGGCTGCACTACCCCACCTATGTGGCCCACACCAGCCGCTTCCTCAACGCCGCGGAGACCGCCAAGGCCGCGGACGTGTTCGCCGCGACCCGGGACCACGACGTGCTGCTGCACCACCCGTACGACTCCTTCGCCACCAGCGTCCAGGCCTTCCTGGAGCAGGCCGCGGCGGACCCGAACGTCATGGCGATCAAGCAGACCCTGTACCGCACCTCCGGGGACTCCCCCATCGTGGACGCCCTGATCGAGGCCGCGGAGGCCGGCAAGCAGGTGCTGGCCCTGGTGGAGATCAAGGCGCGCTTCGACGAGCAGGCCAACATCTCCTGGGCCCGCAAGCTCGAGGAGGCCGGGGTGCACGTGGTCTACGGCATCGTCGGGCTGAAGACCCACTGCAAGCTGTCCCTGGTGGTGCGCCGGGAGGCCGACGGGCTGCGCCGGTACTGCCACATCGGCACCGGCAACTACCACCCCTCCACCGCCCGGTTCTATGAGGACCTCGGCCTGCTGACCTGCGATGCGCAGATCGGCGAGGACGTCTCCCGGCTGTTCAACCAGCTCTCCGGGTACGCCCCGAAGACCACCTTCAAGTCCCTGCTGGTGGCCCCGCGCTCGCTGCGCTCGGGCCTGATCGACCGGATCAACCGGGAGATCGCCCACCAGCGGGCCGGGCTGGCCGCGAAGATCCAGATCAAGTGCAACTCCATGGTCGATGAGGCGATCATCGACTCCCTGTACCGGGCCTCGCAGGCCGGGGTGCGCGTGGACGTCGTCGTGCGCGGGATCTGCGCGCTGCGCCCGGGCGTGCCGGGACTGTCCGAGAACATCACGGTGCGCTCCGTGCTGGGCCGGTTCCTGGAGCACTCGCGGGTGTTCACCTTCGCCAACGGCGGCAAGCCGGTGGTCTACATCGGCTCCGCGGACATGATGCACCGGAACCTGGATCGGCGCGTGGAGGCGCTGGTGCGGATCAAGGACCCGGTGCACGTGGAGTACCTGCTGACCCTGTTCGACCTCTACCTCTCCGAGCGCACCTCCACCTGGCACCTGGACGGCGACGGCGTGTGGACCCGCCACGCGCTGGACGCCCAGGGGCGCCCGCTGATGGATGTGCAGAGCCACTACCTGGAGTCCCGGGCCCGGCAGGGCTCCTCCTCCCGAGGCTGAGCCAGCCTCCCGCGGGTCCCGCCGCCCCGGCGCGTCGGGGCCCCAGTGCGCGCGCAGCCGTCATCGATCCCCTCACCCGAAGGAAGCTCCCCGATCATGTCCAAGCCCTCTTTCCCCGCCGTCGTCGCCGCCGGCGCCCTGTGCTGGCGCGAGCGCGAGGGCGTGCTGGAGGTCCTGATCATCCACCGCCCCAAGTACGACGACTGGTCCTGGCCCAAGGGCAAGCGCGACGACGGCGAATCCGTGCCGCAGACCGCGATCCGGGAGGTCGCCGAGGAGGTGGGCCTGAGCATCACCCTGGGCGCCCCCCTGGCGGTGACCACCTACCAGGTCAAGCAGGGCCGCAAGGACGTGCACTACTGGGCCGCGCACGTACCCGCCTCCGCCCAGGCCCACCAGGACGGCGGCGAGGTGGACGAGCTGCGCTGGGTCACCCCGGAGCAGGCCCGGGACCTGCTGACCAACGCCACCGACACCGAGCCCCTGGACCGGCTGGTGGCCCTGCACGAGGCGCAGGATCTGCGCACCCGCGCCGTCATCGTGGTGCGCCACGCCAAGGCCAAGCCGCGCTCGTCGTGGTCCCGGGCCGAGGGCGATCGGCCCCTGGCCGCGACCGGCAAGCGCCAGGCGGTGGCCGTGGGGAAGCTGCTGGCGGCGTGGAAGCCGCAGAAGGTCATCTCCAGTCCGTGGGTGCGCTGCATGCAGACGGTCGCCGGGTACGCGAAGGCCGAGGGCCTGGTGATCAAGGACAAGAAGCGCCTGACCGAGGCGGAGCACTCCCGCAAGCCGGGGAAGGTCGCCAAGCTGATGGAGGCCGTGTTCGAATCCGGGACCTCCACCGTGGTGTGCACGCACCGGCCGGTGCTGCCCACGGTGCTGGCCGTGGTGGACCGGCACCTGCCCAGGGCGCTGCGCGCCCAGCTGCCCACCGAGGACCCGTACCTGAGCCCCGGGGAGATGATCGTGCTCAATGTGAGCCGGAAGCACCGGGGCCGCGTGGTCTCCCTGGAGCAGGTGAAGCCCAGCGATGACTGAGACGACGTCGATCCCCACCCCCTACGAGGACCTGCTGCGCGACATCCTGTCTCACGGCACGCACCGTCCGGACCGCACCGGCACCGGGACCACGGGGGTGTTCGGCCGGCAGATGCGCTTCGACCTGGCCGAGTCCTTCCCGCTGCTGACCACCAAGCGGGTGCACTTCAAGTCCGTGGCCCTGGAGCTGCTGTGGTTCCTGCGCGGCTCCTCCAACGTGCGCTGGCTGCAGGAGCGCGGGGTGAGCATCTGGGACGAGTGGGCCGATGAGGACGGCGAGCTGGGCCCGGTCTACGGGGTGCAGTGGCGCTCCTGGCCCACGCCGTCGGGCGGGCACATCGACCAGATCGCCCAGGTGATCCGCTCCCTCCGGGAGAACCCGTTCTCCCGCCGGCACGTGGTCTCCGCGTGGAATCCGGCCGAGGTGGAGGACATGGCCCTGCCCCCGTGCCACGCGCTGTTCCAGTTCTATGTGGTCCCGGACGATGCCGGGGCCCCGCACCGGCTGTCCTGCCAGCTCTACCAGCGCTCCGCGGACATGTTCCTCGGGGTGCCGTTCAACATCGCCTCCTACGCGCTGCTGACGCTGCTGGTCGCCGACCAGGTGGGCCTTCAGCCCGGGGAGTTCGTGTGGTCCGGCGGGGACTGCCACATCTACGACAACCACCGGGAGCAGGTGGCCGAGCAGCTGAGCCGCGAGCCGCGCCCGTACCCTCAGCTGCGGTTCCGGCACCGCGACTCCCTGGATGCCTACGAGTACGAGGACTTCGAGCTGGTGGGCTACGACCCGCACCCGACGATCAAGGCGCCGATCGCCGTATGAGCGGGGTGGGCCCCGAGCTGGCGGCGATCTGGGCGCAGGCCGCCGGAGAGGTGATCGGACGGGACGGGGGGATGCCGTGGCACTGTCCCGCGGACTTCGCGTTCTTCCGCGAGCGCACGATGGGCTATCCGGTCATCATGGGCCGGGCCACCTGGCAGTCCTTCCCGCAGCGGTTCCGCCCCCTGCCGGGGCGGACCAACATCGTGCTCTCGCGCACCGTCTCCCCCGGGGAGCACGACGGCGCCCGGTGGGTCCGCGATCTGCCCGAGGCCCTGCGGGTCGCCGCCGAGGCGCCCAGTGGGTCGGAGCGGATCTGGCTGCTCGGCGGGGCGTCCCTGTACGACCGGGCGCTGGGGGCCGAGGACCTTCCGGTGGTGCGCGGGGGCCGGGTGTCCCGGGTGCTGGTCACGCAGCTGGACGCCGAGGTGCCCGGAGACGCCCGCGCCCCGCAGCTGGGCCCGGAGTGGTCTTTGCGGGAACTGGGCTCCGGCGTCGACCCGAAGGCCCGGGTGGCCGGTCCCGACGGCGCCCTGTCCCCCGCGGCGCTGCCCTATCGCTTCCTGGAGGCCACCCGCTGAGCTCACGCTTCGCGGCCGTTTGGGGAGCGGTCGGCGGGTTGTGGAGCGGCCTCACCGCTTCGCAACCCGCCGACCGCTTCCGAAACGCCCGGCCACCGCGGCGCGGCCCCCACCCGGCGGGGCATCTTCCGTAGACTGGGGCCCATGACTTTCCACCCTGGAGATCCCGTAGGATTCGTCGGCTGGCGCGGCATGGTCGGCTCCGTGCTGATGCAGCGCCTGGAGCAGGAGGGAGACTTCGCGGACTTCACCCCCGTGTTCTTCTCCACCTCCGCCGCCGGCTCCCCCGCGCCGACCTTCCGCGGCGCCGAGGAGCCCAGCACCCTGCAGGACGCCTACGATCTGGACGAGCTGGCGCTGCTGCCTGTCATCGTGACCACCCAGGGCGGGGACTACACGAAGGCCGTGCACGGGAAGCTGCGCGAACGCGGGTGGGACGGGCTGTGGATCGACGCCGCCTCGACCCTGCGCCAGGAGCCGGACTCCGTGATCGTGCTGGATCCGGTGAACAGGGACGTCATCGACCGGGCCCTGGAGGCCGGGATCCGGGACTTCATCGGCGGCAACTGCACCGTGTCCTGCCTGCTGATGGGCCTGGGCGGACTGTTCCGCCGCGGGCTGGTGCAGTGGAGCACCGCGATGACCTACCAGGCGGCCTCCGGCGGCGGGGCCCGGCACATGCGCGAGGTGCTGGCCGGGTTCCGCGACGTCGCCGGGACCGTCGCGCAGGAGCTGTCCGATCCGGCGTCGGCGATCCTGGAGGTGGACCGGAAGGTGCTGGCGATGCAGCGCTCCGGTGAGCTGGACACCACCCAGTTCGAGGTGCCGCTGGCCGGCTCCCTGATCCCGTGGATCGACGCGGATCTGGGCAACGGGCAGTCCCGCGAGGAGTGGAAGGCGGATGCCGAGACCAACAAGATCCTGGGCCTGGACGGCGATGACCGGGTGGTCATGGACGGGCTGTGCGTGCGGATCGCGACGATGCGCTCCCACGCCCAGGCCCTGACGATGAAGCTCACCGAGGATCTGTCGGTGGAGGAGATCGAGCGGATCATCGACGAGGACAACGAGTGGGCGCACGTGGTGCCCAACACCAAGGAGGACACGATCCGGGACCTGACCCCGGTGGCGGCCTCCGGGTCCCTGCGGATCCCGGTGGGGCGCATCCGCAAGCTGGCGATGGGCCCCGAGTACATCTCCGCCTTCACCGTGGGGGATCAGCTGCTGTGGGGCGCGGCCGAGCCGGTGCGCCGGATGCTGAAGATCGCCGTCGGCACCCTCTGACGGGCGGCCCGGCCCCGGGCTGGCCCGGCCCCGCCCGCCCGCCCCGGCTTTGGGAGGGGTTTCGGCGTTTGGGAGCGTTCTCGCGGCTCCCAAACACCGAAACCCCTCCCAAACGGGCACGGAAGGAGGGCGCTGGCGGCTCGACCGCGGGACGGTCAGACTGCACGATCGGGGAACCACAGCGGGTCCTTCGCCATCCCCTCGGGGATATCCATCTCGGTCAGCCACGATTCGTCCGCGCCTAACAGCAGCCGATGCAGATCCCGGATGACGGACGCAGAGGGATCCACGGTGCGCACGATGAAGACGGCGAGGGAGAGCGGATAGTTGATCCGCTCCGTGTCGGCACCCGCCAGTGAAGGTTCCAACAGCCCAGGAAGACGACGGATCGTCGCCACGCGCAGGGAGGTCCTCCGGTTCCAGACGCGCGCATGGTGGGCAGATCGATTGCGCAGAACCGTGAAGACGCGCAGAAACCTGGAGAGCACCTCGGGCGGCAGCCCGCATTCCCGGGCGATCCCCTTGCGGAGGCTGTCCTCACGGAGGTTGTCATACCACTTGGAGAGGAGCCCCAGACTCATGATCTCCGCGGCCATCCAGATCGGGGGCAGCGGATCCTGGTACTTGTTGCGGAACTCCTCGATGAACTGCTCCGGTGCCCCGCCGGTCATGCACTCTTCCAGTTTGCGCCGGTCTCGACGGAACGCCGGGGCGGAGGAGTACAGGGTCTCGTCCAGGTATCCCATGGGCCCGTGCGCCTGACCCAGATGGTTCGTCATCGCAGCCCGCAACCAGGCTTCGATGGAATGGGATAGGCGCATGATCTGCGATCGCAGCTGCGCATCGAAATCGTAGAGGCGCAGTACCTCGTCCAGGGTGGCGCCGGGTTCGAGGACCTCCCATTCCTCTCCGTAGAACCACCACAGGTAGCCCGCCAGACGGTAATAGCTCATCCGGCGCAGTGTCAGTTCGATCTTCTCGGCCGGTGCGTCAAGGCCTCGGCTGCGCAGCCGCAGCGCCTGATCCCGCAGGGAGAGGGACGGTTTGGTGTAAGGGGCCTTGGACATGAAGAAACCCGCCTATTTGAGGATCTGCTGTCACCAGCAGACTAGCCTTGGCGGGTCTTGTTGTCTCTCATTCTACCGCATCGCCGCGGGCTTCGTCGGCCGTTCCCCACCCCCGCCTCAGCTGTGGGAGGGGTTTCGGCGTGTGGGAGCGTTCTTGCGGCTCCCACACGCCGAAACCCCTCCCAAACGCGGGCAGAGACGGCGCGGGCGGCGGATAGGGTGAGGGGATGGAGATCTGCGCGACCCGGGCGCTGGAGCGCGCCGAGCTGATCCGCCTGTACGACGCCGTCGGCTGGTCCGCCTACACCCGCGAGCCGGAGCTGTTCGGCCCGATGGTCGACGGGGCCTGGCTGGTGCTCGCGGCGCGGGAGGGGGACCGCCTCGTGGGGCTGGTCCGGGTGGTCGGCGACGGCGCCACCGTCGCCTGCATCCAGGATCTGCTGGTGCTGCCCGAGCATCAGGGCTGCGGCATCGGGAGGGCGCTGCTGGACCGGGCGCTGGAGGCCTGCGCGGGGATCCGCCAGATCTACATCACCACGGACGACGCCGCCGCGAACCAGCGGGTCATCGATCTCTACCGCTCGCTGGGCTTCCGCCCCACCCCGGAGATGGGGCTGACAACCCTCACGCTGCAGCGCTGACCCGCCGCCCTGCCCTCCCCGGCCCCGGTTTTGGGAGGGGTTTCGGCCTTTGGGAGCGTCCTCGTGGCTCCCAGACGTCGAGACCCCTCCCAAACGCGGGGGGGGGGGGACGCTACGGCTCAGGCGCGGGCGGCCGGGCGGTGCGGGGCGCAGCAGTGGCGGGAGTGCCAGGCGGCCTTGATGCGCGCCTGCCGCACCTTCGCCTCGGCGCGCCGCTCGGCCCGACGGACTCGGCGCTGGGCCTTCGCCGCCCGGCGCTCGGCCCGCCGCGCCTGGATCCGATGCCACACGGCCAGCACCTTGGCCTTGGCCCACTGGTTGAAGCGGTGCACGATCGGGTACTCGGTGGCCAGCACGCCCAGCCCCAGGAAGACCGCGAGCCACCCCGGGCCCGGGGTCACCAGCATGACGACGCCGGCCAGCACGATCACCCCGCCGACCAGGGTCACCAGGGTCTTGTGGACGAAGCGCAGCACCGGGTGGCGATGGGTGAAGGCCTTGAAGCGCCCCAGGGCGCGGTGCACGCGCCCCTCGCGCTGGCCCTGTTCGATCTCCCGCTCCAGGGAGGAGGCGGGCTGGGTGCGCACCTCGACGGCAGCCTCGGCGGAGGCGGTGCTCGGGTGCGTGCGGACTGCGGTGGATGATGCCATCAGTCGGCATCCTACGGCCTGGTCTCCCGGGAATCCATGCCCTGGCCCACCAACGCCGCCTCTCCTCTCGGATTCTCCGGAAACACACCGGCGGCGCCCCGGAAACACCCCGCTCAGGTCCTTGTCCGCGTCGGCGGCCGGTGGTGTGATGGCGGTATGAAGAAGCTCATCAACGATCCCGCCGACGTGGTCCGCGATTTCCTCACCGGATTCGCCGCCGCGCATCCCACCACCCACCGCGTGGACGCCGAGCAACGCCTGGTCCTGCGCTCGAGCATGCAGGAGGGCAAGGTCGGCGTCGTCTCCGGCGGCGGCTCCGGACACGAGCCCCTGCACGCCGGCTTCGTCGGCCCCGGGATGCTCGACGCCGCGGTGTGCGGGGAGGTCTTCACCTCTCCCGTCCCGGACCAGATCCAGGCCGCCACCGAAGCCGCTGACACCGGCGCCGGGGTGCTGCACATCGTGAAGAACTACACCGGCGACGTCATGAACTTCGACATGGCCGCGGAGCTGGCAGAGGACACCCGAGTGGAATCCGTGATCGTGGCCGACGACGTCGCGGTGGAGGACTCCTCCTTCACGGCCGGTCGCCGAGGGGTCGGCGGCACGGTGTTCGTGGAGCGCCTGGCCGGGGCCGCGGCCGCCGAGGGTCGGGACCTGGACGGCGTCGTGGCCGTCGCCCGGAAGGCCGCCGAGTCCTGCCGCTCGATGGGGGCGGCCCTGACCTCCGGCACGCTGCCCGCCCACGGGAAGCCGTCTTTCCAGCTGGGTGAGGATGAGCTGGAGCTGGGCGTCGGGATCCACGGCGAACCCGGTCGCTCCCGTGAGCCGATGGCCCCCGCCGCGGAAATCGCCCGGAAGCTCACCGAGCCCGTACTCGCCGAGATCCCCTCGGGCCAGCCCGTCATCGCGATGCTCAACGGCATGGGCGCCACTCCCCTGTCCGAGCTGTACCTGATGTACGGCGAGGTCGCGAAGGTCCTGGCCGAGCACGAGGTGGAGGTCGCCCGCGTGCTGGTGGGCGACTACATCACCAGCCTGGACATGGCCGGCTGCTCCCTGACCCTGATGCCCGCCGATGACGACCTGCTGCGCCTGTGGGATTCCCCCGTGGACACCCCCTCGCTGCGCTGGGGAGCCTGAGACTCCCGGACGATGCCGCCCGGGAGCCGGGCCGATTCTCGGCCCGTCCCAGCCCCGATACCCCGTCCGCCGCGGCCCGAGTCCGGGAGGCCGCCTCGGATGTCACCCCGTTCCCGGACGGATGCGAGGAGAAGCATGGATACCGCCGATGCCGCCACATGGGTCGAGCGCGCCGCCGAGCTGATGCACGAGCACGCCGAGGAGCTGACCGAGCTGGACGCCGCGATCGGGGACTCCGATCACGGGGCCAACATGGATCGCGGCTTCGCCGCCGCGGCCCGCCTGGGCTCCGCGGATTTCGACGACGCCGCGGTGTACCTGAAGAAGGTCGGGATGACCCTGGTCTCCACCGTGGGCGGGGCCTCCGGCCCCCTGTACGGGACGTTCTTCCTGCGCTTCGCGAAGGCCTACGATGCCGGGCAGGATCCGGCGTCGGCCTTCGCCGCGGCCTTCGAGGCCGGGGCCGAGGGCACAGCCGAGCGGGGGAAGTCCCAGGAGGGCGAGGCGACGATGCTCGATGCGCTGCTGCCCGCCTCCCGGGCCCTGACCGAGAAGAGTGGGGACGGGCTGGGTCCCGCCCTGGAGGCCGCGCAGCGGGCCGCCGAGGAAGGGGCCGCCGCGACCGAGGACATGGTGCCGACCAAGGGCCGGGCCAGCTACCTGGGCGAGCGGGCCAAGGGCCATCGCGATCCCGGGGCGGCGTCGGCCGTGCTGCTGGTGCGCGCCGCACGGGAGGTGCTGGCATGATCGGGATCGTCATCGCCTCTCACTCCGCGCCGCTGGCCGAGGCGGCCCGGGAGCTCGCCCTGCAGATGGTCGCCAAGAATCCGCCGGCCCTGGAGCTGGCGGCCGGCACGGAGGACGGCGGGCTGGGCACCGACGCCGCGAAGATCGTGGAGGCCGTGCAGCGGGCCGATTCCGGAGACGGGGTCGTGGTCCTGATGGACCTCGGCTCGGCCGTGATGTCCGCCGAGATGGCCGTGGAGATGCTCGAGCCGGAGCTGGCCGAGCGCACCCGCCTGTCCCCCGCCCCGCTGGTGGAGGGCCTGGTGGTCGCGGCCGTCACGGCCGCTTCCGGCGGGGACCTGGACCGCGTGGATTCCGAGGCCCGCGGCGGCCTGCGCCCCAAGGAGAAGCACCTGGGCTGACGCACCGGGGCGACCACCCGGGCCGCCCCGGCCGCGCCCCGCCTCACCTGCGAGGCCCGCGGGGTCCGGCGGGGTCCCGTCAGATCCGGGTGCCGACCACCACGGGCTCGGCCTCCAGGCGCACCCCGAACTCCCGCTGGACGCCCTCGCGCACCGCGCGGGCCACTGCCACGACGTCGGCGGCGGTGGCCTGCCCGCGGTTGGTGATGGCCAGGGTGTGCTTGGTGGACAGGGCGGCCCGGCCGCCGGCGACGGCCGCGGACTCCCCCTCCAGCCCGTAGCCCTTGTCGAAGCCCGCGTGCTGGATCAGCCAGGCCGCGGAGAGCTTGGTCAGGGACTCGTCCACCGCGCCGTCGGCGTCCAGCACCGGGTAGCGCGGGGCATCGGCCGGCAGGTCCGCCCCGGCGTCGGCCGGGATGATGGGGTTGGTGAAGAAGGAGCCGGTGGAGTGCGTGTCGCGGTCCGCCGGGTCCAGGACCATGCCCTTGCCGGCGCGCAGACGCAACACGGCCTCGCGCACGCGGGACGCCGGGACCCGCTCACCGACCTCGGTGCCCAGGCTCCGGGCCAGCTCCGCGTAGCGCAGGGGCGCGGAGTCCGCGCGGACCTCCAGATCGAAGCTGACCTGCAGCACCGCCCAGCGCGGGGAGGGCCCGAGCATCTCCCGCTTCAGCGCGGAGTCCCGGTAGGCGAAGGCCATCCGCTGCCGGTCGAAGACCTCCACGCGCCGTTCGACGCGGTCCCACAGCCGGGCGGAGGCGAAGTGCTGGGAGATCTCCGTGCCGTACGCGCCGACGTTCTGCACCGGGGTGGCCCCGACGGTGCCGGGGATCCCGGAGAGGGTCTCCAGCCCGGACAGGCCCTCTTCGAGGCTGCGGGCCACCAGGCCGTCCCAGTCCTCCCCGGCCTCGGCGCTCAGGCGCGCGCTGCGTCCGTCCTCGGCGCGGCGCACGGTGACGCCGGTGCTCGCGGTGTGCACCACGGTGCCGTCGAAGCCGTCGTCGCCGACCACCAGGTTGGAGCCGCCGCCTAAGATCAGCACCTGATCCCCGGCGTCATCGGCCGCGATCAGGGCGTCGATGATCTCCTGCTCGGTGCGCGCGCGCACGTAGGTGCGGGCCGGGCCGCCGACGCCGAGGGTGGTCAGTTCGCTCAGAAGGGTCTCGCTCACTCGGCCCAGTCTAGCCGCGGGCCGTCAGCCGACCAGGCCCGGCGCCCGCCGGTGCCCGCCGGGACGCGGGCGGCTCGGGCAGCACCGACGAGACGGACTCAGCTGAGCCGGTGCACCCGCTCCTCCTCCGGGGTGGCCAGCTGCGGGACCAGCAGGAAGGAGACGACCACGAGCACCAGGACCACGGACAGCCCCTGCCGGACCCCCAGCGCCTCCCCGAGCAGACCCAGGATCGGGGGGCCGCCGAGGAACGCGCCGTAGCCGACGGTGGAGACCACCGAGACCCGCGCGGAGGCCTTCATCGGGTTGTCCGCCGCGGCGGACATGCCCACCGGGAAGCCCAGGGCCGCGCCCAGGCCCCACACGAAGATCGCGCCCATTCCCAGCCACAGCCACGGGGACAGCACGAAGGTCCCCAGCCCCACCACGGCCAGCACGCAGGCGATGCGCATGACCCGCACCCGCCCGTAGGCGTTGAGCAGACCCGTGCCCAGCAGCCGCCCGGAGGTCATCGCGGTGACGAACAGCCCGTAGCCCACGGCCCCCACGGAGTCGGAGGCGCCGTAGCCGTGGGTCAGGGCCAGCGCGACCCAGTCGTTCGCGGAGCCCTCGGCCAGGGCCATGCCCAGCACGAACACCCCGAGCAGCACGGTGCGCTTCTCCATCCAGGCGTAGCGCACCGAGAACTTCCCCGGCACCGCCTCCGGGTCCACGATGGCCATGATCCCGGTGGTCGCCGGACGCACGTCCTCGGACTCGGTGCGAGTGAAGGCCATGCCCACCACCACCAGCACGATCACGACGGCGTAGACCGCTGTCATGTGCGCGGCCACGGACACGCCCAGGGCCGTCATCGCGGTGCCGACGATCGAGCCGATCACCGTGCCGACCGAGAAGCAGCCGTGCATCAGGGGCATGCGCTGCTTGCCCAGGGCCCGCTCCACGGCCGCGCCCTGCACGTTCGCGGCCACCGAGTAGGTGGCCTGCCCGAGGCCGAACAGCCCCAGCCCGATGCCGGCCAGCGTCACCGAGCCCAGCACCGACACGGCGTAGGCCAGGCCCAGCCCGCCGAGCATCATCAGCGCGAAGGTGATCCACAGGGTCCGCTGGGCCCCCAGGCACATGACCACCATCCCGGAGGCGGACACCGACAGAAACGCCCCGAGGGTCTGCGCGAGCAGCAGCAGCCCGAGCGGGCCGGCGCTGAGGTGCAGCTGCTGGGCGATCGCCGGGACGCGCACGAGCCACGCGGAGATGGACAGGCCGCTGGCCAGGTAGATCCCGAGCACAGCGAAGAGCCAGGCGCGGTCTGTCACGGGGCGGCGCCCGGTGGTGCGGGTGATCATGGTCTTCTCCTGGCGACGCACGAGAGCGGATCCGGTGCGGATCCGGCGGCAGGTGTTGCGATGACGAGGCGGCGCCCCTCCCGGAGAGGGCGTACCCCTCCGGAGGGGCCGGGGCAGGAGCCCGAACGCCGCGGGATGCTTCCGGGCGCGGCAGGCCTGTTCCCGGCGGCGGCGCCGGGTCTCAGAGGGCGACGACCGCCTGGGCCTTGACCAGCACCTTCTGCGCGGTGCCCTCGGCGTCCAGGGCGGTGACGGTCAGATCCACCCGGGCCGTGCGCGCCTGCGGATCCAGCGCGCCGATCTTCCCGGACACGGCCAGCACGGTGCCGCCGGTCTCGGGGCTGGCCGCCCCCTCGGCATCGGGCACGGGCACGGGCTTGGTGAAGCGGGTCTGGTAGTCCACGATCGCCGCCGGGTCCTGCGCCCAGTCGGTGACCAGCTGCACCGCCGCCCCCATGGTGAGCATCCCGTGGGCGATCACCCCGGGAAGCCCCACGGCCTCGGCGAAGCGCTGGTTCCAGTGGATCGGGTTGAAGTCCCCGGAGGCGCCGGCGTAGCGGATCAGATCCGCCCGGGTCAGCGGGATCTCTCGAGTCCCGATCTGCTGGCCCTTCTCCAGGTCATCGAACTGCGGCCTGCTCATGCCTGCTCCTCCCCTCGCACCAGCAGGGAGGACACCGCGGTGCACACCGGGGCTCCCTGCGCGTCGGCGATCTCCTCGCGGGTCGTGATCATGGCCCCGGTTCCCAGGGCGCGCACCGCGTCCACATGCACGACGGCGCGCAGCTCGTCCCCGGTCACGATGGGCCGGTGGTGGGTGAAGCGCTGGTCGGCGTGGACCACCCGGGAGAAGTCGATGCCTGCGGTGGGGTCCTGGATCAGCTGGGCGTCGGCGGCCTGGGCGATCACGACGGCGTAGGTCGGCGGGGCGACGAGATCCGGGTGCCCGAGGGCCCGGGCGGCGTCGACGTCGGTGTGGGCGGGGTGCTCGGCGTGCACCGCGCGGGCGAAGGCGCGGATCGCCTCGCGGGAGACCTGGTAGGCGGGGGCGTCCTCGTAGACGCGCCCGGCGAGGTCTGCGGCGAGGCCCGGCTGCTGCTCGGGCATGGCTCTCCTCGTGGTCGGGATGGGGGCGCTCCCCAGCCTATCCCCCGCGCCCGTTCCCGCTCCCGGACCGGGGATGAGAGATGGACCCCCGTCCGCCGCGGCGATGGCCGCGGGGACGGGGGTCCTTTCCGGAGGTAGCGGTGGACGGGCTCGATCCGTCGACCTCACGATTATGAGTCGTGCGCTCTAACCAGCTGAGCTACACCGCCTTACATGTGAAGCACCCGCGCGCGGCCTCAGCCGTGCGCGGGCCCTCATCATGAGAGCCCCGACCGGGAATCGATCCCGGGACCTCCATCTTACCAAGATGGCGCTCTACCACTGAGCTATCGGGGCAACGACATAAGACTATACAGACCGGTTCACAAGCCCGCCAAATCCGTCAGCCATGTCGTCCATCACAGCGGAAGCGCTGTGATGAGCTCGCCCTCGGGCGGGGCCTCAGCGGCCGCGGTAGCCCTCGCGCCCGCCGCGCTCGAAGCGGTCCCGGTGTCCCCGGTACCCGCCGCGATCGTCCCGGTCGCGGTTCCCGCGGTAGCCCCCGCGATCCCCGCGGTCCCGGTTCCCGCGGTAGCCGCCGCGGTCATCCCGGTCGCGCCCGCCGCGGTAGCCCCCGCGGGGACCGCCCTGGCCGCGCCCGCCGAGACGTCCGCCCGAGCGTCCGCCGCCGGCGCGACCGCCGCGATCCGGGGCGATGTCGATCCGGTGGCCGTTGATCTCCAGGTCCCGCAGGGAGTCCACGTCCAGATCCTCCGGCAGGTCCACCAGGGAGAAGCCGCCGCGGATGTCGATGTTGCCGACCTGGGAGCCGGTCAGCCCGCCCTCGTTGGTCAGGGCCCCGACGATCGCGCCGGGCAGCACCCGCTGATCGTGGCCCACCTGGATCTTGTAGGTGCGCAGGCCCTCGTCGCTGCGACGCCGCGGGCCGCGCTCCCGCCCGCCGTCGCGCTCCCCGCGCTCCCGGTCCCGTCCGCGCGCCGGACGCTCCGGCAGCTCCTCGGCGAAGAACGGGCGCCCGTCCTGGGCGATGAACGCGATCGCGGCGGCGACGTCCTCGGCGGGCACGTCGTGCTCGGCGACGTAGCCCTCCACCAGGCCCTTGAACAGGGTCAGGTCCTCGGACTCGAGGGTCTCGGTGATCTGCTGGGCGAAGTTGTCCAGGCGGGACTGGTTCACGTCCGCGGCGCTGGGCATGTGCATCTGCTCGACCTTCTGGTGCGTGGCCTTCTCGATCTGACGCAGCATGTGCTTCTCGCGCGGGGTCATGAACAGGATGGCCTCGCCCTCCCGCCCGGCCCGCCCGGTGCGCCCGATCCGGTGCACGTAGGACTCGGTGTCGTGCGGGATGTCGAAGTTGACCACCAGGGAGATCCGCTCCACGTCCAGCCCGCGGGCGGCGACGTCGGTGGCCACCAGGATGTCCACCCGGCCCTCGCGCAGGGCCTCCACGGTCCGCTCCCGCTGGGTCTGGGGGATGTCCCCGTTGATCGCGGCGGCCTGGAAGCCGCGGGCCTTGAGCTTGTCCGAGACCTCCTCGGTCTCCTTCTTGGTGCGCACGAAGGCGATCACGCCATCGTAGTCCTCGACCTCCAGCACCCGGGTCATGGCCTCGAGCTTGTGGGAGTGCATGACCTGCATGTACCGCTGCCGGATGTTCGCCGCGGTGGTGGTCTTGGCCTTCACACGCACCTCCACCGGATCGCGCAGGTAGTCCTCGGCGATGCGGCGGATGGACTTGGGCATGGTCGCGGAGAACAGGGCCACCTGCTTCTCGGCCGGAGTCTGGGAGAGGATCTCCTCGACATCCTCGGCGAAGCCCATGCGCAGCATCTCATCGGCCTCGTCCAGCACCAGGTGGCGCAGCTGGGACAGGTCCAGGGAGCCGCGCTTGAGGTGGTCGATGACGCGCCCGGGGGTACCGACGACGACTTGCGCGCCGCGGCGCAGACCGGCCAGCTGGGGGCCGTAGGGGGAGCCGCCGTACACGGGCAGGACGGTGAAGGCCTCGAGGTGCTTGGCGTAGGAGGAGAAGGCCTCCCCGACCTGCAGGGCCAGCTCGCGGGTGGGTGCGAGCACCAGCACCTGCACGGCCTTGGAGGGGCCCTCCAGGTCGGACAGCTCGGCCAGGTGGGACAGGGCCGGCAGCGCGAAGGCCGCGGTCTTGCCGGTGCCGGTCTGGGCCAGGCCGACGACGTCGCGGCCCTCCAGCAGCAGCGGGATGGTCTCCGCCTGGATCGGGGAGGGGGTCTCGTAGCCGATCTCCTCCAGCGCGGCCAGCACGCGCCCGTCCAGGCCGAGCTCGACGAAGCGGGGGCCGGCCGGCTCCTCGGCGGCGGGCTCCTCGGCCTGCGTGGTCTCCACCGGAGCGGTCGCGGTCGTCTTGGTCTCGGCGGGGACAGCCTCCGCGGCGGGAGCCGGAGTCTCGGCCTGCTGGGTCTGCTCGGGCTGCGCCGGGGTCTCGGCCGACTGGGTCTCGGGGTCCGCGGGGGTGGTGCGGGCGTCGTCGGGCAGGGGGGTGGTGTTTTCGCTCACCGAAAGGTCCTTTGCTTGGCGGGGGTCGTGTCCCGGCGAAGATCTCGCCGGAGGCCGGATGTCTCCCCTCATGGCTCCGCCCGCGTGGGCCGACTCCGAGTTGCAGCGGAGGACGTCATCTTCGGTGGGCGCACCCGTCCCGCTGATCTGCGGGTGTCTGTGGTCTTCAGGCGGTGCGCGCGGCGGCGAGCTTGAGATCGAGTGACGGCCTTCCGCTCCGCTGTCTCAGCGGGCGTGGGGGCGCGTCTCGGGGAATCCCGGTGTCCCCCACCCTACCCCACCGCGGTGCGCCCGCGGCCGGGGCGCGACGCAGCGCTCGGCGCCCCGCACCCCCGATCGGACGGGGCCGGGCGTGGGGCGGCGTCGGACCCCTGCGGGGCGGGCGCGGTCAGGCCCGGCGCAGCACCACGACGCTCTGCTCCCGGAACACGACGTCGTAGGACGCGCCGCAGTGCTCCCGGGCGTAGGCGCCCGGATCGGCGGGGCCGCGCCCGCCCCAGGTGGCGCCGTCGGTCTGCAGCACGAGGTACTCCGGGGCCGGGTCCCCGGCGGTGCCGATCCAGTGCACATCCCGGCCCGGGACCAGGCGGGTGAGCACCGAGAGGTCCGCGGCCACGCTCACGCCCTCCGGCACGTGTTCGACGGCCCGCTGCCGCGCCTGGATCACCTGCCGCTGCGCGGCATCCGGCTCCCGCTGCCGCCAGGCCTCGGCCAACGGTCCCGAGGGCACCAGGGCCACCGCGAGGACGGCGGTCAGCACCGGCCCGGCCGCGCAGACGGCGTCCACCGTCGCTCGCGCCCGCGAGCGCAGGACGGCGGCGCGCCCGCTCGCCCCGGGATCCCCGGCATCGCCCTGGTGCACGACCTCGCGCCGACGGCGCTGCGCGGGGGCCGCAGCGCGGGCCCGCAGGGCGGCGTCGAAGACCGCGGCGAACAGCACGGGCATCAGCACGAGGCTGTAATGCCAGGTGGGCCCCCAGTACCCCTCGTTCGGGGAGAGGAAGCGCCACACGAGGGTCGGCAGACCCACCCAGGACAGCGGCGAGCGCAGGAACACCACGGCCCCGCTGAGCAGCAACAGCCCCCAGGTGCGCAGCTTGGCTTCAGGGGTGAACAGCTGGGCGAAGGCCTGCAGCGGGTCGCCCAGGGCCCGCGGCACATCCACTTTGTCCGCGTAGTCGAAGGTCCCGTGCGGATTCAGCGCGGGCAGGATCACGCTGACGGCCAGCACGCTCCAGGCCAGGCCCCAGCACGCCAGGATGATGCCGGCCGGCGCCCCGGGCCGACGCAGCGCGCCCCGCACCCGGTGCGCCGCCGCGCTGCACAGGCCGGGCGCGGGGCGGATACCGGACGCGGATCGCTGCTCGCCGGAGCCCTCCGACGCCGAACCGGACCCGGGCTCAGGCCCCGCGCCGTGCCCGTCCGCGGCGGGGGCGCGAAGGGCCGTCCAGAGGATGACCAGCCCGATGACCGCGACGGTGATGCCGAGGTCCTCCTTGACGAAGACCAGGGGCGCTGCCCACCCGGCGGCCGCGCGCAGGCGGCGCAGGGCCAGCAGGCACAGGCTCATCGCCAGCAGCGGCACCGCGAAGGCGACCTCGTGGAACTGCACCCGCACCGCCTCGAGCACCCCGAAGCTGAGGGTGAAGGCCGTGCCCAGGCAGAGCCCACGCGCCCACCCGAGGAAGCGGGTGCCGAAGCCGGCGAGGATCCCGGCCCCGAGACCGAGCAGCGCGTCCTGGGTGATCATGACGGCCAGGCCGCTGGGCCACAGCGCCCAGACCGGGCCGAGCAGGATGAGCAGGGGGTGGAAGTGGTCCCCCAGGAGGTTGAAGCCGTGGCCCTTGATGTCCACGATCGGGGCCCGCAGGTGCGCGTAGTCCTGGGCCAGCTGGGAGAAGATCGCCAGGTCCCAGGAGGGGCTGTCCCAGCGTTCCCACTGCCCCACGGACATCCAGGAGAACAGCCCCGCAGCGAGCAGCGCGCAGACCGCGCCGAGCGCCCAGGTTGCGCGTCGCGAACCCCGCGGCGCGACAGCCCGACCGGCGGCCCGATGGGGGCCCTGCCCGGCGGCCGGGTCGGCGCTGCCGCCGGAGGTGGCGGCGCGTCGACCGCGTGAGACGATGGATCCCATGCCTGCTCCCTGCGTTCGCGAGCGCCTGCTGCGCCCGGATTCACCCGTGGATCTGGCGCGCACGCTCGCGGTGCTGCGGCGCGGCACATCGGACCCCACTGTACGCATCCGCAGCGGATCCCACGGCACCCGCGCGGTGCTCACCGCACGCATCCCGGAGGACACCGGGTCGGGGGTCACCGCGGTGCTCGAGCAGGGCCGGCACCTGGTGCCCGACGCCGCGGCGCGCGAGGCCGCGTCGGGTCCGGCCTGCTGGCCGATCCTGGTCCGGGCCTGGGGGTGGGATCCGGAGGAGATCGCGGCCTTCCTGGATCGAGCCGCCGGACTGACGGGGCTGGCCGATGACTGGCCCGGCTTCGCGGCCTCCCCGGAGCACCGGCTGATCCCGGCGGGCATCCGGGCGGCGTTTCACACCCGGCCGGGGCTGCGGCTGAGCTCCTCCGGGTGGATCTTCCGCCACGCGGTGAGCGCGGTCTTCGAGCAGAAGGTCACGGGCGCGGAGGCGATCGGGGCGTGGCAGCGCCTGACCCGCGAGCACGCGGACCCCGCGCCGTCCCCGAGTGGGACGGCCCCGGCGTGGGCGCGGGACCTGGTGCTGCCGCTGACGCCGCTGCAGTGGCGCCGGATCCCGTCCTGGCACTGGCGCACCGCCGGGGTGGATGCCCAGCGCAGCGCCGCGGTGGGTCGGCTGGCGGAGGCCGCCGGATCGCTGATCCGCGCCGAGGAGGCGCGACGACTCCCGGGCGGGGCGGCGCACGGGGTGGCTGCTCTCGCCCGGGGGCTGGCGGCGGTGCCGGGGATCGGCCCGTGGACGGTGGCCGAGACGATGCAGCGCTCCCACGGTCTGCCGGATGCGATCAGCGTGGGCGACTACCATCTGGCCCACGGCGTCTGCTACGCCCTGGAGGGGCGCGCCGGGGACGATGAGCGGATGCTGCGGCTGCTGCGCCCGTGGGCGGGCAACCGCCAGCGGGTGGTGCGCATGATCCTGGCCGCCGGGCCCCGCCGACCCCGGCGCGGGCCCCGGGTGGCCCCGCAGGCCCACCGCTTCGGGGGCTGACGACGCGGCTGCGGCCCCGGAACGGGTGTTCCGGGGCCGCGGGGCGGAGATCCCACGGCCGCCGGGTGGGTGCCGGGCTCAGGCCTGCGCGGGATCCGCGGACGGGGCCTGCCCGCCCTCGGCCTGCTGGGCGGCCTTCTTCTCCGCCTCGGCGATCTGACGGCGCACGTCGTCCATGTCCAGGCCCTGCACGGCCTCGATGACCTGGTCCAGCTGGGCGCCGTTGAGGGCGCCGGGCTGGGCGAAGACGAGGGTCTGCTCGCGGAAGGCCATCAGGGTGGGGATGGAGGTGATCCCCGCGGCGGCCGCGAGGCTCTGCTGGGCGTCGGTGTCCACCTTGCCGAAGGCGATCTCCGGGTGCTTCTCCGAGGCGGCCTCGAAGACCGGCCCGAACTGCTTGCAGGGCCCGCACCACTCGGCCCAGAAGTCCACGAGCACGATGTCGTGGTCCTGGATGGTCTGGTTGAGGTTGTTCTCGGTCAGTTCGACGGTAGCCATGCGCCCGAGACTACGCACCGGCCCCGGGTGCGCCCCAGGCCTTTCACTGTGAGCACAGCATCCTGACCGCGGCCGGGTGGCACCCGTCGGCTCGGCGTCGGCCTCCGCACCAGCCGGAGGCGGGGACCGCGGCGGAGGTGGATACGCCGAAGGGCCCCGATCCGGTGGATCGGGGCCCTTCGGGTGGCGCGCCCTGTGCCGGGCATCGGTGGCAGGTGAGGGATTCGAACCCCCGTAGGCAGTGCCAGCTGATTTACAGTCAGCCCCCTTTGGCCGCTCGGGTAACCTGCCGAGCCTCCGCCGCGCCGGCGCCTCGGCCGTCACGATGGATCATCGCTCCCGCAAGCGGGAGCGGATACCACCGTAGCGGACCCGAGCCCCCCGGCACAAACCCCGGCCCCTGCGCGGACCCGACCTGTGAGCAACGGCACCGGGAGGGGCGCTCTCTCTCCCGAGGTCCGCCGCATCGGCCCGCCTCACCGACCGCCGGGCACGCGCGGCGGCGTGTGCTGCTCGACCAGCAGCGCGGCCTCGATGCGGGCCAGGAACCGGGCGGACTGCCGGGCGCTGATCTCCCCGCGGGCCACCGCCGCGCGCAGGTCCTCTCGGACCCCGCGATGCCGGGCCACCAGATCCGCCCGGTGCAGGCCCGCGGCGGGCACCGGGGCGGAACCGGGACGGGGGCGCGACGGCGCGTGAACGGGCAGGGCGGCGACGGCGCCTGCCTCCAGCTCGCCGGGGAGGACTCCGTGGGGAAGGACGGTGTGCATCTGCATGCCTCCCACCCTCGGACGCCCGCCTGTGCCCCTGGTGAGAGGACGATCAGGGGCAGGTCGGGGAACGCTGGCCGATCGCCGATCCCTCCCCCGCCGCCCGGCCCAGCACGTACCCTGGTGGAGAACATCCGACCTCGACCCCGCAGGAGGGCCCATGGCCAGCGAATCCTCATTCGACATCGTCAGCACCGTGGACAAGCAGGAGGTCTCCAACGCGCTGAACCAGGCGCAGAAGGAGGTGTCCCAGCGCTACGACTTCCGCGGCGTCGGCGCCTCCGTGGAATCCTCCGGGGAGAAGATCCTCATCAAGGCCAACTCCGCCGAGCGCGCCCAGGCGGTGCTGGACGTCTTCCAGTCCAAGCTGGTCAAGCGCGGAATCTCCCTGAAGTCCCTGGACGCCGGGGAGCCGTACCCCTCCGGCAAGGAGCACCGCATCGAGTGCTCCATCAAGGAGGGCATCGCACAGGACCAGGCCAAGAAGATCTCCAAGCTCATCCGGGAGGAGGGCCCCAAGGGCGTGAAGGCGCAGATCCAGGGCGATGAGCTGCGGGTCTCCTCCAAGTCCCGGGATGATCTGCAGGCCGTGCAGGCCCTGCTGAAGGAGGCGGACCTGGAGGTCGCCGTACAGTTCGTCAACTACCGGTAGACCCCTCCGCCCCCGATCCGACGCGACGCGGCCCCCCCCCGATCCTCCGGGGTGCGGGCCGCGCGGCGTTCGGCCGGAGGCTGCGGCTCAGCGGGCGGCGTTCCCGCCGTAGCCGGCCATCTGCTCCAGGCGGGCGATGCGCTGGTCCATGGGCGGGTGGGTGGAGGTCAGACGCCCCACGTTCAGCCCGCCGAAGGGGTTGGCGATCATCACGTGGGAGGCGTTGGCGACCTTCGGGTTCTCCGGGTCCATCGGGGCACGGGCCGTGCCCGTCTCCAGCTTGCGCAGTGCCGAGGCCAGGGCCAGCGGGTCGTCGGTGAGCCGGGCGCCGTCCTCATCGGCGTCGTACTCGCGGGTGCGGCTGATGGCCATCTGGATGATCGAGGCCGCCAGGGGGGCGACCAGGGCGATGAGCAGGCTGCCGATCACGTTGCCGCCGCGCTCCCGGTTGCCCCCGAAGAACAGGGCGAACTGGGCGATGGAGGAGACGACCCCGGCGATGGCCCCGGCCACGGAGGAGGTGAGGATGTCCCGGTTGTACACGTGCATCAGCTCGTGTCCGAGCACCCCGCGCAGCTCCCGCTCGTTGAGCAGCTGCAGGATGCCCTCGGTGCAGCACACCGCGGCGTGCTCCGGGTTGCGCCCGGTGGCGAAGGCGTTGGGCGAGAGGGTCGGGGCGATGTACAGCCGCGGCATGGGCTTGCCGGCCCGGACGGAGAGCTCCTGGACGATCCGGTGCATGGCCGGGGCCTCCTGCGGGGTGACCGGTCGGGCGTTCATGGAGCGGATGGCGATCTTGTCGCTGTTCCAGTACCCGTAGGCGGAGGTGCCCAGGGCGATCAGGGCGAAGATCCAGATGAACGCGGAGCTGCGGGTCCCGGCGGCCAGCACGCCGCCGATCCCGAGCAGCACCGCCCAGAGCCCGCCGAACAGCAGGGCGGTCTTCAGCCCGTTGTAGTGCTGGTGCATGGTCCTTCGATGTCTCCTCGGATGACGACGACGGTCCGCGGACGCCCGCGGGGGACGCCGAACGCGGTGCTTCAACCGTAAAGCATCAGGGTCACGGAGTGGTTGCGCAGACCTGTCAGCCAGCTGAGGACTGGCTGGGCGGTCTCGGACAGTCGGTCAGCCGCGCCAGCGCACCACGACCCACGTCGCGGTCCAGACCGGGATGGGCCGTGCGCTCGCAGCACGCGGAGCGCACGCCCGCGGGGCGTACGCGCGGGGGGCAGCAGCGCGCGGAGCATACGCCCGGGGCTCCCCCATCGGCAGCTCACCAGCGGGCAGCCCCTCATCCCGGGTCTCCTCGACCGCACCGACCCCCGCGGCACGAGGGAGCCGCGCCTGGGGAACCGGCTGCCCGTCCTCCGGGAGGTCCGCGTGTGCCGCGGAGGCCGGAGTCTGCGGCCCGGCGGCGTCCTCGGCCACGGCGTCCCCGGCCGCAGCATCCTCGACCGCGGCTTCCCCGCCTGCATCCTGCTCGCTCGCGCTCTCCCCGGCGGCCGCCGGCCCGGTCTCCGGCTGCGGCTCCGGGTCCACCGGATCCGGAAGCACCGGGGACTGCGCCCCGGTCGCGGGCCGCTGCGCCGCAGGGACGGGGCCGGGATCGACATCGGTCGGGACGAGGTCGGTCTCCGGCTGCGCCTGTGCGGGCACCGCGGCCGCGGCGGTGCGGATCACCGGCTCCTCCGCGGGCTCCGCCGAGGGCCCGGAGGCCTCCGGCTCGGCGTCGGCGGGCCGCACCTGGGCGCTGCTGAAGGAGGCCTGCGGCACCGGCACCGCGCTCCCCCGATCCTCGACGGGGGACGAGGACCCGTCGGCGCGCCCGGCGGGTCCGGCCTCACCGGAGGAGCCCCCCTCGCCTCGGATCCCCTGGCCGTTCCCGCGGTCCGGCTCGGGCGAAGCCGTGGTGCGCGCGGCGAGGACCGTGCGCACCAGCACCGGACGCTCCGCCTCCTCACGCGCCGCCGGTGCGCCGGCTGCGGCCCGCGGGGCGGTCTCGGTCTCCGCGAACTCGGTGGGTGGGAGTCGCGACGGGGAGGACGGGGCATCAGCTTCCGATGACGGCGCGGAGATCTCCGCCCCGATGGTGGGCGAGGGCCGGGATCCCTCCGGAGGCAGCTGTACGGTGGAGGCGAACAACGCGACCGCGGCCAGGGCCGAACCGAGCCGCACCCGCCGCCACCCGGGATGTCCCGCACCCAGGTGCGCGCGCCCGGAGGGCGCGTGTCGGGGCGGGTCCGCGATTCCCCGGGGAGATGCCGCGCCGTCGGCCACGGGACCCGACGCCGCGCCGACAGCGGCCAGGGCGTGAGCCCGCTGCCCGCCGTGCAGCAGGACTCCGCCCAGGAGCATCCCCGGCAGCACCCAACCGCGCATCAGATCGGAGGTGCTGACCAGCGCCAGGTACTCGGCGGAGCAGCGCGGACAGGTCTCCAGATGCCGCAGCAGGCGCCGGCGGCGCGCGGCGGTCAGGCGCCCGCGCACCAGCTGCGGGATCATCGGTGCGTAGTCGGCGCATTCACCCGTGGCCGGGCGCAGGGCGTAGTGGGCGAGGTAGCTCTCCTTGAGCCGTTCACGGGCCCGCACCGCGGCCTGGGAGACGGCGTTGGGCGTCATCTCCAGCTCCGCCGCCAGCTCGCGCGGGGGGCGCCCCTCCACATCCAGACCCCACAGGATGGTGCGCCAGCGCGGGGGCAGATCCTGATAGGCGCGGGTGACGATGCGGGCCTCCTCGCGGCGGCCCACCACGGCCTCGGTGGTCTCCGCCAGCGGCAGCGCCTCCGGGGACTGCGGATCCTGCGGGGCGGGGCCGCTGCGGCGCTCGCGCAACACCGTGGCGACCGTTCGCATCAGGTACCGCAGGAAGGCCCGACGGGGCCCTCTGCCGTCGGCGAGCATCCCGAGGATGCGCACGAAGGCCTCGGCCACGGCGTCCTCGGCCTCCTCCGGGTCAGCCCCGGAGCGTCGGGCGATCCGCACCGCGGTGCGCGCGTGACGCTGGTACAGCCGCTCGGCCACACCGGCCGGGTCCTGCGGATACCGGCGCAGCAGCGCCTCATCCCCCTCCGTCGTCCGCGTCCCCTCGGCCGCGCCGTCCACCGCGTCATCCCGTTGTCTCACGAAACATTCACCCCCGATATTCCGAGACCCTGTCCCCCGGGCACTTGTCTCGATAACCTTAGGCCAGGATGGTCGCGGAAGCATCGCATCGAACGACGCAAGAGTCGCCACAGGATGCTCGTCATCGCAGCGTGAGAGTCCGACGACGCCGGGGCCATCCCGATGCACCGGGATACCCGGGTGCGCCCCGCCCTGCTCCATCCCCCATGGAGCACATCCCCCGATGGGGCGGCGACGCACCCGCGCCTGGCTCCCCCCTGCCAGGCGCCCCCGGAATGCGGATCCGGACATCCCCCATGTCCCGGTCCGCGAGCGGGCGGCCGCATCCCCCGATACGGGCTGCCGCGGTGTCGGGGCCTCCTCCCCGGAGGCCCCGACACCTTCTCCAGAGCACCGCGACCCCGGATCGTGACGCGATTTCAGCCGCAGATCTTCCATGATCCATATCACTCGCCCAGCGGCCTCCTATTGTGAGTGGCTCAGAATAACGCTAGGGTGGTTCCATGACCTCACAGACCACGCCGACGCACCCTCCGGCCCACGACGCCGCGGCCCTGCGCGCGCAGTGGTCGGACGAGCTGCGCTCCCTGGGCCGTCGGGTGACCCGGCAGCGCCTGGCCGTGCTGCACACCGTGCATCGGCACCAGCACTCCACCGCCGAGGAGATCGTCCGCCACGTGCGCGCCGTGCTGCCGAGCATCACCGTGCAGTCCGTCTACGTGGTGCTGGCCGACCTCACCGCGGTCGGCATGCTCCGGAAGTTCCAGCCGCCCGGCACCCCGGGGCTGTACGAGACCCGCGCCAACGACAACCACCACCACAGCGTGTGCGTGGACTGCGGGCGCGTGGAGGACGTGGACTGCGCCGTCGGGCAGGCCCCGTGTCTGCACCCGAGCCAGACCCATGGGATGCAGATCCTCAGCGCCGACGTCGTCTTCCGCGCCCTGTGCCCGCAGTGCCGGGCCGCCCGGGAGCGCGCCGAGGCCGAGTCCCGGGACTGATCCCGGGGTCGCCATCTCAGACCACCCGAACCGCTCCGCACCCGCGGAGCCCGGGCCCATCCCCAGTCACACCCACGACGAAGGAGATCCACCATGACCGAACAGCAGTTCGATCCCCATCGCCCCTCCACCACCGAGACCGGCGTGCCGCGCCAGTCCGACGAGTACTCGCTGAGCGTCGGCGCCAACGGCCCGCTGCTGCTGCACGATGTGGAGCTGGTCCAGAAGCTGGCCCGCTTCGACCGCGAGCGCGTCCCTGAGCGCTCCCCGCACGCGAAGGGCTCCGGCGCCTTCGGCGAGCTGGAGATCACCGAGGACATCTCCGCGTACACCTACGCGAAGTTCCTGCAGAAGGGCACCAAAACCCCGATGCTCGCGCGCTTCTCCACCGTGGCCGGTGAGCTGGGCTCCCCGGACACCTGGCGCGATGTTCGCGGGTTCTCGCTGAAGTTCTACACCGAGGACGGCAACTTCGACATGGTCGGGAACAACACGCCGATCTTCTTCATGCGCGACCCGATCAAGTTCCCGGACTTCATCCACTCGCAGAAGCGCACCGCCGACTCCGGTCTGCGCAGCGCCAACATGCAGTGGGACTTCTGGACGCTGTCCCCGGAGTCGGCCCACCAGGTCTCCTACCTCATGGGCGATCGCGGGCTGCCGCGCAGCTGGCGGCACATGAACGGGTACTCCTCCCACACCTACATGCTGGTCAATGCGGAGGGGAAGAAGACCTGGGTCAAGTGGCACTTCATCTCCGAGCAGGGCGTGGAGAACATGACCAACGAGGAGGCCGAGCGGCTGGCCGGCTCCGACGGGGATTACCACCGCCGGGACCTGTTCGACGCGATCCAGCGCGGGGAGTACCCGTCCTGGTCCGTGGAGATGCAGTTCATGCCCTACGAGGACGCGAAGGACTACCGCTTCAACCCCTTCGACCTGACGAAGGTCTGGCCGCAGAAGGACTACCCGCGCCACAAGGTCGGCCGGTTCACCCTGAACCGGAACCCGGAGAACTTCTTCGCCCAGATCGAGCAGGCGGCCTTCGCCCCGGCCAACATGGTCCCCGGCACGGGGCTGTCCCCGGACAAGATGCTGCTGGGCCGGGTGTTCTCCTACCCGGACGCCCAGCGCCACCGCATCGGCACCAACTACAACCAGCTGCCGGTCAACGCCCCGGTGGTGCCCATGAACTCCTACGACAAGGAGGGCTTCATGCAGTACCACCACTCCGGTTCGGCCGCGCCGTACGCCCCGAACTCCTACCGCTCCTACGTGAGCAAGGAGGAGTCCCGGGTGGACAACGGCTGGGAGGCCGACGGCGAGCTGGTGCGCGCCGCGTACACCCTGCACGCGGAGGACGACGACTTCGGCCAGGCCCACACCCTGGTGCGCGAGGTCTACGATGACGCCGCCCGCGAGCGCCTGGTGAACACCGTGGCCGGGATGATGGCCGACGTCGAGGAGCCGGTGCTGTCTCGGGTGTTCTGGTACTGGAAGAGCATCGACCAGGAGGTCGGCGAGGCCATCGAGAAGAAGGCCAAGGAGCACCGCGGGGACGACGTCCCCGGCGCCTGATCGCCGCCCCCACGGCTCTGACCCTCCCCGGTCCTGAAGCCGTATGACCGGAAGGCCCCCGTCTCCCGTCCCCGCCTCGCGCGGGGGTTCGGGAAGCGGGGGCCTTCTCGCGTGCCCGCGCGGCGGCGGGCCGAGGCTCGGGCCGCGGGATGTCCGCGCCTCAGAGACGGTCCTGCATGGCCGCCAGCTCCAGCAGCTCCCGGACCTGCTCGATGGGCAGCACGGCCGAGGGACTCAGCGCGTTGATGCGCACGTGTCCGGCGCCGGCGTCCACGGCCAGCTGCAGGGCCTGGCGGGCGGGGGCCGCGCGCAGGGTCAGCTCGGGGTCGATGGCCGCGGCCTCGGGGGCGGAGGTGAACAGCAGCATGGTCTCCGGGGTGGAGCCGTCCTCGGTCTGCACGTAGATGGGGTAGGCGTCCTCCCCGGGGCCGTCCAGGGCGATCAGCAGCCGGGCATCCGGGGCGATGAGGCTGCCGAGCAGCCGCGGCATGGACTCCTCGAGCAGGGCCTCCTTGGCGGCGTCCAGGTGCGGGGCGGCCAGGGCCTCGGCGATCAGGGCGCGGTCCAGCCGGCAGCTGGCTCGCCCGTTGGGCTCCACGACGACGCCGTCGCAGGGGGTCTCCTCGAGCATCTGGCGCAGGATCTGGGCCCCGGGGCGGGCCTGGGTGCGGAAGGCGGTGCCGGTTCCCCCGGCGGCGTGCAGGGCGCGGGCCGTGTCCTCGGCGGCGAACACCGCCAGCAGGGTCGCCCCGTCGGGGCCCTGCACGGTCTGCAGCCGCAGGGTCGAGCCGGGCCCGATCCGCTCGCCGCGCGGGCCGGGCTGGAAGTCCGAGCCGGAGACGTCCAGCAGGGCCTGCCCGCCCATCAGGGCGCGCAGCACGTTGAGCTGGGTGCGGTGCTCGGGGCGGCGGCCGTAGTGCTCCAGGCCCCGCAGCAGGTCGGGGTTCGGCGCGGGACCGGTGGTCGGCTGCGCGGCGGCGGGGGTGGCCTCCCGGCTCGGCGGTGTTCCGGCGGACTCGGTGGGCGCGGACTGCTGCGCGGCGGCGGGGGGAGTCTCAGCGGGCGCCGCGCTCCCCGGTGTCCCGCCGTCCGCGGTCCCGCCGTCGGCCGCAGCCTCCGGCTGCGCGGCGTCGGACCCCGTCTCCTCGGGGACGGCCGGGGGCACGGCGAGCCCGGCCTCCTCCAGCCGCTTCGCCATCCACGCCGGCAGCGCCTCGGCGGTGCGGGGGTAGGCCCGCAAGTCCTGGGCCAGCGCCGCGGCGGTGGCCTCCTCCCCCGGAAGCCAGGAGGCGGGCTCCTCCTCATACTCGGCGTCCAGACCCACCTGGTACTGCGGTTCGGGCCAGCCCTGGGCGTCGATGACGATGCTCGCGGACAGCCACGCCCCCGTGTCCGGTTCGTGGGAGGCCGCACGCAGCTGCTCCAGCAGCGGCACCACGGTCGTCGCGGGCCCGACCGCGCCGGTGGAGCCGACCAGCTCCTCGCCGTCGCGGATCTCGCTGATCCGGGCCAGGTAGGAGCCCGGCGAGGACCAGGCGGGGGCGAAGTCCGCGATGAGCTGGTCCCAGCCCGGGGTGGTCTGGGTGGAGGAGAGCAGCCAGTGCCCCAGGGTGTTGACCGCCTCCTGGACGCGCTGCTCGCGCTGCTGCTGCCCGGGACGCTCGGTGAGGCGGTGGCTGGGGGTGGTGGACATGGCTTCTCCTCGCGGATGCGCTGGCCGGTGGACTCGCCTTCCGAGCCTACACAGCGCACACCCCGCGGACCCCCTGGGAACCCGGCCCGCGCGGGGCATTCCTTGCTAGCCTGTCCCCATGACCAAAACGCTGCAGGATCTGATCGACGAGGCACTGTTCATCTCCACCGAGCACCAGGCGCGCCTGGCCGAGCTCACCGGGGATTCGGACTGGGACGTGGACTTCTCCGCGCCGTCGTTCACCCTGCAGGCGGACCCCTCCGTGTCCCTGACCCCGTCCCTGCTGGGCACCGAGTCCGAGCAGCGCGGCTCCTGGATCTGGTCCTGGCAGGAGCTGGGCCACTTCCCGGACGCCGTGGTGGCCGCGGCGGTGCAGGCCCGGGAGACCGGCGAATCCCTGGGCGTGCAGGAGCTGGCCACGGATGAGCTGATCCTCTCCGAGGGACTGGCCCGGCGCCTGACCCTGGCGGCCAAGGCCGTCACCGGCATCTACGCCCACTACCCGGCCACCGCCGGCGGCGGGGTGCGGGCCTGGCTGCTGCTGGACGGCCCGCAGTTCGAGCTGCCCGAACCCACCGTGCAGCGGATGGGCCGGGTCATGGCCCAGGCCCTGCAGACCGGCACCGCGGTGCACCACCAGCGCGCGGTGGATTCCTACGCGCGGCTGCGCGGGGCGCACATCACCTGGGACACCGAGGCCTGCGCGATCATCACCGCGGCCGACGGCGCCCTGCGTCTGTGGTTCGACGACCAGCAGATCACCGGCATCGAGGCCGCCGAACCCGTGGTGGATTCCCGCGAGCTGGCCCGCTGCGCCCGCGCGGCCGCCGAGCATCGCCAGCGTCTGCGCGAGGAGGGCCGTGAGGCCCTGCGCCTGGCCGCCGCGGAGGGCGAGCGCCAGCGCCGGGCCCGAGAGCAGGAGGAGGCCGAGCGGGTGGCCCGCACCCAGGCCGCCCTGGTCGAGCAGGAGGACGAGCGCGCCGTGGCCGCCGCCGCGGACCGCGCGGCGGAGGAGGAGCCCCTGCCGGAGCGGGTGGAGGAGCTCTCCCCGCGTACCGCCGCGACCGCGAGCACCGAGTCCGCCCAGCCGGAGGGCGTGCGCCGGGCCGAGACCGGCGGGGAGGGCGCGCCCTTCGACCACTCCCCCCGCGCCGACGCCGAGCCCGGCCTGGTGGCCTCCTCCCCCGTGGATGCCGACGAGGCCCAGCCGCGCACCGACCAGTACACCCAGGTCCCCACCCCCGGGGAGCCCGCCGAGGCCCGCACGCGCCGGGAGGAGCAGCCGCGCCGGGAGGCCGAGCCGGCCACCGGAGGCTACGAGGTCGTCGAGGAGTACGAGCAGGACGTCGAGGAGCGCACCGAGGCCCCGCAGCGCGATGCCGAGCAGGAGCCGGAGGAGAACCTCACCGCCCTGGAGCGGCTGCGCCGGGCCAACGCCCAGGCCGGTCCGCAGGAGCCTGGGCGCACCCGGCGCGAGGAGCGGGCCGAACAGGAGCCGGAGTACGTGGTCGAGGACCAGCAGGAGGAGCAGCAGCCCAAGGGCAGGAAGAAGGGCTTCTTCAGCCGCTTCCTCGGCCTGTAGGCCCACCCGCACCCGCGCACCGAAGCAGACAGGGCCCCGCGAGCGGATCCGCTCGCGGGGCCCCTGTGCACGGGTGAGCCCTCGGCTCACCCGCCTGCGGCCGGGCTCAGGCCTGCCGGTGCACCACCGCGTGGGCGAAGCTCTTCAGGGCCTCCTTGACCGTGGACTCCGGCAGTGGAGCCAGAGCCTCGATCGCGTCGTCGGCCCACCGGTAGGCGATGCGCCATGCCTCCTCGGTCACCGGGTGCGCGGCCAGGGCCGCCACCGCCTCGGCCAGGGCGGCGTCCTCGGTGAGGTCCCCATCGATCAGCTCCACCACGCGGGCGGCCTCCGCGTCCCCGTCCGCAGCGGCCTGGCGCACCAGGATGCTCGGCAGGGTCGCCACGCCCTCGCGCAGATCCGTGCCCGGGGTCTTCCCGGAGGTCTCGGCGTCCGCGGTGACGTCGATGACGTCGTCGGCCAGCTGGAAGGCCACCCCCACCAGCTCGCCGTAGCGGACCAGCACCTGCACGGTCTGCTCCGGGGCCCCGGCCAGGGTGGAGCCGTACTCGCAGGCCGCGGCGATCAGGGAGCCGGTCTTGCCCTCGATGACCTTGATGTAGTGCGCCAGCCGGTCCTCGTCCGCGGCGGGCCCGGAGGTCTCGTGCAGCTGACCCAGGACCAGCCGCTCGAAGGTCTTCGCCTGGATGGCCAGGGGCCGGGCGCCCAGCTCGGACACGATCAGCGAGGCGCGGGAGAAGATCAGGTCCCCGGTGAGGATCGCCACGGAGTTGCCCCAGATCCGGTGCGCGGCGTCGGTGCCGCGGCGGGTGGCGGCCTCGTCCATGACGTCGTCGTGGTACAGGGTGGCCAGGTGGGTCAGCTCGGTGACCACGGCGGCGTCCAGCACGTCCCCGGTGATCTCGGCGGCGCCGGCGGCGCCGGCGGCCCGGGCGGCCAGCAGGGTCAGCAGGGGCCGGACCCTCTTGCCGCCGGCCTCCAGCAGGTGCCGGGCGGCGGTGTCGGCCAGCGCGTCCGTGTACCGCAGGGCCTCGCCCAGGCGGGTCTCGACGTCGGCCAGGCCCTGCAGCACGTCCGGGCCCAGGGCCTCATCCTGGGCGATCAGCTCGAAGCCGGCCGGCAGCGCGATGCCCCCGAAGCCGGGGAACTCCTCCCGCCCGGCGGCGTCGGCGCCCTCCCCGGGCAGGGTCTGGTCCGGCTCGGTGTGTCCGGGGGTGGCTGCAGTCACGGTATCTACACTCATCTGTCGTCGGGGAACGGATCGGCCGGGCCGGTGGTGGCGGGGGCTCAAGGGGCGGTCGGTCGACCACCGGCCATCTTAGCGGGTGGAGGTGGGCGGGGTCAGGGCCTCCAGGGCGTGCACCAGGCGGTCCGTCGTGGTCAGCGGGTGCTCCGGGGTGAGGTTGGCCATGATCGCCACGGCCAGGCGCATCAGGGCGGGGGCGCGCATGCCCGCGGCCAGGCCGGCCCGCATCACGGCCGGGTGCCCGATCAGCTGGGCGCAGGCCCGCCCGAGGGTGAAGTGCGAACCCCACGCGCCGCGCAGCAGCTCCGGGTACCCGGCCAGGACCCGCTCCCGCTGGGCCGGGCCGTTGGCCCGGGCGGCGTCGTCCACGAGCTGCGCGGCGCACCGGGCGGATTCCATCGCGTAGGAGATGCCCTCCCCGTTGAAGGGGGACACCATGCCCCCGGCGTCACCCAGCAGCAGCAGGCCGGGCAGGTGCAGCGGGGTGCGGTTGAACCCCATGGGCAGGGCCGCGCCCAGCACCCGGCCCTCCCGGTGCTCGGGATCCAGCTGCCACTCCGGCGGCATCGCGGCGGTCCACCGAGCCAGGACCTCCCGGTAGTCCAGGGTGCCGAAGTGCTCGGAGGTGTTCAGGATGCCCAGACCCACGTTGGCGGTGCCGTCGCCGACGCCGAAGATCCAGCCGTAGCCGGGCAGCAGCTCCCGTCGACCGGAGCCGGGCTCGGCCCCGTCCAGCTCCAGCCAGCCCTCCATCCAGTCCAGCTCGCTCAGCGGGGAGTGGAAGTAGGTACGCACCGCGACCCCCATCGGGCGGTCGTCGCGCTTGGCCAGTCCGGCGGCGACGGCGGTGCGGGTGGAGTTGCCGTCCGCGGCCAGCACCAGCTGGGCGAAGTGCTCCTCGGTCTTCTCAGTGCGCCGCCCGCGCTCGTCGTGCACGCGCACCCGCACCCCCACGATCCGCTCGGGGTCCCGCAGGTCCGCGGGCGTCAGCCCGGAGGTGCCCGTATCGGTCTGGCCGGCGCGGATCACCTCGTGGACCGCGCGGCCCTCCAGGATCCGGGCGCCGGCGGCGCGGGCGTGGGCGGCGAGGTCCGCGTCGAATCCGTAGCGGGTGCGCACCAGGCCGTAGCCGGGGAACTCCCCCTGGGATTCGAAGGGCACGTCCACCCGGCGCCCGGCCGCGCGCAGGCGCAGGCCGCGCTGGCGGCGGTAGCCGTGCTCGGCGTCGTGGGGCAGTCCCATCAGCCGCATCTCGCGCACGGCCCGGGGGGTCAGCCCGTCCCCGCAGACCTTCTCCCGGGGGAAGCGGGTCTTCTCCAGGACGGTGACCTCGTGGCCCGCGGCGGCCAGCCAGTACGCGGCGGTGGAGCCCGCCGGGCCGGCGCCGGCGATCAGGATGCGCACCGGGCTACGCCTTCCTCGCCCGGTGCAGGGCGACGACGCCGCCGGTGAGGTTCCGGTACTGGACCCCGGCCCAGCCGACCTCGCGGATCTGAGCGGCCAGGGTCTGCTGATCCGGCCAGGCCCGGATGGTCTCGGCCAGGTACGCGTAGGACTCCGGGTTGGAGGAGAACATCCGCGCCAGCGGCGGGAAGGCCCGCATCAGGTACTCGCGGTAGATGAAGCGGAAGGGGGCCAGCAGGGGGGTGGAGAACTCGCAGATCACCAGGGTCCCGCCGGGCTTGGTCACCCGCAGCAGCTCGGCCAGGGCCGACTGATGCTCGGCGACGTTGCGCAGCCCGAAGGACATGGTCACGGCGTCGAAGGAGTCGTCGTCGAAGGGCAGGTCGGTGACGTCGGCGCGCACGAAGTCGATGTCCGGGTGGCGTCGGCGCCCCTCGGCGAGCATCCCCTCGGACAGGTCCGCGGCCACGACCTCGGCCCCGGCGTCCCGGTAGGGCACGGAGGAGGTCCCGGTGCCGGCGGCGACGTCGAGGATGCGCTGACCCGGGCGGGGGGCGAGGGCCTCGACGGTGCGTCGGCGCCAGCCGCGGTCCATGCCCAGGGACAGCAGCGCGTTCATGAGGTCGTAGCGCGGGGCGACGCCGTCGAACATCGCGGAGACGTCCTCGGACTTCTTGGTCAGGTCAGCTCGGTTCACGTGTCCCATTGTGGCAGACCGGGCCGAGACCCCAAGATGTTGCACTCGGTGCACCGACCTAGTTAGGCTGAGCGCCATGTCCTCCCCCGATCGGCGCGCCCAGCGGCGCGAGAGCACCCACCGCGCGATCGCCGCCGCGGCGCTGCAGCTGATCGTGGAGCAGGGCGCCGAGGGCCTGTCCGTCGCGGAGCTGACCCGCCGCGCCGGGGTGTCCCGGCGCACCGTGTTCAACCACTACTCCTCGATCGAGGAGGCGGCCGTGGCCCAGACCCTGCGGGAGCTGGACGAGCTCAGCGAGACCATCCCCCTGCCGCAGATCCCCGACGACGCCGCCCTGCCCGTGGTGGTGGCCCGACTGGTGGAGGCCTTCGTCGCCAGCCCCGCCTCCCTGGAGCTGATCCTGCGACTCTCGGCCCTGTCCCGGGAGCTGCGCAGCCACCCCGCGGTGGCCCAGTGGGGTCAGCGCACGGTCGAGCACGCCGTCGGCATTCTCACCGAGCGCACGGCGCGCCTGCGTCCGGGCGCCGATCCGCTGCAGGTGCGCATCCTGTGCCTGTCCCTGGTCGCCGCCTGCGCGGCGGCCCTGGACGATCCGGCCCGCTGCGCCGGACCGGGCGGGGCGCCCCCGGAGGACATGGGGCGGCTGCGCGAGCGCACCCTGGGGGCGCTGCGGCTGCTGGCCGGGCTGCCCCCGGATCTCGGCGCCCCGGCCGACTCGAGCTGAGCCCGGCCCTCCCCCGGCCGCGCTCGCCCACCCCGGGCCGCGCCCCACCGCCTCTCACCGCATCTGTCTCCCGTCCCGCGAATCGAAGGAAGTCCACCCCGTGGCAACACTCCTGTATAAGATCGGGCGCTTCGCCTCCCGCAAGGCCTGGCTGGTCATCGTGATCTGGCTGCTGGCCCTCGGCGGGGCGATCGGCGCCTACTCCGCCTTCCACACCCAGCTGAGCACCTCCTTCACGCTGCCCGGGTCGGAGACCCAGCGGCTGCAGGATGAGCTGAAGGAGAAGCTGCCCGACGCCAGCCACGGCACCGGGCAGATCGTGCTGAGCACCGACGACGGCAAGGCCTTCACGGACCAGCAGAAGACCGAGGTCGCCCAGGCCCTGGACAAGGTCTCGGACGTGCACGGCGTCGCCTCCGTGATCAACCCGTTCCAGACCCAGCAGTCCCTGGCCGATGCCAAGAAGCAGCTGGACTCCGGCAAGCAGCAGCTGGATCAGGGCCGCGAGCAGCTGCAGGGCGCCCAGCAGCAGGTCACCGACGGGCGCGCCCAGCTGCAGCAGGCCCAGCAGCAGCTGGACGAGCAGCGCCAGAAGCTGCCGGACGACGCCCCGGAGCAGGCCAAGACCGCCCTGGACGACCAGCAGAAGCAGCTGGACGCGAGGAAGAAGGAGCTGGACGAGGCCGCCGCGCAGATCCAGCCGAAGGCCGACGAGCTGAACACCCAGCAGAAGAACTACGAGCGCAACCTCAAGCTGTGGCAGTACTCCTCCGAGGCCAACAGCGTCTCCGATGACGGCTCCACCGCGCTGGCCATGGTCCAGTTCGACGACCCCATCGAGAACGTCTCCGATGAGACGAAGTCCGGGGTGATGGACGCGATGACCAGCTCCTCGATCGACGGGGTGCACGAGGACTTCGATCAGAACATCGCCCAGACCATCGGCGGGCTGGCGGGCCCGGGTGAGATCATCGGCGTCGTCGTGGCCCTGGTGGTGCTGCTGGTGATGCTGGGGACCCTGGTGGCCGCCGGCCTGCCGATCATCGCGGCCCTGCTGGGGGTGGGCATCGGCGTGCTGGTGACCATGTCCCTGTCCAAGGTCATCGACATCCAGCAGGTCACCCCGATGCTCGGGATGATGCTGGGCCTGGCCGTGGGCATCGACTACTCCCTGTTCATCCTCAACCGGCACCGGAGCAACCTGCGCGAGCGCATGGAGCTGCACGAGTCCGTGGGCGTGGCCGCCGGGACCAGCGGCAACGCCGTGGTGTTCGCCGGCACCACCGTGGTCATCGCGCTGCTGGCCCTGAACGTCATCGGGATCCCGTTCCTGGGCGTGATGGGAACCACCGCGGCCCTGTGCGTGGTGATCGCGGTGCTGGTATCCGTGACCTTCACCCCGGCGATGCTGGGCCTGGTGGGCACCCGGGTGCTCAACCGCACCGAGCGCACCTGGTACCAGGGCACCGGCGGCAAGCACGCGCAGCGACGCAGCGAATCCGAGGCCCGCGGCTGGGCCGGATTCGTCACCGGGCACCCGGTGCTGGCCGGGCTGGGCGCGATCGTGCTGCTGGGGGTCCTCGCGATCCCCACCGCCTCGATGCGCCTGGGCCTGCCGGACGGCTCCACCGAGCCCGAGGACTCCACCCAGTACCGCGCGTACCAGACCATAAAGGACGAGTTCGGGGCCGGGGCCAACGGCTTCGTGCTCGTGGTCGGGCAGCTGCCGGACGGCCTGGATGAGACGGCCGCGCAGGACAAGGAGCTCGCGGTGGCCGATGAGCTGAAGAAGCAGGACGACGTCGTCTCCGTGGTCCCGGCGGGGATCTCCGATGACCGCTCCGTGGCCGTGTACCAGGTGACCCCGAAGGAGGGGCCCAGCGCGCAGTCCACGGTGGATCTGGTCAACCGGCTGCGGGATCTGTCCGCGCAGACGGAGAAGGACGAGGACGTCAGCCTCGGGGTGACCGGACAGACCGGCGGCAACATCGACATCTCCTCGATCCTGGCCGAGGCCCTGCCCAAGTACATCGGGATCGTGCTGGGGCTGAGCTTCCTGGTGCTGATCCTGGTGTTCCGGTCCATCCTGGTGCCGCTGACCGCGACCCTGGGCTTCCTGTTCTCCCTGCTGGGGGCTTTCGGCGGGGTCGTGGCTATCTACCAGTGGGGCTGGCTGGGCCCGGTGGTCGGGGTGCATGACCCGTCCGTGGTGCTGTCCTTCCTGCCGACCCTGCTGGTGGGTATCCTGTTCGGCCTGGCCATGGACTATCAGATGTTCCTGGTCTCCGGGATGCGCGAGGCCTACGTGCACGGGGCGGACGCGCGTTCGGCCGTGGTGCGCGGGTACAACCACTCGGCCCGGGTGGTGGTGGCCGCGGCGATCATCATGCTCAGCGTGTTCGGCGGCTTCGTGTTCTCCGAGCTGACGATGATCCGTCCCATCGGCTTCGGCCTGGCCTTCGGGGTGCTGCTGGACGCCTTCGTGGTGCGCATGACCCTGATCCCGGCGCTGCTGCACCTGCTGGGTGAGAAGGCCTGGTGGCTGCCGAAGTGGCTGGACCGCATCCTGCCGAACGTGGACGTGGAGGGTGCCGGCCTGGAGCGGAAGCTGGAGGGTCGGGACGAGCACCTGGCCCAGAAGGCGGCCCAGGATGACGCCCAGGGCGAGAAGCAGAAGGCCGCAAGGGCCTGACCCGGCGAGTCCTGCGCGCGCGGGACGGCGAGAGCCCCGGATCCAGAAGGGTCCGGGGCTCTCGCCGTGTCTGCGGTGTCGGGTCAGGCGGGGCGGGCCGGTCCCCGGCGGGGGCAGGGCCGGGCCGGTCAGACGCGGGTGCGGGGTCAGGCAGGGTGGGCCAGGGCGTCGTGGAAGGGGCGCAGGTCCGCCCGGGAGCCGCGCACCTCGATGACCTCGATCCCCTCCTCCGGCTCCCGCAGGGCCGCGCGCAGGGCGGCGACGTCATCGGCGCGGACGTAGCGGTGGCCGAAGCCGCGCACCAGGTGTTCCAGGTCCGCCCCGTGCGGGGTGGAGAAGAAGCGCTCGACGGCGTCGGCCCACCCCTGATCCTCGGCGACCTGCCCGTGCTCCAGGGTGGTGAAGATGCCGCCGCCGTCGTCGTTGAACACCACGATCTGCAGGCGCGGGCGCGCCTCGCGGGGCCCGAGGTTCAGGGAGCCGAGGTCGTGCAGGAAGGTGAGGTCCCCGACGAGCAGGCGGACCGGGACGCCCAGGCCCAGGCCGATGCCGGTGGCGGTGGCCGCGGTGCCGTCGATCCCGGCCAGGCCCCGGTTGGCCCACACCCCCGTCAGGGCGCGGTCGGGCGCGGGGGCGAGATCCGCGTCGCGCACGAGGTTGGAGGAGCCCAGGACCAGCGTCGACCCGTCCTGCTCGCAGGCCCGGGTCACGGCCGCGGCGACGGCGGGCCCGGTGGGGAGCTGCCCGGCGGCGGCCAGCCGCTCGATCCGGGCGGCCAGGGCGGCGTCGGCGTCTCGCCAGGCCCGTAGCCAGCCCGGTTCCCCGGTGCCGGCGAAGGCCGCGGCCTCCGCGAGGGTGCGCACGGGCATCTCGGGGCGACGGCGCGGGTCGGCCCAGGCCACGGGGCGGGGCAGGTAGATCACGGCGTCGGTCTGCGGGTCGGCGAGCAGGCGGGTGACCGGCCGGGAGAGGGTGGGCCGACCGAAGAGCACCACCCGCTCGATCCGCCCGCCGAGGCTCTCCTCACCCAGCAGCACCCGGTAGGCGCCGATGGCGTGGGTCCCGCTTCGGGCGTTCGAGGACGGTTCGGCCAGCAGCGGCAGCCCCTGGGCCTCGGCGAAGTCCCGGGCCAGCGGACCGGCCCCGTCCCCGGCGATGACGACGCTGCGCCGCAGCATATCGGCGGGCCGCTCCGGGGTCTCCCCCGAGGCTCTGTTCCCCGCGGCCGCCCCCTCGTCTGCCGCGGGCCGACCCTGGGGCCCGGGCTGGTTCTGGAGTTCTGGCCGGTCCTGGGGCTCCGGCCGCCGACCGGCGGTCACCGGGTTCGTCGAGCGCGCAGCCGGGGGGCGCGCGGCGTCGGCCACGACGGCCTCGAGGGTCGGGTCCGGCAGCGTGGGGGCGGGCTCGGGCTCGAGGTCGGTCACGCCGTCGGCCCAGGCGCGCAGGATCTGGCGCATGCGCCGGTTCGGGTGCAGGGGCTCGTCGAAGGCGCAGTTGATCTGCACGGGGCCGCGAGGCCGCAGGGAGGGCTGGGCCCAGTCCTCGGGGTCGCGACCGGTCAGGGCGGCGAGGGCGTCGGTGAATCCGGCGGTCTGCGGGCCGGGGGTCTGCTCGGGGTAGTCGGTGAGGTCCACGCCGACCCGCACGTGGGTGCCGAAGATGCCGGGCTGGTCCGTGGTCTGGTTGGCGCCGGTGCCGCGCAGCCGCGGGGGCCGGTCCGCGCTGAGCACGGCCAGGGGGACCTCGGTGTGGTGGGCTTCCATGACGGCCGGCAGCAGCTCCCCGACCGCGGTGCCGGAGGTGGTCACCACCGCCGCAGGCGCGCCGGTGGCCTTGGCCAGGCCCAGGGCGGTGAAGCCGGCGGTGCGCTCGTCGATGCGCACGTGCACCTGCAACGCCCCGGCGTCGGCGGCGGCCGCCAGCGCGTAGGCCAGGGGCGCGGACCGGGAGCCGGGGGCGATCACCGCGTGCCGCATCCCCGCGCGGATCAGCGAGTCCAGGACGGAGACGGCGGTGAGGAACGCGTCGGGACGCTGATCGGGGGCGGGCTCGGCTTCAGGGGTCACCCGCGCCAGTTTACGCGGGCCCGCACCCCGCCCGACGACGCCCACCATCTTCCCCCTGGCATCGACCTCTTCCGCCGGCCTTCCATTGCCCCGTCCTCCCATCGCCGCCGCCCCGCCGACGTCGGATGCCTCGACGCCGCGCCCCAGATCCGCGGTCTCCGTCCTCTTGAAATTTCAGCAGGCTCGGCAGGCTGCACCCTGCGGACCGCCTGAAATTACAGCACCGCCAACGGGAAATGACCCGCAGAAACTCTTGAAATTTCAACGTCCTGGAGGCAGAGATGATCTTCCGAAACTCTTGAAATTTCAGTTTCCTCGACGACGCTTGAATTTTCAGTTCCCGCGACGGGGAATCTCCTGCGAGAGGCTTGAATTTTCAGCGCCGGCGACGGGAGTCATCCGGCCGGGCCCTTGAAAATTCAGCAGGCACGGGGGGGGGGAAGGCCTGTGGGGGAGTTGAAAATTCAGCTGGCGCGGGCGTAGCTGAATTTTCAGGAAACCGCGAACAACACATCGAGGGGGTGCCTGTTGAAAATTCAGGTGACGCCTCCCCTCCCGCCGGCGGCTCAGTCGCACCGCTCCTCGGCGGCGCAGCGGCCCCCGCTGCCCCGCGACGGCGAGGTCGCCACGACGGCGGGCCGACCGTGGCAGCGGAAAGCGGTCGGCCCGTGAGGGTCACAGCCGCCGCGGCCGGTCGGACGGACCTACCGAACCGGCCTGCCCGGGCGGCGGCCGAAGGCTTGCGCCTTCTAGGCCTACCCCAGCCTGGACCTGCTCCCAGTTCTCGCCCCAGGCCCGGGGGCCGGACCTAGGCCCGGCCCCGCCCTCGCCCTAGGGCCTAGACCTACGCCTGGGTCCCGCCACCCTCGGTACGGCCACCCTCGGCCGCGCGGGTTTCGGCGGAGGCGGCGTCGTCGGCCTGGGACTGCAGGCCGGAGCGCTGGCTCAGCGGCGGCACCCGGAAGAACCAGGAGAGCACGAAGGCCGCGAGGATCACGCCCAAGCCCACCCAGTAGATGGTGCGCGCCGAATCGTTGAAGCCCTTCATGAACGGCCGGGTCAGGGCGGCGTCGGCCCCGTTGAGATAGGAGGTGTCGCTCGTGCTGGAACCGGCGCTGCTGCCCATGTCATCCGAGGAGCTGCGGATCTGATCGGCCAGCTTCGGGGCCAGCTCATCCACCCAGTGCTCCCGCTGGGACTCATCGGACCAGTTCACGCTCACCGTGTCCCCATCCACCGACGCCTCGGCCTTCTCGGCCACGGCCTGCAGCACCTGCTGCTTCGCGGCATCGGGGGCACCGGCGGGCAGCTGCTGCTCCGCCTGCTGCACCGCCTGATCCAGCTGGGACTGCACCTGCTTCTTCACCGGGTCCGTGATGGGATCCCAGATCTTCTCCATCACCCCGGCGTTCTCCGCCTTGCCCGCCACGGACGGGTCCAGGGCTGCGTTCAGGGCGGAGCGCAGATCGCCCTCGTCGCCCATCGCGTGGGAGATGTTGGTGGGCATCGCCGTGAACAGCACGGACAGCAGCACCGCCGTGCCCAGGGTTCCGCCGATCTGGCGGAAGAAGGTCGAGGAGCTGGTGGCCACCCCCATGTCCCGCGGGGCCACCGAGGACTGGGAGGCCAGGGTCAGGGACTGCATCAGCTGACCCAGCCCCAGGCCGATGAAGAACATCCCGAGCATCAGGAACCACACCGGCAGGTCGATGGTCATGAAGGTCAGCAGGTAGTAGCCGATCGCGGTGATGAACGTGCCGATCACCGGGAAGATCCGGTACCGGCCGGTCTTGGCCACGATCTGACCGGAGATGATCGAGGAGAGCATGATGCCGCCGACCATCGGCAGCGTCGCGAACCCGGATTCGGTGGGGGTCAGCCCGACGACGATCTGCAGGTACAGCGGGATCGTCATCATCGCGCCGAACATCGCGAAGCCCACGAGGAAGCCCAGCACGGTGGCCATGGAGAAGGTCCCGGAGCGGAACAGCTTCAGCGGGATGATCGCATCCGGGCCCATCTTCGCCTCGATCAGCACGAAGGCGGCGATGCCGACGGCGCCGATCACGTAGCAGGTGATCGCCCCGGCGGAGTCCCAGCCCCAGTCCCGACCCTGCTCGGCCACCAGCAGCAGCGGCAGCAGGGCGGTGATCACGGCGGCCGCACCCCACCAGTCGATGCGCGGCTTCTCGTGCTCGCCCAGGCGCGGCAGGTGCAGGAACGCGATGACCAGGGCCAGGGCGATCACGCCGATGGGCACGTTGATGAGGAAGACCCAGCGCCAGCCCGGGATCCACAGGATCTGGGCGGAGCCGGCGAAGATCCCGCCGAACAGCGGACCGAGCACCGAGGAGATGCCGAACACGGCCAGGAAGTACCCCTGGTACTTGGCCCGCTCCCGCGGGGCGAGCATGTCGCCCATGATCGCCAGCGGCAGGGACATCAGGGCCCCGGCGCCGATGCCCTGGAAGGCGCGGAACCCGGCGAGCATGATCATCGACGTGGAGAAGCTGGACAGCAGCGAGCCCACGATGAACACGCCGATGCCGAAGATGTAGAGGGGTCGGCGCCCGAACACGTCGGAGAGCTTGCCGTAGATGGGCGTGGAGATCGTGGAGGTGATCATGTACGCGGTGGTCACCCACGCCTGCTGATCCAGCCCGTGCAGGTCATCGCCGATGGTGCGGATCGCGGTGCCGACGATGGTCTGGTCCAGGGAGGCCAGGAACATCCCGGACATCAGCCCGACCATCACGAGCATGATCTGGCGCTGGGACATCACGGCCGAGGCCTTGGGCTGCGCCCCCGTCCCGCCGTCTGCCTTCCCACTGCCGGCTTTCCCGCCGCCGGACTTCTCGGCGTGCGGGGCGACGGCGGGCAGGTGCCCGCTGGCCGGTCGGGCGGTCCCGGCGGCGTCGGCCGCGATGACGGCGGCCGTGCCGGTTCCGGTGCCGGCCCCGGCGCCCGGGGTGTGGTGGGTGGCTGACTCGTGTGCGGCGTCTGCCGCGACGTGCCGGCCCTGGTAGTTCGACATGCAGTTCCTGACCGTGGGTGGTGCTGGGGCCCGCGGCGCGTGAGGGCGGCGGGCGCGGGGCGCAGTGTCCCGCAGGCTCAGAGAACACTACCCCCGGCATCGGCCCCCGGTCACCCCGGTGGTTCGTGATGCTCTGCACTGAGTGCACTCTGACCGCGGCATGCGTTTCTCCCGGGCCCGGTTCCGCTTCAATCCGCCTCGCGGCGCGCGCGCAGCGCCTCGTAGGCGGCGCGGGTGCGCTCCAGCCACCACTCGCGCCGCTGTCCCGTCACCTCGTGGCGCGCCAGCAGATGCTGCTCCGGGGCGGGTCGCGTGACGGGCAGCTCGCCGTCGCGCGGGATGAGGGGGTTCTCCACCAGGTCCTCGGCATAGAGGGAGGCGGTGCCCAGACCGCAGGCGTGGGGCAGCTGCGGCAAGGCGGCGACCAGGGCGAGTCCCGCGGCCATGCCCACGGAGGATTCCAGGGCGGAGCTGACGACGGCGGGCAGCCCGGCCTGCCGGATCACCCGCAGGGCCGCGCGCACCCCGCCCAGCGGGGCCGCCTTGACCACGATCAGGTCGGCCGCGCCCCGCCGGGCCACCTCCAGCGGGTCCGTCTCCTTGCGCACGGACTCGTCGGCGGCGATGGGGGTGCTCAGGCCGCGGCGTCGGGCCTCCTGACGCAGGCGGGCCAGGCCGTCGATCCCGGCCACGGGCTGCTCGGCGTAGGCCGGGGAGAACTCCTCGAAGGCCTCCAGTGCGGCCAGGGCCTGCTCATGGGTCCAGCCGGCGTTGGCGTCGGTCTTGATGACGGCCTGGGGGGCGGCCTCGCGCACGGCGCGCAGGCGGGCGAGGTCCTCGGCGAGGCTCTGGCCGCGCTCGGCGACCTTGACCTTGACCTCCCGCACCCGCCCGTGGGAGCGGTCCAGCACCGGGGCCACCTGCTCCGGGGGCACGGCCGGCACGGTCGCGTTGATGGGCACGGTGGTGCGCACCGGGGCGGGTGGTTCGCGCCAGGCCATCTCGATGGCGCAGGCCAGCCACCGGGAGGACTCCTGCGGCCCGTATTCCAGGAAGGGGCAGAACTCCCCCCAGCCGGCGGGCCCCCGGAACAGCACGGCCTCCCGGTGGGTGACGCCGCGGAAGCGCACGGACAGCGGCAGGCTCACCACCCGCGCGGTCTCGAGGATCTCCGGCAGGGCGGGCAGGGCGGGTTCGGGTGCGTCGTCGACGGGGGTGCTCATGGTCCCATCGTCCCCCATCCGCCCCATTCAGGAAACGTCCAGGGAAAACGCCCGGAACAGTGAGGTTGTGCTGACAGGATCGACTCCGGTCGATCCCCCGCCGTCCGCCGGCGCGCGGGATCGCAGGCAACTGCGGCACGCGAGAGATGACGGGCGGTGAACGGCGACGAATCCCATGGGACCTGCCCCCGTCTCCGCCGCCTCCGCCCTGCCCCCGGAGGATCCCACTCCGGCCCGGCGACCCGGCGTCGGGACCGTGATCCGGCACCTGCTGGGTGTGGGGCTGATGATCGCGGGGCTGTGGGCCACCATCGAGCTGTTCCTGCATCTCAGCGCCGGTCAGCAGATCGACGAGACGGCGCTGGCGGAGGTCAGCAACCGGCTGCAGCGCTACACCGCGCAGTCCTCCTCCCTGCTCAACGCCCTGCCGGCGATCTCGGCGGGTCTGGCGGTGGCGGGGATCCTCATCGTGCTGTTCCGGCGTCACCGCTTCGCCCCCGCCCTGGTGGGGGTGCTGGTGGCGGTGGGCGCCAACGGCAGCGCGCAGCTGCTGAAGTCCACCCTGGTCAAGCCGAATCTGGGCATCCAGGATGCGGTGCTGAACTCCCTGCCCTCCGGGCACACGACGTTCGCGATGGCGGCCGGCTCGGCCCTGTTCCTGGCGGCTCCGCGCCGGTGGCGTCCGGGGCTGGCGATCCTGATGTGCGCGTTCGCGGTGGTCACGGGGGTGGCCACGGTGATCAACGGGTGGCACCGCCCGGCGGATGTGGTGGCCGCGATCTTCCTGGTCTCGGCGTGGACCATCCTGGGGATGCTGGTGCTGCGCTTCCTGCCCGCGGAGAACCGGGATGAGTCCGGCACGCGCTTCACGGGGCTGCTGGTGATCCCGCTGTTCACGATCTTCGGGCTGTTCCTGGGGTTCACCGCGCTGGTGACGTACCTGGTGTCCACGTATCAGCATTACCCGGGGGCGGCCCTGCTGGGCAGCCTGTGCCTGATCGGGGCGGTGGGGATGCTGTGCACCGCGCTGATCGTGTGCTTCCTGCGGGGCGGTCTGCGCGCCCCGGTGGAGCGGGCGTACACCAAGGTCTGGACGTACTGACCCCTCCCCCACGGGCGGGCTCGGAAGGCCCTGGGGCTCAGACTGACCGGGGCTCAGACCTGTTCGCCGCGGGTGATGGGGCCGGTGGCGCCTTCCGGGGTCTCCTCGGCGACGAGCGCGTCCCCGGTGAGGCCCTGGGATCTGAGCCATTCGAGCCGGTCCAGGAGCACGCGGGTGACCCCGGCTTCGTAGGGCAGCTTGTACATGGCGGCGGTGGTGGGCCCGGCCAGGGGGTTGGCGGCGGAGGCTTCGATGCGGTTGATGGCTTCGCGCATGGTCTCGGCCTGGCGCTGCACGAAGGTGCGCTCCACGGGCAGGCCGTGGCCGGGGACGAACACGCGGTACCGGTCCAGGCCGGCGACGGTCTGCAGGACCTGCACCCACATGTCGGGGAAGGAGTCGTCGAAGGCGGGGTCCGCGCCCTGCTCGACGACGTCGCCGGTGAACAGGACCTCGTCCACCCCGGCGAGGACGTCGTTGTCGGTGTGCCCGAGGCCCAGGTAGAAGAGGGTGACGGCGCGGTGGCCGAGGTCCACGCGGGTGAAGGAGGCGCGGCCGCCGTCTCCGGGGAGCATGCGGGTGGGCAGGATGATGTCCGTGTTGGGGCCCTGGTGGTGGGCCATCTCGGGTTCGAGGGTCTCCACGAAGCTGCGCTGCCGGTCCGCGTAGCGGGTCATGGCCCGCACGGCCTTGGGGTGGGCCCAGAAGTCCGTGACGCCGTCCGCGGCGAACACGGCGTTGCCGAAGATGTGGTCGTAGTGGGCGTGGGTGTTGACGACGACGAAGGGCAGGTCCGTGATGCGCCGGGCGGCCCGGAAGATCTCCGCGCCCTGGCGGGGCCCGGCCCCGGTGTCGATGACCATGGCCTTGTCCGCCCCGACGACCAGCCCGGAGTTGAGCCGGTAGTCATCCGTGGCGATCAGGTAGATCCCATCCGCGATCTCTTGTGTGCGAGCCATGCCCCCTACGGTACTGGATGCGGCCGCACCCCGCCTGCTGGTGGGGCACCGAAGCGCCGGGGAGGTTCCGCCCTGGCCAGGAACGGATGAGCGAAGAGGTCTTCCAGATGACGCAGCCACACACCGAGGACTGAGCGACTGATCGTGGCCTGCATATCAATTTTTTGCGAGTTCGTACTCACGGCAAACGCCACATTTTTGCGATTCGAACGAGCTACCTGTAGATGTTCACCACATCCTTCGAACCGCCAGGGAACCTGACGTAATCCAGACCATCCTATAGGTCTTGTTCAATTTTATTCTATATTGCAACCTGTCCGGACTATCTCCCCAAATATTTTGATTGATCGATATACCCCCACACTCTTTGGTCTCCAAATTCAAAGAGGATTTACCCCAGGCGGTCGGCCCATCATTACCCCTAGCATAGGTAACGCGCTTATTTACGGGCGTGCATTCTGCAGAATAATTAAATATATTATTAACAGGAGCCGTGAATGCGAAGATCAGTGCACACGCCCCGAAAATTATTGCGACGGTGAATAAGGCCAGCTCAACTCTACTCTTGAATCTTTTCACTTGAATTCATCGTCCTGCGGGGTCACGAACTGCACTGCATCCCCACCTCACCCGATACAACCATATTCATCCAGCTTAGGCAGCAAGTTGCCCCGCTGACGCCCACCCCTAACGATCACGTCGCCCCCGTTCCCGATCTCCAGTGCGCGACCCATGTACCCTACCATTACCTTACTGGACGGTGGGGTCGAGCGCTGACGGTGGCTGCACGGAACTGGTGGATCGAGGGCGCTGCCACCCAGATGCTTCTGCGCACGAGGTTCTGAAGCGTCCCGTGTTCCGTTCCGGCCTACTTCCTCAAGGAGGATCAGGACACGCCCCAGAAGTACGGCCCCGTATTCAAGACCCGGGCCGTGATGCTCATCGACGAACACCTCCAAGCTGAGCAGTGCTCTGCCTGGAGCGCCTGCACCGCAGTCAGTGAATCCGTCGGCGGGATCTCAACCCCACACCCTGCGGGGCTGGTGGAGACAAGACCGCATCGACCACGGCCAGGCCCCGGGACTGAGCACCGCTGAAGCCGAGGAGATCACCAGGCTGCGCCGAGAGAACCGCGAGTTGCGCCGCGCGGACGAGAACCTGCGCAAGACCTCAGATTTCTTCGCATCGGAACCCACCCGCCCCACGACGAGGTGATCGCGTTCATCGACGAGAACCTGGATCAATTCGGGGTCCGGGTCATCTGCCGCACCGTGGGTGCGGCGGAATGTGGGTTCATCACCTCCATCGGCTACCGCTCGGCCAAGGCCCGGCCTGGCTCCGCACGGGCCCGATGCGACGAGATCCTCATCCAGGAGCTCCAACGGATCCACCAAGACAACGACAGCGTCTACGGGGCCAGGAAGATGCACTAGGCGATGCTCCGTCCGGCTAAAAGGTCGGCCGGGACCAGGCCGCCTGACTGATGAAACTCGCCGGGCTAGAAGGGGCAAGGCACGGCCGTCAGCTGATCATCCCGCGCCCTACCGGGGCACCGGGTGACCGTCCGGCATGGTCGAACGCCGCTTCGCTGCTGAACAGCCCCACCAGCTGTGAGTCGCTGACATCACCTACGTGCGCACCCTGGGAGAGTTCGCCTACACGGCGTTCATCACCGATATCTGCTGCCGTCGGATAGTCGGCTGGTCTGTATCCTCTTCGCTGCATACTGACCGGCTGCCATTGCTGGAACTGAAAGACGACATGGCGAGCACCGGGGGCCAGCAGCAACGGGCAGGGGCTGATCCACCACTGCGACAGAGGCTACCAGTACGTCAGTCTGGTCTACCCGGATGCGGTCATCGCCGCCGGGGTGACTGCTTCGGTGGGCACTGTGGGCGACAGCTATGACAAAACCCTCGCCGGGGACAGTCATTGGCCTCTACAAGGCTGAGCTGATCCGCTCCAAACGGGTCTGGGAATCCACCGCGGCCGTGGAGCTGGCCACGACGGGTGGGTGCATTGGTGGAGCATGACCCGGAGGCACGAGGTCCTGAGTTACCACACTCCTGCGGAGGTCGAGGGGACCTACAATCAGGAGCAGGGCGTAGCGCCCGTTGCGTCGTAAACTGGCTCTTCGTAATCGAGGAGGTAGGTGCGGCCGGCGCGTCGCTGCCTGGGTGAGGGTCGAGGCCTCCCGATGATGGAAGTTCCTACACTGCCCATCCGGAAGACCCCGACATGCCCCACGATACCTT